>NZ_JBZFUI010000004.1:0-209729 GCF_058314295.1 Streptococcus sp. ALY_208 | reverse complement strand
ATCAAACTCTCATTTAAAGTTAATCTTACTCAGTCACTTCTGACTTATTGTTCTTTTTTTGACAGGTCGTATTCCTACAACCCGCACGCTTGGTTTCTTGTCTATTCAGTTCTCAAAGGTCTTTGTTGTCCTCTCGAGACAACTCCATTATTCTACTATACTTCTACGCCTCTTGTCAACTCATTTTTCTTTTTATTTTTTAAAATCAGATGACCTTGTGATATTAAAAGACATCCTTATGATTGAGGCTTCATAAGAATGTTCTTTGAAGTATTTATTTTTTTGCTTCAATTAAGCCATAGGCTCCATCCTCACGCTTGTAGATAACATTAACAGAGTCATCTTGAGAATCTTTATAGATGAAGAAGTCATGTCCGAGCAAATCCATTTGTAAAACCGCTTCTTCTGCATCCATTGGTTTAAGGTCAATATTTTTTGTTCTAACAATGGTAATGTCTGAAGCCTCTTCATTTTCTTCAGCGATGAAATCAGTAGAAAAGATCTCTCCAACCGCAATTTTTTCACGATGTTTTTTGGCGATTTTTGTTTTGTTTTTTCTGATTTGACGTTCAATCTTATCAGAAACAAGATCAATTGAACCATATAAATCTTGTGAAACATCCTCTGCTCTCAATGTAACTGCTCCAATTGGGATGGTCACTTCAACTTTAGCAGTTTTTTCTCGGTAAACTTTGAGGTTGACTTTGGCGTTCAGATTTTGATTATCATTGAAATATTTTTCAACTTTCAGGAGCTTCTGCTCTACATAATTTCTGATCGCTTCAGTAACTTCGATGTTTTCACCACGGATGTTAAATGTGATCATAGACTACCTCTTTCTTGCGTAAAACGCTTTCTTTTATAATTATTTTACTTCTTTACCTCATTTTTTGCAAGCCATTATCTTGCCAATGAAAAAGTTTTTATTTTTTCCACACCATTTTCATACAATATTTCTTTGGCTAACATTAGTGTTTTACCAGTTGTATAAACATCATCAACAATCACCACCTTTGGAGGCAATTTTTGATCTTTTGTGATTGAAAAGAACTGCTTTGTTTCTAATCTTTGCACTTTCGTCTTTCTAGATTGGTCCTCTATTTTTTTGCTTTCATCGACTCTTAACAGGGATTGAAAATTGATGTGCGCCGCTTCCAATAGTCCCTCAACTTGATTAAATTTTCTTTGACTAAAATTTTTACGGCTTATGGGAACAGGAATTACTACAAAATCTTTATAGATTTTTAGAGCCGATTGTATGTCCTGTTGAAAACAATATCTTAGCATATAATCCCCACTAAATTTATAGCTTGAGAAAAATTTTTTCATAGCCCTGTTGTAAGTATATAATGCTTTATGATCTACCGTATAGCCGCTCTCTTGCCATTTTTGGCAGTCTCTGCACAGCCCTTCAATTCCTATCTTGTGGCACCATTTGCAGTGTTTATCTCCAATGGTTTCAAATTTTAAATGGCAATCGTAACAAATATCGTATTGTTCTTTTAGTTCGAATAATTGCTTTAGACTTTTTTCTTTTCTGATTTTTTGTTGGCATAATAAACACTCCATTTATTTGCCTGCCTTTTTGTTCATTTGCTTAATTTCTTTAATTGCCTGTACCATCGCTTTTGTTTTACCACTATGGTAAAAATTTAATAAACCTTCCGGCCTTTCTTTACTTCTTCCCACACGCCCGCTCATTTGAATAAGAGCAGAGGCAGTATATAACTTATGAGAAGCTTCCACAATGAAGACATCTACCTTGGGGAAAGTGACACCTCTTTCTAATACTGTTGTGCTAACAAGTATGTTGACCTCCCCTGTCCTAAAACGTTCAACAGTAGAGAGTCTTTCCTCAGATTCACTAGATACAAACGCTACCGTCTCATTCTTAAAATATGCTCCTATTTTTTTACTAAAACATCTACCTCCTTCAATGGTTGGGTAGAAAATCAGCAATGGGTAGCCACTTTTCCTTTGTAGCTCTATATCATGTAGGAGTCTTTTAGGAAGTTTGATCTGCTTCGGACTCAGTAAACTCGTTAACCTGCCTATCCAGATCATTTTGGGAACTACCATGGCAGAATCGTGATACCTTTTAGGCAATTCAAGTTTTTTTAGCTGTGCTCTCTTAACCCGCTTATTCAATTGCTTGGTTGAAGTAGCTGTCAAAAAGATTTGTCTACCTGATTTTTTTAAAGCAAGATCAACCGCTGCCTCCAACATAGGATTTCCTGAATACGGATAGGCATCTACTTCATCAATAATTATTAGGTCAAAAGCTCTATGAAATTTAAAGAGTTGATGAATAGTTGCAATGACTAAAGGGCTACGCTTATAAGGCTTTGACCCCTGGTGTAAAAGACTAATTTCACAGGAAAAATCTCTTTTGCATCTTGAGTACAATTCGCGGCATACATCAACCCTGGGACTCACTATAGCTACTGCATAACCTTTGCTAAGGGCTTTAGCAATCGTAGCGTAGGTTATTTCAGTCTTACCGGCTCCTGTTACAGCATGTATCCAGACATCCTCATTGCTTAAGAAGGTCGATAGTAGCTGTTTAGATACTTTGTCTTGATATAGGGTTAACTGACCTTGCCATCTTAGATAATTTTCTTTGGGAAAGGGATGTTGTGGTAGTGAGTATAGACAAGAATCACTAGTTACCCTTCCAAAAACAATACATCTCCTACAATAATATGACTTATCCGGGAGCATCCATCTGCTATCAATGTGCGACTGACATCGACCACAAAATAACTGTCCTTCTCTGGTTATCATACTTGGACGCTGTTTAGAAAATTTCTGCACTGATTCTTCTATTTGAAATTCCAAAAATTGTCTACCGTAATAATCTTCTAATGTATCCATCATCTATTTATCCGAAATTAAGATGAAATATGATAAAATTTTCCTATGAATTTTAAAACTATTGCTAAGGATATTATCGTTGAAGATACCATAAAAAAATCACGTTTTATTTGCCATCTCAAACATGTTGAATCTGAAGAAGAAGCCAGAGCTTATATTGCTCAAATAAAAAAAGAACACTATAAGGCTAACCATTCTTGTTCAGCTATGATTATTGGTGAACAATCTGAGATCAAACGCTCTAGCGATGATGGTGAGCCTAGTGGAACTGCCGGTATTCCTATACTTAATGTTTTGGAGAAAAAAGAATTAACTGATGTCGTCGCTGTTGTCACACGCTACTTTGGTGGCATTAAATTAGGAACAGGTGGCTTAATAAGGGCTTACTCAAATTCTGTAGCTCATGCCATTGACGACACTGGTATAGTTGAAATTAGAGAATTGGAGGGAGTGGAAATAGAATTATCCTATTCTCAGTATCAATCTTTTCCATCCTTTTTATCTCAGCGTAATCTGCAAGAACTAGATACAGAATTCTCAGATAAGATTCTTACCAAGGTATTTCTTCGTTCTGAATATATAGAAGACTTTCTCAACGACTTGACAGAATTCTATAATGGTAAAATTTCTGTGACTAAGGCTGGTTACAGAACTGTAGCTGTTCCTACATCTTGATATGTATTCTCTATCACTTTTATAAAGAATTTGTATTTTACAGAATTCTTCTTTGATCCTATACTAGATTTACTTTTTAATTGAACTGAGGTGATATCTATGGTAAAAATTTATAACAATATTGTCGATCTCATTGGACAGACACCCATTGTAAAACTGCATAATCCTGATCCATCTGACCAATCTGATATTTATGTGAAGCTTGAAGCTTTCAATCCTGGATCTTCTGTCAAAGATCGTATTGCTCTGGCTATGATTGAAGATGCAGAGAAAAAAGGACTCATCAAACCTGGAGATACCATCATTGAACCTACCAGTGGTAACACTGGTATTGGCTTGGCCTGGGTTGGAGCTGCCAAGGGATACAAGGTTATTATAACCATGCCTGAGACTATGAGTGTTGAGCGACGTAAGCTCATTCAAGGCTATGGTGCACGGCTTGTTTTGACACCTGGAAGTCAAGGGATGAAGGGCGCTATTGCTAAAGCCGAAGAACTGGCTGATGAAATTGGTGGATGGATTCCATTACAATTTAACAATCCTGCTAACCCTGCTATTCACGAAAAAACTACCGGTGCTGAGATTGTTGATGCTTTTGGTGCTGATGGTTTGGACGCTTTTGTAGCTGGCGTCGGTACTGGCGGAACTATCTCTGGAGTCTCGAGAGCCTTAAAAAGTGCCTATCCTGATATTTCGATCTATGCGGTTGAAGCTGATGAATCAGCAATCTTATCAGGTGAGCAACCTGGTCCTCATAAAATTCAAGGGATCTCTGCTGGTTTTATCCCAGAGACCCTAGATACTGAGTCTTATGATGGTATTATTCGTGTGAAGTCTGATGACGCTATTGCTACTGGCCGTCATATCGGTCGAGAGGAAGGCTTTCTTGCGGGAATTTCTTCTTCTGCTGCCATTTTCGCTGCTCGTCAATTAGCTAAAGAACTTGGAGCGGGTAAAAAAATTCTTGCCTTACTTCCAGATAATGGTGAGCGTTATTTATCAACTAGTTTATTTGATTTTGATAGTTAAAAAGAGACTGGGCAAAAGGTTCAGATCAAACAAAAACAGAGACTCTCTTTTAATGGGAGTCTCTGTTTTTGTTGTGAGCTATTCTTCTGTCCCAATCTCTTTTAATGGGAATTTGATTAGTAGCTCTGAATTGCTTGGTCATCATTGTTTTCATCGCTTTGTTGGGGTTCATCTAGACCTTCAAAGGTGATATGTGGTGCAAAGCGGTGGATGTCTTCTTTAAAAGCTTTCTTTGAAAAGGTAGGACCTAGTCCCCAATCAGCAATGGCGAAGGGCTCTGTTCCTCCATCATGAAAAAATTGAAGCCCAGGGTACTCAGCACGAATACCCGAATCACGCAACCATTTAGGAGCAGTTGGAATAAACTTGTTACTCAAGGCAATTTTGCTGATATCGCTCCAAGGAAATTCTCTACGACTTTTTAGGTTGAAATCATAGGCTTCCACACTACTTGGTCGTAGAATGCAGTGATATTTTTCCCATCTTCGCTTATCTGACAACAAGGAGAACAAACCGATGATGAAGATAAAGAGAATGATTATCACGAAGGGAACCGAAAGAATGACCAGAGTGGAAGGGATCAAGTACATCATCGCTCCCACTAAATAAGGCCACTAGAAATCCACCAAGAGCAAAAATCACGTACAAGATTGTGATGACCAGTAGCATGGGGCCCTGATCTTTTATCGGGTGAACCTCTTCTTTATAGACAATTTCAGTTTTTGTATCATTCTCCATAATATCTGACCTCCTCTAGCACCGCTCTAAATTATAGCACAAAGTATGGCAAATCAGCAAATCTTTAAAAGCACTCCTTTGTTTAGAAACAGAAAGGAGGGTTTGTTTCTTATAGCAAGATTTCAATAGCTTTAGCCATCTTTTTAGGTGCTGTGGTGGAAGAAAAGCGTTTGACAACCTTGCCATTACGGTCAATGAGAAATTTAGTAAAGTTCCATTCGATAGTCTTACCCAAGGCACCTCTCTTTTCTTGCTTCAACCATTGGTAGAGTGGGTCAGCTTGTTTGCCATTGACGTCAATTTTAGCAAAGCGTGGGAAAGTGGTGTTATAGTTAAGGGTACAGAAAGTATTGTTTTCTTCGGCTGTTCCCGGAGCTTGCTGCTTGAATTGGTTACAAGGAAAATCTAAGATTTCAAACCCTTGCTCTTTGTACTCATCGTAAAGAGCTTGTAATCCCTCATACTGAGGGGTTAAGCCACAGCCGGTCGCTGTATTAACGACCAATAGCACCTTTCCTGAGTATTGATTAAGGGAGCAGTCTGTACCATCTTGATTTTTAACAGTAAAGTCATAAAGTGTTGTCATCATTGTTTCCTTTCTAATTACCAAATGTGGACTAAAAGCTGCAAGAACCCTCGCAACAGTAATAGTCCTAACAGAAAGAGCTCCTAGTAGAGCAGCATTATTAAAATCCGTTTGAAGGGGGGCTTTTCTCTTAGATCTTTGTCTGTAGTAAACCATGTAACTGAGTTTGGAAGCCTGAACACCATACTATTGACTAGACTTAGACAAAGACCCTTCATTTCGTCTTAGCACATCATTCTTTAATTTATCTTCTTAACTTCATTTCGTGCAAAAAGCACTCCAAAAGTTAGATTTTATACTAATTTTTGGAGTGCAACTCAAATCCATTACTTTTTCATTTACTAAGGACTACTTTTGTCTCAAACTCTTTTTACTGTGATAAGTAATCTAGTCCTTCTCGGATCCATTGATCCATATGTCGCTCTAAGGGTTTGAATCCAATCTTATAGCGACTGTTTGAGAATCGGTGGCGATGCGAAAAATGATGCTTTTCCTCTTCCAATGTTCTCATAGAGAGGCTAGCCTTTTCACTGAATTCATCTAAATCTAAGACCTGGACATCCACCTCTTGGTTGATATGCAATACATCATAGATATTTTCTATATAACCTGTCTTAATCTCAGATATATGAATTAAGCCTGTTGTTCCATTTTCTAGTTGGACAAAGGCGCCGTAGGGTTTTATTCCTGTAATTCTTCCTTTATATTTGTCACCGATTTTCATCACTCAATAACCTCGATAGACTCAATCACAACATCTTCTACTGGACGATCTTGAGCTCCAGTTTCAACTGATGCAATCTTATCTAAAACATCATAAGATTCTTCATCTAATAATTGGCCAAAAACTGTGTGACGACGGTCCAAATGTGGTGTCCCTCCTGAAACATAGGCATCTGCAATGGCTTCAGGCCATCCTCCACGTTTTAATTCTTTAGCAGAATAAGGGAATTCTTTATTTTGGACAATAAAGAATTGGCTACCGTTTGTATTTGGACCAGCATTAGCCATAGATAGCGCCCCCCTAAGATTGTAAAGCACTTCTGAAAATTCATCTTCAAAGCGATCGCCATAGATAGATTCACCGCCCATGCCGGTACCAGTCGGATCACCACCTTGAATCATAAAATCAGGAATAATGCGGTGAAAAATAATACCATCATAATAACCATCTTTGGCTAGAGCGATAAAATTGGCCACTGTTTTAGGTGCTTGGTCAGGAAACAGCTGAATCGTTAAAGATCCAAGATTCGTTTTCATTATAGCTTTAGGGCCTTCGATATTTTTTAAATCCAATTGTGGAAAATACAGTTCTTTTTCTACCAAACCTAACTCCTCTAAGGCATAAGCAATGCCATCTTCTTCTACCGTTTTTGTTACAAAATCTGCTTTTTCTTTTAATTCCGTGACACTGTTGCCCATGGCAATTTTTAGACCAGCAAAATCAAAAATTTCTTTATCATTTGGTCCATCACCAAAAACCAAGAGATTCTCAGGTTTTAAATCCAATGCTTTTAAAACATGAGAGACACCTGAAGCTTTTGATGTCTCATATAGAACAACATCTGATGAATGGGGATGCCAAGGAACCAGACGCAATTGGTCTTTCAACTCCTCAGGTAAGCGCAAATCAGCATCGTTTTCAGAAAAAGTCCACATGTGGTAAACATCATGCTCTAGATAAAAATCTGGATCGACTCGACACTGGCCATAAACAGGTTCTATAGCCCTATCAATCAATGCACTACGCTCTGAGACAATAGGCTCATCTTTCCCAGCAAATCCGTAAGCAATCCCTTGTTCTTTTGCCCAGGAGACATAAGATTTCTTAATATCAAGGGGGATAGGATTGTCGTAGATCACATCTCCCTTACTACTTTGTACAAAAGCCCCATTGATCGTCACAAAATAATCTGGATTCAGGGCTTGTATTTCTGGAACAATGCCATACATAGCACGTCCCGAGGCTATTCCAGTAATAATGCCTTTAGATTTGAGTTGCTTAAAGACCCGCTCAATAGATGCTGGCATATAGCCGGTGTCTTTGAGACGCAAGGTATCATCAATATCAAAAAATATGGCTTTGATTTTTTTGGCCTTATATTTGGTTTTGGCATCCATGCTCTAACCCCACTTTCTAATAGTCCCTATTAAATGGGTCTGCCAGATAGTCTAATTCCTTTTTATTATAGCATTTATTAATCATCTTGTGGAACCAGATTGTGATGGAAAGCGTAGACAACAGCCTGAGTACGATCTTCAACATTTAATTTCGAGAGAATATTGGATACATGAGTTTTAACTGTCTTCAGAGAAATAAACAACTCATCTGCGATCCTTTGATTGTCATAGCCTTTAGCCAGAAGGTTTAGGACATCACGTTCACGTGCTGTTAAGTCATCGTGGAGCTGGGGGTGTTGCTTGTGATATTGGATCTTTTGATCAACTTCTGTTTCAATCGCCAATTCACCGTTAGCTACCTTTCGGATACTATTTAAAATCTCTGCAGCGCTGGATGTTTTCAGCATGTAGCCTTTGGCTCCTGCTTCGATAACCGGATAGATCTTTTCATTATCCAAATAGGATGTTAGCACTAAAATTTTAGCCTCTTTCCATTCTTTGAGAATTTCTAAAGTGGCTTCTACACCATCCATCTCTGGCATAACTAGATCCATGACAACAACATCAGGCCTTAATTCTAAAGCTTTTTCGACACCTTCACGTCCATTGCTAGCTTCAGCAATTATTTCAACGTCTGGTTGGATATTAAAAAAACTTCTGAGCCCCAGACGAACCATTTCATGATCATCTACCAATATAATTTTAGTCTTGTTTGTCATCGTTTTCCTCGCTATTTTTTGTCATCATTTCTTCAAAAATTGGAATATGAATGTCCATAGAGACACCGCTTCCCTTGCTACTAAGCATAGATAGAGTTCCTGCCAGATCATCAACACGATCTTGAATATTTTTCAAGCCATAGCTTAGCTCACGACTGGCATCCATATCAAATCCTTTTCCATTATCAATCATTTTAAATTGGACATCATTTTCATTTTGAAAAAGATAGACCTCAACTCGACTGGCATGAGCATGCTTTAGGGTATTGGAAATAAATTCTTGAGCGATTCTAAAGAGGTTGTCTTCAATCACTTTAGGCAAATGAGAGACATTCTTTTTAAAAACAATTTCGATATTGCTCTTATCTTTTAACTCATTTAGGAGCAGCTGAATACCTTCTGACAGCGTCCGCCCTTCTAATTCAGTAGGTCGCAGATGTAGTAGCATAACTCTCAGATCATTTTGCGCCCCCATCAAGGTCGACTCAATCAAGCTTAGTTGCTCCTTAAGTTGCTCTTTACTCAGCATATCAATATTTTGGGCTACGCCTGATAACATCATAGAGGAAGCGAATAATTCTTGGCTGACGGTATCATGGAGATCTCGTGCTATGCGCTTTCGCTCCTGAGTCACGATGGCACGACTGTTGGTAATATAGGCATTTTCTGTCTTTTGCAAGGTAGTGGTTAAGCGACCCATTTTTTTGGATAAACGCTCTAGGTTTTTACCTACCTCTGTCTCGCTTTGTCCCGTAACTGGCTGATTGCTAATAATACGTCTAAGATTTTTATTAATATGACGTTTACTATTATCATCTACGACTAACCAGACCAGAATCAAAAGGAAGCTGATAGAGAACATCAATAAAATAACAGAAAAAGCAAACTGCTCCAGTACTGTCGTATCAGCAAAAACAGAGCGATAATCTAAATTTAAACTATCAAAGATAATGAAGATGATAAAGCCGACAGTAATACTGACATATAAAAAAATTAAAATAAAATCATTTCGCTTCATGATCGCACCACCTCTACAGAACCGGCAATGATATTGACCACAATTTTGACTGACCGCAGCAGTTCTTTATCCTCTTCTTGCTCAAATTTTATAGACTGGTTGCGTAAATCATATTCTGGAAAATCAAGATAAGATACACTAGCATAAATAGCACTGACATCAAGTTTGATGGCTACCTCCCGCGGGACAACAATCTTGGTGGGACCATAAACTTTGCGAACGATAACAACATTATCTTTTCCTTTAACAATCACTTTCGATAAGTCAATCGTATCAGAGCCGCTGACTCTGATCACATTAATATCATCAAATGTATAAAAGTCTCTACTGATGTGTCGACTGGCTCCAATCCATTGATTGGGTTGGGGAGATACAGATAACTGATCTTTTTCAAATTCTAAAACGGCATAACGATTCCGATGCTTAACTTCAGAAAAATGATTGATAATTGTATAAGCGACTGCTAATAGGATAGCTGCTACCATAAATGGGTTGAGCATCAGTACTAAGAAGAGAAATAGAGCACAGATAGTCAGTAAGAAACGTCCTTTACTGTCACGATTATAAAAAATAATAGCCATCAAGATGATAGTTACAATCAGTACAAAGGAGGTCACTCGATTGGAGAAGACCCCAAGCAGGGCCAAAACCAATAGACAGGCTTCAACCAATAAAAAAAATTGAAATTTTTTCATATCAATCCTTATCTCTCGAACATTTAGATATTTCCCATTTATGATGCCATTGTAACAAAAATCTATTTAAATTTCAGTAAGCCTAAGCCGTTGAAAACAATATAGGTCCTAGGACCTAAAAAAGATCCAGTCCTTAGACTGAATCCTTTAATCAGCAGATTCTAGTTATCAATTAGCATCTTTGCTCATTTACTCATTACCACCAGCTGATTCAGGGGGAGATGATGGCTCAGGTGTTACTCCGGCATCTCCTTCAGCGGTATTATCATCTGAAGATGATGGAGCTGTATCTGAGTTTGAATCGGAGTCTGACTGACTGTCACTCGATTCTGTTGACTCTGTATCTCCATAAGATTGTGAACTATCGTAGGATGACGTATCATCAGCTGTCGCATTTTTGGCGACAACAAATTTAATTTTATCATCTCCAGATGGATCAAACTTTTCTCCCTTGGATGGTGACTGACTGATGATTTCACCTTCAGCGTAATAGCTCGAGGCTTCTTCGACGATCTCTATCTGAGAGTCATCTAGACCGTATTTTTCTTTCAACTCTGCGACTACTTCTTCATAGTCTTGTCCCACGTAATCATCTAAAGTGATACTCGCCTGGCCAGAGGATACATAAATATCGATGCGGGTACCTTCCTTGGTACTGCTACCTGCTTCAGGGTTAGTTCGGATAACCTTTCCTTCATCAACAGATGAACTATCGGATTCGATTACTTTACCAACCTTAAGGCCTGAATCTGTAATCTCCTTAGTTGCCTGCTCAACCGTGTCATTGCCTGTATTGGGAACCTCTACTGTCATCGGATAAGCCCAGCGTCTAAAGACAAATATAGCAATAATAACTAAGATAATCCCGATCAACACCTTACCCAAAACTCCTAATGGGCGACGATGTTTCTGTGATTTTTCCTTGTTTTTTGATTTACTATTAGCGTTTTGCTGTTTCTTACTAGGATCATTTTTTTTCTGTTTATCAGACGCTTTAACCAACTCCTCAGCTGAAGTATTAGCCGTACTATTTTCAATTTTAGGCAGAGTTTTCGTATCAGCCTTATCTGAGAAAACCAGTTTAGCTTCTCGACTGCGATTGAAACTTAAGCTGCTCATCAAATCACGACTCATCTCGTAGGTTGATTGATAGCGATCGCTCAAACGCTTGGCTGTTGCTTTAATGACAACGTTTTCTAAGGCTTGGGGAACGTCTGGATTAAAATCCATGATCGAAGGTAGCGGCTTTTGAAAATGCTGAAGGGCGATCGTCACAGCACTATCTCCATCATAAGGAATATGACCAGTCAGCATCTCATAGAGCATGATCCCCATCGCATAGATATCTGACTGCACTGTAGCCTTAGACCCTCGTGCTTGCTCAGGTGATAGATAATGGACACTACCTAGCATGGAATTCGTCTGAGTCAGGCTTGTCTCTGCAAAAGCTACTGCAATACCGAAGTCAGTAACCTTAACGGTTCCATCCTTAGTAAGAAGAATATTTTGAGGTTTTAAATCTCGATGGATAATCCCCATTTCATGGGCTAATGACATAGCCGAGAGGACTTCTTCCATGATATGAACGACTTCATTGTTAGCCAGAGGAGCGTTTTCCTGAATATAGCGCTTTAAGTCTGAACCATCAACATATTCCATAACAAGGAATTGTTGACCGTCCTCCTCACCAATGTCTCGAATGGAGACAATATTGGGATGGCTAAGTTCAGCCATAGCTCGCGCCTCACGCTGAAAACGAGTCACAGCGATCTGGTCCGTCTGATAATTGGTTCTGAGAACCTTGATAGCTACCTCTTCACCTTCCAAAATCAGGTCATTGGCGAGATAAACATCTGCCATCCCACCACGTCCGATAGACTTGAGGATGCGGTAGCGTCCTGCAAATAGTTTTCCAATCTGAATCATGATGCTGCCTCACCTTCTACGTGAAGAAGCCCCACGGTAATATTGTCCAATCCACCTGCCTTATTAGCAGCTTCGACTAAGAGGTTGGCCTTATCAACGATACTACCATCATCAGCCATCAGAATATTTTCGATCATGTCAGTGGTAATCATATTGGTTAAACCGTCGCTGTTTAGCAAAAGATAGTCCCCTGATTCCAACTGCTGGACACCTAAATCAAGTTCGATAGGACCTTGCTGACCGATAGATTGCGTGATGATGTTACGCTGAGGATGACTAGCAGCCTCCTCCTCAGTAATTTGTCCAGCTTTTAAAAGCTCATTGACCAAGGAATGGTCGGTGGTTAATTGCTGATATTTCCCATCACGTATGAGACCAATTCGTGAATCTCCCAGGTGAGCATAGAGAGCCGCTTCATTAACGACTGCAACCGCCTCAATAGTAGTGCCCATCCCACGAAACGACTCTTCTTTTCCAAGCTCGTGGACTTTCTGATTCTCTTGCTCGATCATCTCAATCATCCAATCACGGATCTCACTCAGATCTATAAAATCAGTTTCTTCCCAGGCTTTACCTAAGTCTGTCACAGTCAACTCGCTAGCAATATTACCAGCACGATGCCCCCCCATACCATCTGCTAGTATGATGAGGAGAGACTCTGATTTATTATAAAATTGACCAATGTAATCCTGATTATCAGACCGCTTACGTCCAATGTCAGTTCTTAAAGCAGTTTCCATTTATCTGTTTAACTGTCCTTTCACGCTAATACGTACGCTTGATTTGGGCGATGAAAAATCCGTCTGTCTGAAACAATTCGGGGGTGATGGTGATACACCCTTCCGAAATAATTGATTCTTGCTCATGTTCCAGCTTTACCTGCTCAAAGTTGGGGTGATTGGCTAAAAATTTCTCAATCACAACCTGATTTTCTTCCCTAAAAATAGTGCAAGTGCTGTAGGTAATTATACCATTTTTTCTGAGCGTTTGACAAACACTCTCTAGGATCTCTAGTTGAACTGCCTGCAGGCTAGCAAAATCTTTAATTTCTTTAGTGTATTTAATATCAGGTTTGCGGCGCATAAGTCCCATGCCAGAACAGGGAGCATCAACTAAGATTTTGTCAAATGTATCTTGATCGAAAAACTCATGAACCTTTCTAGCATCAAGTTTCTGAGCACTTATCTTAGCTGCTAGGCCAAGCCTTTGGGCATTTTCACGGATCAAATCCAACTTATGATCATAGAGGTCTAAAGCTGTTATATGGCCTGTGGTTAAATAAGAGGCCATATGACTGGTCTTGCCTCCCGGAGCTGCACAGGCATCTAGAATATTTTCATCTCCCTGTATATTTAGAGTCGGTGCGACTAATTGACTGGACTCATCTTGAATGGTTATTAAACCCTCTTTAAAAGCAGCGGTTCCGGCAAAATAACCAGTCTCTTTGATAAGTCCAACTGGCGAAATCTCAGATGGCTTTGCTTTCATTTGCTCCAAGAGGGATTGGAGCTGATTGGGATCAGTCACACGAGCACTAGCTTTATTTCGAGTGAGTAGACTTTCAAATATTTTAAGCGCACGCTCTTCACCATACTGGCTGATCATTTTTTTGACCAACCAAACAGGAAGAGAATACTGAACCGAATAACGTTTGTTTTTACGCTTAATCTGAGCTGGATCTGGTAATTCTTTCTGTGTTATCTTGCGCAAAACAGCATTGACCAGCTTATCAGCCCCTGTCTTACTTCTCTCCTTGGCCAAATCAACTGCCTGATTGACTACAGCATGATCTGGTAGGCGATCCAGGAATTCTAACTGGTAAAGGCTGAGCATCAATAGGATATAGATCCAAGGTTCCAACTTATCCCTATCGTCAATATAGTGGGCTAGCTGCCACTCCAGAGTGATCTTTCTTGCAACTGTTCCATAGACAATCTCCGTTGCTAGCCCTTTATCCTGGTCAGATAGATGATTAGCTCCCAGTACACGGTTCAGAGCAATATTAGAGTAGGCACCTTTGTTAAAAACTTCTTCTAAGACCGCTAGAGCAGCTGAGCGTGCTGTTTTTAGAGTATTATTGACCAAGCTGATCACCTACTTCAAGCTGGCGGCCAACTCCATTAAGAAAATCACCGATAGCCATCTTGGGCTTTCCAGCGGGTTGAACAGTTTTTAAAGATAGGGCTCCTTGTCCTGTGGCAACAATGAGCGCCTTTCTTGTCTTCTCGATAATTTGACCGGGTTCCCCTTGTCCTTCAGCTTCCACAGCCTCATAGATTTTAAAGCGTTGTCCCTTCAAAAGGGTGTGAGCTACCGGCCATGGATACATCCCTCGTATATGGTTAAAGAGTTCACGAGCTGATTTATTCCAATCTAAGCGTTCTTGTTCTGGAGTAATATTGGGCGAGAAGCTAACTTTGTTGGGATCTTGAGGGATGGGGGCTAGTTTTCCTTCCAGATAATCCGGTAGGGTTTCAAGTAAAAGATCACGTCCTAAAATAGCTAGTTTATCAAATAGGGTGCCAACATTATCCGTATCTGTAATCTTTAGACTAGCCTGCTGCACTATATCACCAGCATCCATCTCCTTGACCATCTCCATGATCGTCACACCTGTTTTTTCATCTCCATTGATGAGGGCATAGTGAATAGGGGCACCGCCACGATAGTTGGGAAGAAGTGAAGCGTGGACATTGAGGGCAAAATCAACATTGTCTAATAACTGACTTGGTAGAAACTGCCCAAAAGCAGCAGTAATAATGCCGTCTGCTTTTAAGTTCATCAGTGCTGTAAGTTCTTCTGACCCTGATAATTTTTCAGGCTGATAAACAGGGAGATGATGGGATAGAGCTAATTCTTTTACAGGGGTTCTGCGAATTTCTTTTTTTCGGCCGACCGCTCGATCTGGTTGCGTGACCACAGCGACGATGTCATAGTTGTTATCTGCTAGCAGCCCATCTAATACAGTTGCCGCAAATACAGGGGTGCCCATAAAAATTAATCTTGTCATAATGTCCTATCCTCTTTTATACAAAGTTCTGTGGTTCTTGGTCGATAATTAAGCGTAAATCTTTATTATCCTTGTCTTGAGACAAGTCTAAAATCTGATTGAGGACAGCTTCCAATTTATCCTCGAATCGATATTTGATAATGATTTGATAGTGGTAAAGGTTATGAGTCCTTGCGATAGGTTTTGGCGTTGGGCCCAGGATCTTAATCTGATCACTCAATTGTTCTTTAAGCAGTTTAACCAAGGCAAAAGACTTCTTGATAACCGCTTCCTCATTTTTATGTGATAAGGTCAAGCCAATTGTGTAATAATAAGGCGGATAAGCTAATTGCTTGCGCACTTTCATCTCGTAAGCATAAAAAGCTTCATAGTCCTGTGCTTTGGCTAGTTTAATCGCATAATTGTTAGGATTATAGGTTTGAATTAAAACCTCACCCTCTTTTTCTGCTCGGCCTGCTCGGCCTGCCACTTGTGTCAATAGCTGAAAGGTTCTCTCAGCAGATCGAAAGTCAGGGAGATTCAGTGAGGTATCTGCATTGAGAACACCTACTAGGGTGACATTAGGAAAATCCAGTCCCTTGGCAATCATTTGCGTTCCAAGGAGTATGTCTGCTTCACCACGTCCAAAGATCTCAAGAATCCTTTCGTGTGCTCCCTTCTTACGGGTAGTGTCGACGTCCATGCGAAGAATACGCGCTTCAGGTAAAAGCTCAGCTAGCTCATCATAGGCTTTTTGGGTACCTGTTCCGTAGTAGCGAATACTTCTACTCTCACAATTAGGACAGGTATGGGGAATTCCCTTTTGAAAACCACAGTAATGACAGTTCATTGTCTTAGTATCCATATGCAGCGTCAATGAAATATCACAATTAGGACACTCATCCACATAACCACACTCACGACACATGATGAAGCTAGAAAAGCCCCGACGATTCAGCATAAGGACTGTCTGCTCTCCTTTTTGCAAACGATCCCTAATTTTTTCTAATAAGATTGGAGTGAAATTAGACGTCTCCTGCTGACCCAAGTAATCTCTAAAATCAACAATATCTACCTTTGGAATTTTTGCAAGAGGGTTAGCCCGCTGAGTCAACTGGATGAAATGATAAACATCCCGGCTAGCTCTGGCTCGACTTTCAATGCTTGGTGTTGCTGAACCTAAGACTAGGACAGCCTTGTGATATTTGGAGCGAATAAGGGCTACTTCTCGAGCATGATAGCGAGGATTTGATTCTTGCTTATAGGTTGCCTCATGCTCCTCATCAATAATGATAGCCCCGATATTCTCCAAGGGGCTAAATATAGCTGAGCGTGCTCCCACTACAACCCTGGCTTGGCCAGATCGAATTTTACGCCACTCATCATACTTTTCCCCATCTGACAATCCAGAATGCATAATGGCAACCTGCTCACCAAACCGTGAAATGAAACGATTTGTCATTTGAGGAGTCAACGAAATCTCTGGAACCAAGACAATCGCCGTTTTTCCCATCTTAAGAACACGGTCGATGATATGGAGGTAAACCTCAGTCTTACCAGATCCTGTGATACCTTCTAAGAGGTAAGGTTTGTTATCCTGACCAATAGCAGAAGTAATCATCTCAACGGCTTGTTTTTGCTCATCATTTAGTTTGAGAAAATCCGTTTTTATTACCTTATCAAAATGCTCCTGACTCCGATTGACCTGAACTTCTTTAATTTTAAGCGCCCCTTGCTCAATAAAAAAATTCACCTGATCACGTGAAAAATCTTTCAATAGATCAGACAACAGATGCTTTTGGGGATGCTGCTGTAAAAAATCCTTTAGCTGCTGGCGACGCTTTGCCCGCTTAGAACACTCCACGGTTTCTAAAACTTCTGGAACAGACTGGGCATACTTAAGTGTCTTGATCGTCTTCTTATCCTTGGCTTGATAAGTCGCCTTGATTTGACCACTTCTGACCAACTGAGCTACTTTAGGAGCTAGGTTGGTTGGCAATGATGAATCTGTTACCTGATCTTTGTTACCAAAGATAACCTGACGGTCATCTTGAGACAAATCTGGTGTCGGCAGCAATAGCCGATTATAGTTAGAATTAAGAAGGCTAGGAATCATAGACTTTAAAATGGTGATCTTATAAGCAAAGACACTGTGGCGCATCTGATCAGCTAGAGAGAGCTGCTCCTGGTTGAGAACAGGTTCAAAATCCAAAACAGTCTCAATCACTTTCAATCCATCCACCTGTCCTTTTGCAAGACCAACTACAAATCCCTGTAGAAGGCGGTTGTTCTTTCCAAAAGGGACATGGACACGACTTCCCAAGTTAATCAGTCCTTGTAAATCATCAGGGACAGAATAAGAATAAGGCTTATCCGTCTGCATTAAGGGAATATCCACAATAATTTGTGCAACAAGGTCCATAAATACCTCCTTTCCTCTGCAAAAATTTATCTAAAAATTAAGCAAGAGTCTGGGACAAAAGTCCAGACTCTTTAGTAATTGTTCTAAATTTATCAGACTGACGCAAGAGTTGAGAATTAGCTTTGTCAGTTTAGACAACTAAATCTTCCCCTCTACTTTGTAACAGGGTACTTTTTAGATTTGAGGCAACTAGCTTAAAAACACTGGACTTTTAAGTGCTGTACAAGGGATACCAGCTAATTAATCTAAGCGTATGCGAAGGTGAGCAACTTGTTCTATTCTCTTGCCTCGTATCTTTGTGAACAAGGCTGGTTTTAGATCTTTTCGCCCTCTTCTTCTTTTTCTTTAGCAATCTGCTCTTTAATCTTGCGCTCTTCTTCTTCTTTTGCAAGACGTTCCGCCTCAATGCGTGCCAATTCTGCTGCACGCTTAGCTTCTGGATCTGGGTGAATCGTTACATTACCAGATTCAATTTCTTCTAAGGCTTGAAGTGTTGTTTTTACAGATTTGAAATTTTGAGTAGCTTGGGCACCAGCTTCAAGCTCATGAGCACGCTTGGCTTGGAGCACACAGAGGGAATATTTTGATGGCACTTTGTCTAGCAATTTATCAATAGAAGGTTTCAACATCATAAGGCAATTCTCTTTTCTAACATTTATATATCTTTAATCATATCGTTGTAGCGGCCAATCACTCGATCAACTCGGAAATGTTCTGCTTCGATGATCCGCTTCACTCGCTCTGCAGCCAGAGGAACTTCATCGTTGACCACAGCATAGTCATACTCACGCATGAGGGCAATCTCTTCTTTGGCAACCTGGATACGCTGCGCAATGACCTCTTGACTATCAGTGCCACGACCAACTAGGCGGTCCCTAAGCTCTTCTAAATCTGGTGGTGTCAAAAAGATGAAAACACCATCAGGAACTTTTTTCTTAACTTGTAGAGCACCTTGGACCTCAATTTCGAGAAAGACATCAATTCCCTTATCCAATGTCTCATTAACATAGTTCAAGGGTGTTCCGTAGTAGTTGCCGACATATTCAGCATACTCCAGCATTTGACCTCGGCGAATAAGCTCCTCAAATTCCTCACGTGTGCGGAAGAAATAATCGACACCGTCAACCTCACCAGGGCGTTGAGAACGTGTTGTCATAGAAACAGAGTATTCAAACTTATGGTCAGGCGTTGAGAAGATCTCCTGACGCACTGTTCCTTTTCCTACTCCTGAAGGTCCAGAAAAAACAATCAGCAATCCACGTTCGGACATAAAGAACTCCTTTATCTAAGCGCATGTAAGGTTATTAACAGTTAAACGACCTCTCCCCTAGGAGGAAGACCACAACTATCATGTAAAACTTTACTTTTTAGTTTACCAAAATAGGTCTAGTTTATCAAGAGTTCCTCATTTTAACTTGGTTTCTTGACTAGTAAAAATAAGCAATATTTTTAACAGCTTCCTCCACAAAATGCACTAAATATTGTATAATAGGGAGGTCTGTATTCAGCCTACAAGCAGTTATATAAAGCAGCTTTAGAGATCTGCTGATCTATAAAACTCACTTAGCAGTCTCAGGTGCGCTGTTGTATTATAGTCTTAGATGAGGTGCTGCTAAGGACTCTATATCTTATGTTGAAGGAGGGTTTCTATGAAACAGGTGTTTCTTTCTGCTAATAATCAACTCAACGAAATCGAAACATTCGAGCCTGGTGCTTGGATCAATCTGGTCAACCCTTCCCAGGAAGAGTCCGTCAGTCTAGCCGAACAATTCAACATTGATATCACGGATCTTCGTGCTCCTTTGGATGCTGAAGAAAGCTCGCGTATCAGTGTCGAGGATAACTACACCCTCATTATCGTGGATGTTCCTACTCAAGAAGATCGCAATGGCAAAAATTATTATGTCACTATCCCCTTAGGAATCATTGTTACCAACGATGTTGTTATTACCACCTGTCTGGAGCCACTGCTGCTTTTTGATCACTTTTTTAACAATCGCATTCGTGGCTTTTACACTTTTATGAAGACCCGCTTTGTCTTTCAATTACTCTACCGCAATGCTGAGCTCTTTTTGACCGCCTTGCGTTCGATCGATCGGCAGAGTGACCGTATTGAAGCCCAGTTGGAAGGGGCAACGAGAAATGAACAACTCATCGATATGATGGAGCTGGAAAAGTCCATCATCTATTTGAAGGCTTCGCTAAAAATCAATGAACGAATTGTTAAAAAACTGACCGGTAATGCTTCTAGCTTAAAGAAATATGTGGACGATGAAGATCTCCTGGAGGATACGCTTATTGAGACCCAACAGGCGATTGAGATGGCTAGCATCTATGAAAACGTCCTCAACGTCATGACCGAGACATCTGCTTCTATTATCTCCAATAATCAGAACTCGATTATGAAAACTTTGGCTCTCATGACCATGGCGCTCGATATCCCAACTGTTATCTTCTCTGCCTATGGCATGAACTTTAAAAACAACTCGATGCCCTTAAACGGTCTTGAACATGCTTTTTGGTATATCGTTTTAATCGCTTCAGTCCTCAGCTTGACCATCGTTATTTATTTCATCAGAAAACGCTGGTTTTAATTACATTATCAAAGGAAATCACACATGGATTTACAAAAACTGACCAAAAAAAATCAGGAATTTATAAAAATTGCCAGTCATCAATTAAGTCAAGATGGCAAAACTCCCGAAGAAATTGATGCTATCCTATCTGACATTGTTCCAACCATCACGGAGCATCAGAAACAGGGGATGACCGCTCGCCAAATTTACGGTGCTCCGACTATTTGGGCTAAAAGCTTCACATCATCAGAAGAGACAAGCTCAAAAGAAGTGTCTCAAGATTCCGAAACCAATAAAAATCCTTGGTTGATGTGGATGGATAGCAGCTTATTGATCTTTTCACTCTTTTCGCTTTTCTATGGACTGATCGGCATGATCAGCAGCCGTAGTACTTATCCTTATGGCTTTTTGACAACTATTATTATCTCCTTATCAGGTGGAGCTGCCTTCTATGCTCTGTATCATTTTATCTACCGCCATATGGGCAAGCCTAAATCTGAACGGCCTAAGTTCATAAAATCTGCTCTATATCTCGCTGGCTTTTTATTGATTTGGATCCTCTTTGTCTCTATCGCTAGCTTTGTTCCTAAAGCTATCAATCCTGTACTTGCGCCACTTCCTATGATGATTATCGGTGGTATAGCTTTGGCAGGTGAACTTTACCTCAAAAAACGTTACAATATTCAAAGTGCTTTGGCTTCAGCACCAATCACACCACGAAATAATTAGTAATTATAAGACAACAGGGTTTAGATCATCTGGTCTAAACCCTATTGCTATTGATATGTCATTAGATTTCTTATCCCAAAAGATTGGAGTTTTTATTATGAGACGTTTTTCACTCGGGACTATTCTCCTTAGCCTATTGGCTCTTTATTTTATTATGATAGCCTTTATCCCAAATCTTTCTGACTTCCTCAATTTTAATCTGATTGCTATGGCCTTTTTCTTCTTTTTGGCCTGGCAGCAAAAGAGTTTTATTCCTGGTGCGATTGGATTAGCTATACTATCCAATTACCTGCATGATCTTGCACACCTCAACTACTCCAAAACCTCTTTATTTGTTGGAATCGTTCTAATCGGAGTAGTACTCAATCATCTGTTTAGGCCCTCATTAGGCAAGTACCGTAAGATTTATTCTGAAGAATTTAAAGACTATCAGGCCTCCCACCACTATGATCATGAAAGAGAAGCATCCGCCCGCTCATTTTTCTCAGAAGATCATGTCCATGTTAGCTCACAAAACCTTGATATCGTTTACGTTGAAGCAAATTTTGGTGAATCAACAATCGACTTAAGGCAGGCACAATTTATGACTAACCGACCTGAAATTAAAGTGCATGTCAGTTTTGGATCTGCTAAAATTCGTATTCCTGAACACTGGGAAGTTGTTCCAAAAAATTTTAGTAAAACGTTTGCTGAATTTAAAAATATCCGTCCTCATTCCGCTGACTCAAAGGGAGATATTCAAACCATTATCCTCTCTGGCAGTATCTTTTGTGGAGAGTTAGATATTTATCATTAGTAAGTCTGGGCTTGTTCCAGACTCATTTATTTGATATAGCTTACAAGACTAGGTTTTATCATAAAAAACCTTAGCGAGTCATTCCCGGACTAATAAAAAAGCCCTCGAGGGCTTTTTTATTAGTCTTCGTTTACAAACGGCATAAGTGCCATTACACGAGCACGTTTGATTGCCGCTGTTACTTTACGTTGGTTTTTAGCTGACGTACCAGTTACGCGACGTGGAAGAATTTTTCCACGTTCTGATACGAAACGACTGAGTAATTCAGTATCTTTGTAATCAACGTATTCAATTTTGTTAGCTGCGATGTAGTCAACTTTTTTACGGCGTTTGAATCCGCCACGACGTTGTTGAGCCATGTCTTTTCTCCTTTATAGTTTAGTCATTATCCAAGATAGCTTAGAATGGTAGATCGTCGTCTGAAATATCTACTGGATTTGATGCTCCAAAGGGACTGTCATCACGACCAAAATCTGGTGTTGATGCAGCTTCTTGTCTGCTATCTCCACCAAAATTGGAAGCAACAGGAGTGCCAGGACCACCAAATGATCCACCAGCACTGTTTTCACGCGCTGCACGACTTTCTAACAGTTGGAAATTATCCGCAACCACCTCAGTCACGTAGACACGCTGCCCTTGCTGATTCTCATAATTACGAGTTTGAATACGGCCAGTAATCCCAATCAGAGCACCCTTCTTAGCCCAATTCGCTAAGTTTTCAGCTTGCTGACGCCAAATAACACAGTTGATGAAATCGGCTTCACGCTCCCCATTTTGGTTTTTAAAATTACGATTAACAGCTAGGCTGAACGTCGCAACTGCTTGATTGGACGGGGTATATCGAAGTTCCGCATCACGAGTCATGCGGCCGACAAGTACGACATTGTTAATCATAGTCTACCTTCTTAGTCTACTGTTCTTGCATTAAGCATCAAGCTTAACGATCATGTGACGAAGAATGTCACCGTTGATTTTTGATAGGCGGTCAAACTCGTTAAGAGCATGAGCATTATCGGATTCAACGTTAACGATATGGTAAAGCCCTTCTGTGAAATCTTGGATTTCATAGGCCAAGCGACGTTTTTCCCAATCTTTTGATTCAACAACAGTTGCACCATTGTCAGTCAAAATAGAGTCAAAGCGTGCTACCAAAGCGTTTTTAGCTTCTTCTTCAATGTTTGGACGAATGATATAAAGAATTTCGTATTTAGCCATTGATATTTCTCCTCCTTTTGGACTAATGCCTACTAGTCTTTGCTAGCAGGAAGTGAGGGATACTCACAAGATATTATATTACTAGATTTCAATAGATTTTGCAAGAATTTTATTGTCTTAAAATAGCCTGGAACTTATATTTTTAGATGAAACTTGACATATAAAAAGAGGATCAGCTCAGATCCCTTTTATTTAATTGATAGAGAGTCTTTGAAACCGACTTTTAAGATTGTACGAGATAAATGGCATAGATGATCCAGACAATCGTCACGATTTTTGTACTTGTTGATAAAATCAATTTAAGTTTGGCGTTATTCGTTTTTTTGATTATCATTTCAGCCAGAATAATGAGGATGAGCCAAAAGATAGCCAGAAATAAATAAGGCAAGCTAGCAACCTCCTTTTATATCCTTTAGTATTGGTTATCATTTTACTCTTTGAAGCCAGCTTGAACAAGGGATTTCGATGGATTGTAAGACAGCGACACTAAAATGATAGAGGCTAGACACGCTAGAAAATTTTCTGACTATTAGAGGTTGGTATTTCCCAAATTGCCCATTATTATACAGCATATGCTCTATCTTATTTATAGGAAGCTTGAGAGGGGCGCTGAGCCACGTCCCTTAGTCTAGGATAAATAAAAATAGGCTATGACTCGTGCACACTCGAATCATAGCCTACTTTGTATCTTCGTTTGTCATTGGAACCACATCCTTTTATGACTCATAAGGAGCTAATAGATGATTAGATCTCCGTTTTTATAGCGACTAGGACTTATTCTTAGCATGATGGATCACCTCATTTACAGCCATATATATTTTAGCTGGTAACACTACAACCAATTACATTGGAATCACTCCTTTAGCTATTTTATGCAACTGGTCTAGATTGGTCTCCATTTTTATAACGACTTATATCAAACCTTAGCATAAGCGCTACCTCCACTAAAAGGCTCTTAAACTCTTTAATCGACAATTAAAGCTAATAATCACCGTTTTTGTACCTAGATGGTGTCAGTCTCATCATAAACATCACCTCAGCCGTAAGATTTCCTATTTTTTTGTAAAGTTGAGATTTCCTTGCCTACTGTCCAGACTTATCTCCGTTTTTATATCTAGAAAGATTTCGCTTAACCATGAGCTCGTCCTCCTTACTTACCTTTCCTTCTTTTCATGTTTATTATATTGCAAACGCTTTCATTTGTCAATGACTTTCTTCATTTTTTTATAAAAATTTTACTAGGTGAGCTAGAAAGCTTCTGATATAATCTAGTCATGGGTAAAAAACTTGATTTAAGAAATTATGGTATCCATATGTGGGATCCCAAGACTATAAAAGATTTTCGCCGAACTTTATTGGCTTGGTACGATCGCGAGAAAAGGGATCTCCCTTGGCGCAGAACCAAGGATCCTTATCCTATCTGGGTGTCAGAAATTATGCTTCAACAAACACAGGTCCAAACTGTTATCCCCTACTATGAAAGATTTCTCGAGTGGTTTCCAAGGATCATCGATCTGGCTAATGCGCCTGAAGATAAGCTCCTGAAAGCCTGGGAGGGGCTGGGATACTACTCCCGGGTACGGAATATGCAGGTGGCTGCCCAGCAAATCATGGAGAAATTTGATGGAGTATTTCCTGATACTTATGAGGGTATCGCTTCGCTCCAGGGTATCGGCCCTTACACAGCTGGTGCGATTTCCAGCATCGCCTTTGGCCTTCCCGAGCCCGCGGTTGATGGGAACGTTATGCGGGTTATGGCTAGATTATTTGAAGTCGATTATGATATTGGAGATCCTAAAAACAGGAAAATTTTCCAAGCTATTATGGAAAAGCTGATCGATCCTGAGCGACCTGGGGACTTTAATCAGGCTCTGATGGATTTGGGAACCGATATAGAATCTGCTAAAAATCCTCGTCCTGATGAAAGTCCTATTCGGAGTTTCAATGCAGCCTATTTGCATGGAAGCTATGATAAATACCCAGTCAAATTACCCAAGAAAAAACCTAAACCAATACAAATTCAAGCCTTTATCATTCGTAATCAAAAAGGAGAATTTCTTCTTGAAAAACAAACTGATGGACGGCTCTTAGAAGGGTTTTGGACCTTTCCAATCAAAGAGACTGATTTCGTTGCTCAACAGCTCAATCTCTTTGAAAATGATGATGTTCATGTACTTGAAACCATTTCACAAAAGGCACTTTTCGAGGAAACTTACCAGCTCAAGCCTGATTGGTCAGAGCAAGTGTTTCCCCTAGTTAAGCATACCTTTAGCCATCAAAAATGGCAGATCCAGCTTCAGCTAGGTCTTACTAGAAAGACTGATCTAAAAGGTGAGCGAGTGCTTCGTTGGGTAGCCCCCGATGATTTTGATCAGTTTCCCATGGCTGCTCCTCAAAAGAAAATGATTGAGGCTTATGAGAAACATAGACCATAAAATGCTATAATGGCCTTATATTGATATAAAAACACACGTGCAGTTGGGTAGTCTGCACACAGTTACATCACCGTAGCTGTCAGTAACCTTCCCTCCGGTCGTCCCTTATCAAAATCTATTTTTTGGAGGGCTGGCATGAAAATGACAGTATTTTTTGACGGCGGTTTCTGGTTTGCTTTGATTGAATATCAGGATAAGCAGCTTGGCTACCAAGCCTTTCGCTATCTCTTTTGCAAGGAGCCCAAGGACAGCGATATTCTTGATTTTATCCATCTTCATTTGACCGAATGGATGCAAAAGCAAGAAAGGCTGGGTTTGGTCAGTGACGAACCTGATACATCTCTTGTGCATAAATCCATCAATCCTAAGCGAATGCAAAGGGAAATTAGCAAACAGATGAAAGAACCTGTCCTATCTTCTAAGGCTCAGCAGACTCTGCAAGCCAGTCATGAACTGCTGAAACTGGAAAAGAAAGCTTCCAAGCGGCAAAAGCGTCAGGAATATAAGGAAAGACAGTTTCAGCTTAAGCAGGAAAAACGCCGGCAAAAGAAAAAAGGACACTGATCGAGTGTCCTAAATTTTAGAGTCCTATCATATTTTCTAATAGCTCAGTCTATTAGGATATGATAGGGCTCTTTTTATGAGAAAATCTGCCTTTGATTTTGCCTTCTTATCTAGTCTCTATATCAATCCATTATAGATCAGTCTTACTCTGATTTTTTAAACAGCTTGATAAGCTCCATGAGCTCATCAGCTATACTGAAGGAAGTGTAGACTGCCAGGATATAGAATAAATCTATTTTTGCTTTTTTCTCTAGTATGGTTAGAATAAGCATGATAATAATCCCTAGGGCTAATGGCAATAATTCTGTTTTAAACTTTCTTTTCATGATGATATATACATACTCCTTTTTTGATTTGGATGAGTAGGGAATTTTTATCTACCATTAATTACTTCATGATTTGTGCAGCAATTTTAAATACAAGGTCAAAAAGGTGATTAGGGCTATGCTATTAAGCAGGTAGGATAAGGGAGAAAGTTCACCCAAAAAATTTCTAACTGTTAAGGCTATTAAAAATGGTAAAAGTAGCTTTGCTGTCAGGTGTCTTTTATTTTTCATATCAATCTAAGGTTAAGGGGATATCTTTGACTCTTTTTCTCTTACTGTTATGCGATAAATTTAGTATACAACAATATTGGGACTGTGCATGCTAATACCCTGAACGGTTGTTTTTTATGCCTGAATGGTTCTTATTCCCTTAATCTTTATGCTATTGAGCCACTCAAAAAGCACCTGAGAAGGCTAACTTCTCAGGTGCTTGATTAGTCCTACCAAAAGAACTGATCATTTTGATTATTCTGCGACAACCAGCATAGACTTAATGGCTTTGCGATCTGCCATATCACGATAGGCTTCAATTTAATCTGGACTTTACAATCTTTAAAAAATAATTTTTCTAAAGTTTACAC
This sequence comes from Streptococcus sp. ALY_208, assembly GCF_058314295.1. Classification (NCBI taxonomy): domain Bacteria; kingdom Bacillati; phylum Bacillota; class Bacilli; order Lactobacillales; family Streptococcaceae; genus Streptococcus; species Streptococcus sp. ALY_208. The sequence goes on along the minus strand of NZ_JBZFUI010000004.1, from coordinate 182,715 downwards.
CATTTCGATAATATGGTCTTTTTCCTTATAATAATTTTTAGTATGGCTAACAATGATTAAAATAGAATTATTAAATCTATCTCGGAACATTTTATCAATTTTAAGGGAATTCTCTTCATCTAAATGAGCGTATGGTTCATCTAAAATAACAATTTCTGAATTTTGTTTTAAATACTCTCTAGCCAAAGCTAGCCTGGCAATCTGACCTTTTGAAAGAGTTTTCTCAGTTACTATTATATCAAGTATGTTATCGCTCTGTAACTCTTCAGACAATCCAAATTGCCGCAATGTATATAATAGCTCTTCATCAGTTATTTGATATGCATAAGATAAATTCTCTCTAATTGACTTATTTACTAATATTTGTTGCTGACTTTGATAATAGGCAATTCTATTATACATTATTCCTTTCTTTTTTAGGACTACATTAATTAGACCTGTATCAAACTGCACTAATCCCAATATTGAATTTAATAACGTCGTTTTACCAATACCAGAAGCTCCTATTAATTGATAAACATTCCCTTCATAAAATTGTAGTGACTGTATAACTTTTTTATTAAATGGATTTAAAAAATTAAAAATATCTATCCGAGTTTTTTTACCAAATTTAGTGCGTACTTTATGACCAGAGTTTGAAACCAAACTATTAACCTTATCAAAGTAATCTACCAGAACTTCTTTACTTTTTTTAATTCCTGAAAGTTCTTCTGAAATTGTTAATAATGGTACAGCCAACTGGATACAATACATAATATACAGAGTAACTGACGACCATTCTAGCACACCATAATTTATGTCACTAATGATGATAAATAAAATAAAAATAGATAGTAAAACAAACATTAGCTGATAGCCAATTTGGTTGAATATATTAGCTCTTAAAATTTTCACTGATAATTTATATATTTCTTGCACTGACTTTTTTAACGCTTTATATTCTTTGCTTATTGTATTATTAATCTTTATGAATCCTAATCTTCCGAGAACATCGGAAAGTTGTTGATTTGTTACTGATAGATACTCCTGAGATCGTATTTGAATTTTTGATATGAATTTACCGGATGCGATTGAATAAAGCATCATTAGCAATATTCCCAATATAATAAATAATGTTAATTTAAGATTTAAATAAAACAATATAGCTATAGTTAAACTGAGTTGGAGAGTATTAATTATTAGAGTAGGGAGTTGTCTTGAAATCAAATCAGAAAAGAAATTAGGATCATATATTATCCTGCTTGCCCAAGTAGTACTCTTTAAGTTAAAATTACCGGAATTTAGAAGAGTGAGAATACTTTCCTTTCGAATAGACAGAATCATATGCTCCCCACTCTTCCCAAGAATATATAACGAAGAATGCATTATTACATTTTGTACTATAAAGACTAGAACAAGGAGTATTATTCTATGCGAATCAAGGTTCTTAAAATTCTGCACAAACAGATTTAACTGAGTAGGTAACCATAATCCTATGATAGCTGAAAACGAAGCTAAGATTACTCCTATTCCCCATAGAACTTTCTCTTTTATTCCCATATAAAAATATATTTTTTTTAATAAAGATAAGGTATTCATAATTCCTCTAATATAAATGGTTAGATTACTTTTAAATTAAAAAACAGGCACATCTATTTACGATAAGCCAGATGTACCTATTAAATAACCTTGGGGTTCTAGTTCTTCTTCTTGCCGTTACTGTAATACTCAGTATGTTTATAAGCACCCCAGAGCCAATTTGTTGTTAATTTTTTAAATAACTTTAGCATTATATCTCACCTCCTTTCAATATTTATTTAATCAAAATTGTCCTTGCCTAATTCTCCTAAAAATTTTTGAAATTGTTGAAACAAATGCTGCTAGTAAGAATTCTTGCAGGAAGAAACCAAAATATGTGCCTAGTTGTAAATTTCTGTTAAAAGTAAACACTGATGTTTCAGATTGAATAGTATTTTGCTCTATAATAGTCATAGGAGTCACTTTAAAAATCGCAAACATCATCCACGAATAGATAATGCCAAATATGACTAATATTAGCCAAGTATGTCTGCTTCTAGAAGCAATATTTCCAGCTACCAAGGCTAATAATATTGATGGAATAATTTGGACAAATAGCATGTATTGGAAAATGTTGAAATGTGCTAGCATAAAAAAGCATATTGTAAATTCTACAACTAACAGTGTAGCAAACACTAATTCTGTTTTTGTAAGTTTCATTCTGTCTCCTCTAGGTAAAATCTAATATAATGTTCCATAATGAATGAATAGTTGTCGGTAAAAATATATTATCTGTTTTGTTTCTGATATAATATAGTACTATTCCAATAGGTACTCGATAAATTAAATTATTTAAAATATTTTCTTCCATATGTCCTAAATAGCTGAATATCAAGCTTTGTAGTACACATATAATAACAAAATTGCTCAATAAGTTTTTGAGTATTTCAGGGATTAATAATCTATATACAAATTCTTCTTCCCAAGCAATTAGAAAATTTAGAATGATAAAAAATAATATATAGATGAGCGAAGTGTATTTTGTTGTAAATGTAAAAACAAAAATTGTTATAAAAATTATTTGTAAAATATAATTAATGATTTGTTTAGAACTTATAAATTGTTTTACTTTAACGTTAACTAAACCTATTTTATTTATTGCCCACCACAGTAACACTGCTGTTGCTGCAAAGAGTATTCTTTCTCCGAACATCAGCTTTATCATACCAGCTCTGTCAAAGAAAAGAGCTATTATTGCATCTCCTAACATTAGAGATAAGAGTGGAAAAAAACCTGTCGAAAATAGTAAAATAACAATTTCGTGCCGATAAAAACTATTTCTCCTCATCACCTTAATCCCTCAATAACATTTTTATTTGCTGCAACCATAGCAGGCATAATACTAAATATAATTCCAAAAATACCAGTTACAGATAGAGTTATTAAAATATGATTTAACGCCAGTGATGTAGCAAATCCACCCATATTCATTACGAGAACAAATGCTATAGCTATCACAGTACCTGTTAAGCCACCCACTATAGATAAAAGAGTTCCTTCTATAACATATGATTGATAAATATCAGATTTTTTAGCTCCTAATGCACGACGAATTGCTATTTCTTTACTACGTTCACTTACCGAAGATAACATAGCATTCATAACACCGAAACCAGCTACAAATATAGAAATGCTAGATAGCAGAGCAATAAAATTCAATATAGTAGTTGCTTGATCTTTTGTTTCCTTGTAGACTCTTTTATTATCTGTATATGAATATGTTCCTTCACGACGAAATGTACCATGGCTATCTAAAATAGCCAGTGCTTTATTAATATTTTCTAACTTATTCGTCTCTACAACAAGCTCATCAAAATAATCCTTTCCTCCTAAGAGATATCTCTTAGTATCATTAGAAACTATCAGCGACGGTAACTTTTCGTTAACCGCAGATCCGTAATATATGGACTGAATAGTATAATCTTGACCAGAAATACTGATTTTTTTCCCTAAAAAGTTTTTGGTATTTTCCTTTCGAGTTAAGGACATGAGAGCTTTATCACTAATAGCAACTCCTTTATTTAGATTCTTCAAAGCTTTCCCTTCTAATAAACGGGGTGCATCTAATCCATTTCTACTCAAATCATGCAATGTTCGAAAACTAAGATTCTGCCTACTATCTTTTAAATGCGTTTCAGCATACACTCCATAAGAACTCGAAGAAAGTGTAGCTTTTTTACCGACAGTTTTTTCAACTAACTCCTTATCTTCCTGCGAAAAGCCATCTTTATTTAACATATCTTGTGGGGTAAAAGTTAATGTTACTGTATCTTCCTTTATTTTTAAGTCATCACTCAATGAGGAAGTCGTATAGGAAGAACTGGACAAAATCACTAATACTACAAATGTTGCTACTGCTATGGCTAAAGAAGTTAAAACACTTTGACGTTTATTTCTCTTTAATAGTTTTAAAGTGTCTATCAAAAGTTTTTTAATCTTCATTCGATTTTTCTCCTTTTAATTGCAAGGAACCATTTTTCATTCGATACGTCTTCGTACCATAACTTGCAACAAATTCATCATGTGTTACGATGATAATAGTAGTTCCAGAATTATTTAAATTCTTTAGAATTTGTAATATTTCATTTCTATTTTTTTCATCTAAAGCTCCTGTAGGTTCATCTGCTATAAGAAACTTAGGCTTATGGGCAAGAGCTCTAATCAAAGCAACTCGTTGCTTCTGTCCACCTGATAAACGATTGGGATATTCATCCATTTTATCTTTGATGCCTAAACCTTTAACTAAACTCTCAATAAATTGTTTATCTGGCTGGACCTCAGAATAAAGAAACGATAGTAATATGTTTTCTCTAGCAGTGTATTCGTCAATAAGGTTAAAGTGCTGGAAAACAAAACCAATATCCCTGTTACGGTAGATAGCCTGTTGATCTTCACTCAGTTTGTCGACTCTTTTTCCATCAAATAAATATTCTCCCTTAAAATCTGAGTCAAGTAATCCCAAGATATTTATAAGGGTAGATTTCCCAGAACCCGAAGGTCCCATAATGGATATGAAATCACCTTCTGAAACAGTTAAATTAATTTCTTTTAAAACATTACTTTTTATTTCTCCTTGATCGTAGCTTTTATCAATATTTTTTAACTCTAACATAATAAATTTAGTATACAACAATATTGAGGCTGTACATGCTTATTCCCTAAACAGTTGCTATTTATGCCTAAACAGTTGCTATTTATGCCTAAACAGTTACTTTTATGCCTGAACGGTCGTTTTTTATGCCTGAATGGTTCTTATTCCCTTAATCTTTATGCTATTGAGCCACTCAAAAAGCACCTGAGAAGGCTAACTTCTCAGGTGCTTGATTAGTCCTACCAAAAGAACTGATCATTTTGATTATTCTGCGACAACCAGCATAGACTTAATGGCTTTGCGATCTGCCATATCACGATAGGCTTGGTTGACATCATCTAGAGCGTAGGTATGAGTGAAGACTTTACCTGGGTTGATATTGCCATCAAGAACTTCTTTGAGCAGAATTTGCTTGTCATAGGTTGTAACTGATGCTGATCCACCGGCGATAGAAATGTTTTGGGCAAAGGTAGAGCCGATACGACGATCACCGTAGTGAGGAACGCCGACAGCTCCTATGCGACCGCCGTTATGAAGAACGCCTAGCGCTTGCTCTAAAGCACCTTCGGTACCGACGCACTCAAGGGCAACATCTGCACCACCACCAAGGATTTCACGTACTTTAGCTATTCCGTCTTCACCACGTTCAGCTACAATAGCTGTTGCACCTGATGAAAGGGCCATTTGCTGACGATCCTCGTGGCGACTCATCATAACGATCTGAGAGGCTCCGCGCATCTTAGCAGCAATGACTGCACATTGACCGACAGCGCCATCTCCGATGACGACGACACGGTCACCTGGCTTGACATCTGCTACACGTGCAGCGTGGTAACCGGTTGGCATGACATCGGCTAGGGTCAATAATGACTTGATCATGCCTTCTGAATAATCAGATGGCTGACCAGGTACTTTGATCAAGGCCCAATTAGCATAATGGAAACGAAGGTATTCTGCTTGGAAGCCACCACCCCAGTTGGTTGGAGCTGGGTGGTTATCACAAGTTCCATCGAATCCTTGACGACAAGCATCACACTCCCCACAGCCATGAGTGAAAGGTACGATGACAAAGTCGCCTGGCTTGACGTTGGTGACATCAGGTCCAACTTCATGAACAATACCTAGGGCTTCATGACCACCATTGATAGAGTGTTCTTTGCGATCATCGCCGTGCGAGTAAGACCAGAGGTCTGAGCCGCATACACAGGCACGTACAATCTGGATAATAGCATCATCACTTTCTTTGAGGGTTGGCATTGGCAGATCTTCTACAATCATCTGTCCTGCTTTTTCAAAAATAGCTGTTTTCATCATAAACTCCTTTTATGGTTATCGTGTCGACATTATACCATATTTTTTATATTTTTCTGCGCAGCAAAAACGAGGCTTTCAAGCCTCGTTTGCTTAACCAATTTCAGCAAGAATTGATTTGATTTGATCTTTAGTGTGGACACCTGCCACTTGCTTAACCACTTGACCGTCTTTTTTGAAGAGAAGGGTTGGGATAGACATAATGCCGAATTGGCGGGCTGTCTCAGGATTGGCATCAACATCCATCTTGAGTACACGCAATTCACTGTCATCGTATTCGTCAGCTAACTGCTCAACGATTGGGGATTGCATCCGACAAGGACCACACCAGGTTGCCCAAAAATCTACGAGTACGACACCGTCTTGAGTGTCTTGTTCAAATGACTTATCAGTAACTGCTTCAACCATATAAAACTCCTTTTCTATAAGCCAGCAGTGCTGTACATGCACTGCATTTTTTTATCTTGTAGAGATATTCTAACGTAAAAGAGGGGGCTTGCCAAATATTTGCTACGCATAATTCCTAAAGTAGCCTAAGACGATCAAACCCTGATTTGAGGAGGCTTAGGAAATCTCTTCACTAAGCTCATACTTTGTTTCTTTGAGTGCACGCTTGAGCGACCATTTCCATGGTTTGCCTTCAATCGTCACTTGATTTTTTTCAAGGTCAACAGTCGCTGATTGGACTCCTTTGACCGCTGAGAGTTTTTCTGTGACTGTTTTAGCACAGCCGTCGCATTTCATACCCTTGACGTTATAAACTTTAGACATTGCAATTCTCCTTTTTATTCATACTAGTTTACAAGAAGTCCAGACCTCAGCCTTGTCCTATATATCTCCAAATAGTGCCATAACTGGGCATAAAACTTATTGGCTAGACTAACTTGCTTTTATTTTGGTTACAGTTTTTTATATTTGAGTCGTAAACTATTAAGGACGACTGAAACCGAACTAAAGCTCATTGCTAAACCGGCTATCATAGGGTCTAGTAGGGGACCGCCAAATAGGTGAAGGACTCCCATAGCTACTGGAATGGCTAGGACATTGTAGATAAAAGCCCAAAAAAGATTTTCCTTAATGGTTTTAATAGTATGGGTGCTAACCTCAAGAGCTCTAGGGACATCTGTCATATCAGGCTTCATCATGACTAGATCTGCTGATTCAATGGCAATATCACTGCCTGCACCCATTGCAATACCAAGATCTGCTGTAGCTAGAGCCGGAGCGTCATTGATGCCATCGCCAACCATGGCAACAATTTTACCATCTGCTTTTAAGTCGCTGATAGCTTGGGCTTTTTGATCAGGAAGTACCTGACTGATCACTTGATCAATGCCTGCCTTTTCAGCAATAGCTTTAGCGGTCTTTTCGTGGTCTCCTGTCAGCATGACCACAGTTAGTCCTTGCTCTTTGAGTTGTTTAACTGTCTCCAAACTGTCCGGCTTAAGCTGATCAGCAACACCTAGTAAGCCTAGTAACTGGCTATTACGTGCTATATAGATCGGGGTCTGACCAGACTGGGTGAGATGGTCCAAGTCTGTAAGAGAGTTATCCAAACTGATCCCCTCTTTGTCCATGAGGGCTTTATTTCCTACCCATAGCCAGTCATTCTCTATCTGGGCTTTCAGGCCAAAGCCTGCTAAATTTTCAAACTGTTCAACTGGTTTGAGCGCCAATTTAGCCTCTTTGGCCGCTTGAACAATCGCTTGGCTAATAGGGTGACTGGAGTCAGCTTCTAAGCTAGCTGCTAAAGCCAAGAGCTCTGTATCATCTAGGGTGGAGCTATAATTATAAGTAGCTACTAGAGATGGCTTCCCTTGAGTGAGGGTACCTGTCTTATCAAAGACAATGGTTTCTATCTTATGAGCTAGCTCCAGACTATCACCAGATTTAAAGAGAATTCCATGCTCAGCGGCTAGGCCAGTCCCTACCATAATAGCTGTTGGAGTCGCAAGTCCAAGAGCACATGGGCAGGCAATAACTAAAACGCTAACCGCTACAGTCAGTGCAAAGGTGAAGGATTCCCCACCGATAAAGAACCAGAGTAAGCCTGTGACTAAAGCTATGGTCATCACGATAGGTACAAAGATCCCTGACACTTGGTCTGCCAAGCGGGCAATGGGGGCTTTAGTCTCTTGAGCATCTTCAACTAGCTTGATGATTTGCGATAAAAGGGTATCCTTGCCCAGCTTATCCGCTCGAATATCTAGGCTTCCCTGGGCATTGATGGAACCACCATAGACCTGATCATCAACAGTTTTTTCAACTGGAATGGATTCTCCTGTCAGCATGGATTCATCCACTGATGACTGTCCAGAAAGGATCTGGCCATCTACTGGGATTTTCTCTCCAGGTTTAACACGGACAGTGTCCCCCAAGGCCACTTCTTCGATGGGTAAGGTGATTTCTTGACCGTCACGCAGGACGACAGCTTCTTTAGCTGAGAGATGGAGAAGCTTCTTAATCGCATCGGATGTCCGTCCTCGAGATAGGGTTTCAAAGAACTTACCTAAGGTAATCAGGGTCAAAATCACTGCAACTGACTCAAAATAGAGCTGGTGCACATGATGATGATGCCCCAAGACGACATGATAGGCGCTATAAAGGCTGTAGCCAAAGGCTGCTGTCGTTGCGACAGCAACTAGGCTGTCCATGTTGGGATGTCCCTTAGTTAGAGATTTATAACCTGATCGGTAGAAGTGCCAACCTAGAATCATAACCGGTAAAGTAAGAATCAGCTGACTGGCAACAAAAGCTATTGGGTGGGCGGTATGGTTTAGGAATCCGGGAAGGGGGAGACCGACCATACTCCCCATTGAGATATACAGCAAGGGAAGGGTAAAGATAGCTGACCAGATCAAACGGGTCTTCATACCTGCCAGCCGTTGTAATTCCCGCTCTTCCTGACTCAGATCTTTCGTTTTATCAAAAATATGGGCTCGGTAACCCGAATCGGCAACTGCCTTTTCAATGGTTTCTGTACTGACTTGCGACTGATCATAGTTGACCGCCATCTTTTCCGTCGTCAAATTAACTGCACAGGATTCTACACCAGACAACTTATTGACAGCGCCTTCGACAGTGGCTGCACAGGCTGCACAGACCATGCCATCAATGACAAAGGTATCTTTTACCATAGTGTGTACTCCTTTTCTATTGGTGTTCGTGACAGAGGCATTGTCCCGGTATACAGTCGCACTGAACGGTTTCTTGGGGTACTTTGGTGTTCAGCAACTGTTGGAACTGTTGGAGATCTGCTTGTGTCATGGGGAGATCTGCTAGGATAGTATAGATTAAATCAGCTTGCTTGGTCAGGCATATCTTATCAAGCTCTGCCTTCACACGATTAAGGCTTGCTTCTCTTTCCGATACATCTGTACTGTAAAGATAGCGCCGCCCGTCTCGGCGTGTCTTGACAACACCCTTTTCAACCAAGCGCCCTAACAGGGTCTTAACTGTTGATTCTGTCCAGGCTAGCTTTTGTAAAAGTATCGCCATAATATCCTGACTGCCAATTTCTCCTTGGGTCCAGATCACCCGCATAACTTCCCATTCACTACTAGTAATCATAGCTCCTCCTTTCACTGCTTGACTGTCACAATGACTTCTTATTTACGTTTGTAAATATATTATATTCTTTTGATCTACATTTGTAAATAAAAACTTTTAGTTTTTTTCTTAGTATAAAAATTAAAACCACCAGTTCTGAAAACTGGTGGTTTTAATTGATCCATCTTAGTCTTTGCGCTCAAGTTCTCTCAGCATCTGATCAATCTTATTGCCGTAGGCAATAGATTCGTCCTTGATAAAGGTTAAATCTGGTATCTTATACATTTGGAGATTTTTCCCCAGTTCACGCTTGATGGTCCCTGTCGCTTTTTCAAGACCTTCTTGAGCCTTTTTATTAACCGAGGCTAGATCACTGCGAACAGTATAGTAGACCTTGGCAAGCGATAAATCTCCAAGCATTTGGACATCCGTAATCGTGACATCCTGTACTCGAGGATCACGTACCTTTAGTTGAAGGATTTCATTGACCTCACGCTTGATTTCCATACCGACACGATCAATACGAAATGAATTTGCCATGCAAGGCTCCTTTCTTTAGACTGCCTTGAGTATCAGCGTTTGATTTCTTCCATGATGTAGGCTTCGATAGTATCATCTACCTTAATATCATTGTAGCCATCAATCATGAGACCACCTTCTTGAGCATTACCGATCTCTTTGACATCATCTTTGAAGTGACGCAAGCTGGCTAAATTACCATCATAGATAACAACACCGTCTCTGATCACACGGACGCTTGAGTCGCGGGTGATCTTACCATTTGTGACTAAGAATCCACCAATGGTACCGACTTTTGAAACCTTGAAGGTCTCACGAATAAGCGCTTCTCCAAGAATTTTTTCTTGATATTCTGGATCCAGCATTCCCTTCATAGCATCTTCAATTTCTTCAATAACCTTGTAGATAATGCTGTGGAGACGGATTTCGACTTCATCAGATTCCGCTTGGATACGGGCTTGTGGAGTAGGGCGGACGTTAAAGCCAATGACAATAGCATCAGATGCTTCTGCCAGAGTAATATCTGATTCATTGATAGCACCAACAGCCGAATGGACAATGGTTACCTTAGCTCCTTCAACCTCAATCTTTTGAAGAGAGGTTGCCAAGGCTTCAACAGATCCCTGCACATCAGCCTTGATGATGACATTAACAGACTTAACCTCACTATCCTTAAGGGTGTCAAAGAGGTTGTCCAAGCTGACACGGTGAGTGATTTGACGTTGTTTGAGCAGAGCTCGTTTGGCACGCTCTTCACCAGCTGCACGTGCGGCTTTTTCGTCTTCATAGACAGCAAAGTGGTCACCAGCCATAGGCGCTTCATTTAATCCTGTGATAGAAACTGGTGTAGAAGGTTCTGCTACCTTAACACGACGACCGAGGTCATTGGTCATAGCACGGACACGTCCAAATGTATTCCCAACAACAATAGGATCTTGGACATTCAGTGTTCCTTGTTGTACAAGGAGAGTCGCTACAGCACCCTTTCCTTTATCCAGACGTGCTTCGATTACCGTACCGATGGCACGCACCGTTGGATCAGCCTTGAGTTCCTCAACTTCAGCTACTAAAAGTACCGTTTCTAATAATTCATCAATATTTTTACCAAACTTGGCAGAAATCTCAACGAATTCAGAATCGCCGCCCCAAGCTGTTGAAATGACACCATGTTCAGCCAACTCACCAATGACACGCTCTGGGTTTGCCCCTGGTTTATCAATTTTATTGATCGCAACGATAATAGGCACACCAGCAGCTTTAGAGTGGTTAATGGCTTCGATAGTCTGTGGCATAACACCATCATCAGCTGCCACGATTAAGATCGTAATATCTGTGACAGAGGCACCGCGTGCACGCATACTTGTAAAGGCTGCGTGACCCGGTGTATCTAGGAAGGTGATTTTCTTACCATTTTCTTCAATTTGATAGGCACCGATATGCTGAGTGATTCCTCCAGCCTCACCAGTAGCCACTCGAGAATTACGAAGGGTATCCAGAAGGGTTGTCTTACCATGGTCAACGTGACCCATAATCGTCACGACAGGGGCACGCTCAACCATATTTTCTTCATGGAGGTAGCCTTCGTCTGCGAAGAAACGCTCAATATCCGCATTGTCCACTTCAACTTTTTTCTTAGGATTAATCCCATAATCAACCATCAAGAGTTCGATGGTATCGCCGTCTAGACTTTGATTTTGAGTGGCCATGACTCCCATCATAAAGAGTTTCTTGACGATTTCAGCTGGTTCACGCTTGATACGTTTTGCAATATCTGCAACCGTCATTCCTTCTGTATATTCAAATTCCTTTGGAAGCTCGTGGAATTTACGTTCAGTTACTGGTTTCGTAGCTTCGTTATGGCGATTATTTTTATTTTTCTTATTCTTTTTAGTGTTATTCCAGTTACTATTTCTTTGATTTCTCACTTGGCTTTGATTATTCCACTTTTTATTTCTAGCTTGCTTTGGTCCATCTTCATTCTTATCTGAAAAATCACGAGACTTTTCAGAGCGGTTCCCCTTTTTACGACGATTATCCTTGGCCGGAGCTGGTTGACTTGTAATTGCAGCTGGAGCAGGAGAGGGTGAAGCCACATCGACAGCTGGGTTATCTTTAACTTCTTGCTCAGCCTTTTTCTTGTTATTTTGACGGTTTTCTTGGGCCTTTTTGGCTTCTTGAGCCTTACGCTCTTGCTCCTGACGGAAACGATTTTCGCTTTCACGGGAATACTGCGCATTTTGTTCGGCTTTTAAAGCGGCAGCTCTTGCCTTGAAATCGATACGTGGACCTTGTTGCTGGTTGCGATTTGCTCCTCTTTGATCATTATTTCGCTGACGATTCGCTGGACGGTTATCCTCATGGCGACGCTTGCGGTTTTTACCTTGACCATCACGCTTGTTTTGGTTTTGACGACGTTCCGCTTCGGCTTTGGCTTTGGCTTCACGTTCTGCCTTAAAATTGCGAATTTTTGGTTTAGAGGGAGCTTGCGCACTTGTTGCATTAGAACTTGAAACCTCTTTTTGAGGTTCCACAGTCTTGGCTTTTTGTGGAGCTACTTCTGTTTTAGCTTGAGGAGCTGGTGCTTTTTGTGAAAAGCTATCCGTCAAACGTTTTGCGTCCGCTTCCTCAAGGCTAGATGCATGGCTCTTGACAGCCAAGCCCAGACTCTTAGCCTGTTCAACAACTTCTTTACTTGGTTTGCCGACTTCTTTGGCAATTTCATACAATCTTTTTTTAGACAAATCTTGTCCTCCTATCCTTTAATCCATAAGAGTCCTCATTTTCTTTGCAAATCCAGTGTCCGTCACAGCCAAGACCTTACGGGCTCGACCAATGGCGCCACTTAATTCCAGTGTTGTAAACACTGTGGAGACTTCTATATCATAATAGTGACATTTATCAGTTATTTTTTTTGTCAGGTTAGAAGCGGCATCATCAGCTAGAAAGACTAGCTTGGCTTTATGGGTTTGCACAGCCTTTAGTACAAAGTCTTCACCAGATGTTACTGCTCCTGCTCGTTGAGCGATACCTAATAAATTGGATAATTTTTCATGATTATTCAAGACCGAGCTCTCTTCTTTTTAGCTTATGATCAACATAAGCAATCAATTCATCATAAAAATCCTCTGGGACGTCCATGGAAAAGCTATGATTAAAGACACGCTTTTTCTTAGCTAGCTGGGCTTCTTCATTATCCAATTTGATGTAGGCGCCTCGCCCATTTTTTTTACCAGTCGGATCGATAAATATCTCCCCGTCTTTATTTTTAACAATGCGAAGTAAGTCCCGCTTGTCGATCAATTCACCTGATACAACTGATTTTCTCAAAGGTATTTTTCTTGTTTTAGCCATCAAACACCTTCCTTTATTAGGGTTACTCTTGGTCGTCAGTTTCAGCTGCCACATCTGAGGCATTTGCTGTTTCGACGATGGTTTCTTCAGCTTCGGCGATGGTTTCTTTTTCTAGCTCTTCTTCCATTGCTTCATACTCGCTAGCTGACTTAATGTCAATGCGATAGCCAGTCAGATGAGCAGCCAGTCGGACGTTTTGTCCACGACGTCCGATAGCTAGTGATAACTTACTATCAGGCACGACGACTGTCGCATGCTTACTGTTTTCATCATCAAAGATCACATAATCCACTTCGGCAGGCGCAATAGCATTATAGATGAATTCTGCTGGATCTTCTACCCATTGGATAACGTCGATATTTTCTTCGACTGGAATCTCAAGACCCGTTCTACTGTCTATACGCATAGGGTGGAACTTGCTCACAACTTTCTTGATATTAGCCCCGCCACGACCGACAATCGTACCAATGGCATCTACATTAGGATTATGACTGCGAACAGCTACCTTGGTCCGATCGCCTGCTTCACGAGAGACACTCATGATCTCGACAGTACCATCGAAAACTTCAGGGATTTCTTGCTCCATGATGCGTTTGATGAATTGAGGATGGCTGCGGCTCACGAATACATTGACACCTCTAGGGTTATTTTCCACCTTGTAGACATAAACTTCGATACGGTCATGTGATTTAAAGGATTCACCTGGAATTTGATCCTGATGAGATAACTGGGCTTCGATGGAGCCAAGATTGACGTAGATGAAGCGCTGGTCAAAACGCTCAACCGTACCTGTCATGATCTCGCCTTCATGCTCTTTGTACTCGTTATAAGTAACTTCACGCATCTGACGGCGCATTTTTTCCATGATTGTTTGTTTAGCTGATTGGGCCGCTACACGACCAAACTCTTTTACTGGCTCCTCGAAGCGAATCTTGTCTCCAAGTTCATAAGCAGAGCTGATTTTCAAAGCTTCTGATAGGCTGATTTCAAGACGGCTGTCAAATACCTCTTCAACAACTTCTCGTACACTGTAAACTTGAAAGTCCCCAGTGTTTTCATTAAATTCCACTTCACAGCTTTCTGATTGGCCATAGCGACGCTTATAAGCTGATTTCAGGGATTCTGTTACAGCATCGATGATGTCATTTTTATCAATGTGTTTCTCTTCTTCCAAAATGCGGAAGGCTTCTAGCATTTCTTTGCTCATAGTGATTTTTTCTTTCCTTAAAGGAAAGCCTTGTGTCCTTTCTAATTCTTAGACTTACTGAGAGGTTAGGTCCTTTCAGATACCACATTCATGTCAACGCTACAGCTTGACTGCCATACGTGCCTTGGCAACGGTCTGATAGGGAATCTCAACTGTTTTTTGTCTTGTTTTATCTTTATAGCTAAGGGTCAACGTTTCACCGTCAAAGGCAAGCAAGTCTCCCTCAAAGGTTTTTACCTTGTCAATCGCCTTGTAAAGACTGACATTGATATAAGAACCAACAGCCGCTTCTAAACTTTCAGCTGTCTTGAGTGGACGTTCTAAGCCAGGGCTCGAAATTTCTAGCATGTACTGATCTGGAAAAGGGTCTGGATCGATAGTGTCCAGAAGGGGACTAATAATGTCTGTCAACTCTGCTGTATCTTCTACCGTAATTCCTCCAGGCTTGTCGACTAAAATTGAGAGCACATAATCTCCCCCTAATTTCTCATAGACAAGGTCGACTAATTCAAAGGGTTCAGGAATAACAGGAGCGACTACATCTGTAACAATATCTGGAATCGAATGACTACTGATAATAATTACCTCAACTTCCTAGTTCTTATAAGAAAACAAGTTGCATACACATTAAGAGGCGAAGTTACCACTTCGCCTCCTTTTCGATATGTCTTACTCTTTAGATAGTATAGCAAAAAGTATCAGGATATGCAAGAAAGATTGTCAATAACCATCATTACGCTTATCCTTGACGTTATTTGTCTAGCATTTTGGATTCATGCTCAACACTTGTATCAAAAAAGATAAGGAGAGGAGGGGATTCGAACCCCCGAGCCCCGTTAAGGACTACACGCTTTCCAAGCGTGCGCACTCGGCCACTATGCGACCTCTCCATATTTGAGGGCAGGGACATCCCTTACCCAAAATTATTATTGAAATTTGGCTTCGACTCGGTAAATAACCTGACCCTTGTCTGAGAACTTTTTCTCATATTCTGTCATGATATTGCCTTGGTAGTCGCTAGCGTGCAAGTCTAACCAGACCTGTTTCAAAATCATACCATATTGTGAGAAACTTGCCAAGCTATATTCAAATAAACCTCTGTTATCCGTTTTAAAATGAATCTCTCCCCCTTCTGGTAAAATCTGCTTGTAGGTATCCAGAAAGGTTTTGTAGGTCAAGCGACGCTTAGCGTGTTTTTTCTTAGGCCAAGGATCTGAGAAATTAAGATAGAGCAGATCTATCTCATGATTGTCAAAATAATTGGTCAGGCTTGAGCCATCGACTCGCAAAAGACGAATATTGTCCAAATCACTTTCAAGGACCTTATCTAGAGCATAGCTGAGCACTGATAACTGAATATCAATACCGATATAGTTAATTTCTGGATGAGCTGCTGCCATACCAGTGATAAAGGCTCCCTTGCCTGATCCAACTTCGATATGAATTGGGTTTGTATTGCCGAAAATCTCATGCCACTTGCCTTTAATGTCCTCTGGATTATCAATTACGATATGGCTGTTAGTGGCAAGATACTCTTCAGCTCCTTTGCGCTTTCGTACCCTCATTGACTTTCACCAACCATCTCACGGAACTTGCGCAGATCATAAATCTCTTGATTAACATGTTCCATATCATTCTCATCATAACATTTGAGGACTTGCATGAGAAAGGATAGCTGGCCATACCAAGCTATCTTGCTCATGACTAGATCATTTTTCTTATAGCCATAGTAGCTGAGCCATTCGTTCCAATGAGCATGAGGGATATAGTGGCTCAGAATATAGGCCACATCATACATGCGATCGGTCAATCTGACAGAGTCCCAATCAACCAAGTAAATGACACCTGTTGTCGTAATGACCCAGTTGCTATGTCGCAGGTCTCCATGCACAATAGTCGCTTTGTCTCGGTCAAACTCTGGAAGATGAGTACGCAGATCATGAATGATAAATTGGATAAAAGAGTTAGCTCTAAGCTGCTCAGGAGCATTGTTTTCCCAATCAGCTAGCAGATCTATAGGCTTTTCCACACGATAATTGAGCTGAGATAATTGATTGACCAAGGGGCGTGAGCGGTGCATGCGCAGAAGGATATTAATAATCTGCTTACTGCTCATATCCTGCTTATTGAGAATACGGCCATTCAACCACTCTTGCGCACTCATCACATCACCATTTGCCATGCGTTTGGCCCATAAGAGCTGAGGAGCAATCTGCTCTTTTGCCAGAGCAGCAAGAATCGGAGTGGTATTCATTTTAACAAATACACGATTACCATTAGGATAGGTCCCTACATAGGCTTTTCCACTCTTTCCCCTTAAAGGTTTTAGGGTCAAATCTGATTCGTTGTTAGACACAGTAGCTCCTTTCTGGTATTTTCACTGATTGTTTTACTATTTTACTTGTTTTATGATAGCTCGTCAATGACCTTCTTTAGTTTATAAGGCAAGTAGACCTCAACTAAGAGAATACCAACTCCTAGTAACACGAGCAGGGCTTGCCAAGAGAAAGCAAAAAGTAGTAGACAGATCATCTCTAAGATCAAAACAGTGTAGAGAACACTACGTAGGACCTGTTTAAATTGCTTTTTTTTGTACTTGGTACCAACGGGAAATAGCTCGGTCGTATACTGATAATCGTAATGCTGATAAAGGCTCAGAAGCTGAAAGAGCAGTAAAAAATCAAACAAAACAGCCAACTCCGCTGCAATTAAAGGAGAAGCAACAAGCATTATGGCCAACAAACTTAGGATTAGCAAACGTAAGCTCAGGCCAAAATAGTCACCACTGCGCAGATAAGCTCGTAAGAACAAATGCCTCCATAGGGTGGTTCTTGTCTTTGGAATGGGGTTAAGTAAGGGATCCAGATAAGCCCTGCGCTTTATCTTGGTTGAAATCCCCTTTACTGTTGTAAAAAGGGCAAAAAATTTTAAAATAGACTGCTTGCGGCTATTTTCTAAATTTATCGCCTCTTCCCATTGCAAGTGATTGTCTGAAACCAGACGTCTCCCTTTGAAGTGAATAACGAGAGCCTTCAAGACCAGCATGAGCACAAGGCAAAGCATAAATTCAAACTTAGTCAATCCAAGGACTAAAAAGACTGGCATCAAGACAAGATAAACGAGAAAAATCAGACTTCCCCAGATTAGAAAGGCCCGTCTTTTCGCTGATCTGACCTGTTCTAATATCTGCGCTTCCTTGCTTAAGATAAAGACCTGATCAGCCGGTTCCAAATAAGTAGCAATCCGACCCAGCCAAAGCAGGGTCAGACTAATGGCTACCAAACATAGATATACAGGGACATGACTGGTTGGAAAATGAGACAAGAGCTGCTGGTACTGAACCAGCAAAAAACCCAAAAATATCAGCAGTACCAGTGTAAAATGGTCATTAAAGACATAGCGGAGATACTTTAGACATTGCTGATGAAATTCAAAACGTCTTTGTGCAAATAATTCTTTCATCACTAGACCTCTTTAGTCAATGCCATATAAATATCATTCAAACTGGCGCTAGCTTGTCCAAAATCGTCTCTCAAATCTGCTAGGCTTCCCTGTGCTCTGACTTTTCCTTGGTGCAGGATCACAAAGCTATCACACATCCGTTCTGCTGCATCTAGGACATGTGTTGACATCAAGATTGCTGTTCCTTTTTGTTTGGCTTGATCAAGTAAATGTGTCAAATCATTGATCGCAATAGGATCGAGTCCCAAGAAAGGCTCATCTACAATCAATAATCTAGGGTTCACAATCAAGGCACAGATAATCATCACCTTTTGCTTCATTCCTTTGGAAAAATTCACTGGATACCACTCCAGTTTATCCGCTAGACGAAAGGTCTCCAAGAGGCCTTGGGCTCTTTGCATGGCCTGCTCGATAGGTATATCGTAAGACATAGCGACTACCTCTAGATGCTCCTTAAGTGTCAATTCTTCGTATAGACTTGGCGTTTCTGGGATATAGCCTATCTTCTTACGGTAAGCTTCACTATCTTGGTCTAGGGTGAGCTCATCAATAGAAATATGGCCTTGATAAGGTCTCAAGAGGCCAATAATCTCCTTAATGGTTGTTGACTTACCTGCACCATTTAATCCGATGAGTCCAACTAGCTGTCCATCTGGAACGGTGAAGGTAACCTCTTTTAAGACAGGCAGATTGCGGTAACCACCTGTCATCTTGTCTATTTTTAGCATATCATTCTCTCTAAAATTTGATATAATCATTATAACAAAAATCTTAAAGAGATGGCCATTGTAACTAGTCTAGCTCTGTGCTATGCGCCTCTCTGAAATCGAGGAGTTACCCGTATGGATAATTGTATTTTTTGCCAGATTGTTGCTGGAGAAATTCCATCATCTAAAATTTATGAGGATGATCTTGTGATGGCCTTTTTAGACATATCACAGACTACCAAGGGGCATACCTTAGTCATCCCCAAAGCACATGTACGCAATGTCCTGGATATGGACGAGGCTACTGCTGGTGATCTTTTCGCTCGCATTCCTAGGCTAGCACGCGCTGTTAAAGCAGCCACTAATGCCAAGGGCCTCAATATTCTTAACAATAATGAAGAGGCTGCTGGACAAACTGTTTATCATGCGCATATTCATCTTATTCCAAGATATGATGACACAGATGCTATTTCTATCCAATTCACTGAGCATGAACCTGATTTTGAAGCTCTCAATCAGCTAGCAACATTGATTAGTGAAGAGGTAATGCAATGAGACTAAAAAGTATATTAACTATTGTCCTTTTGGGCTACGGCGGCGTCAAAGCTGTCCAACACCGCAAAGAGCTTAGGGCTCAGTTTTCAGAGATCCAAGAAACTTTCCAGATTATTCAAAAGGATTGGCAAGCTATTCAAAAAAATACAGCGACTATTAAACAGCAGCTTGATCTTATCAATCATTATAAAGACGATCTTGATTATCAGACTAAGGTCTTTGGACAAGAAGCCAAGACTCGCTTGGCAAATATCCAGGTGCAAGTCAAAAAATGGCAAACTAATTAGCCAATTTCATTAAAGAGGCTGAGACAAAAGTTCTCAGCCTTATTTATTTGGTCAATTTTATTGACTAGGCGCAGTTGTTGGGAGTAAGACTTATTGGCTATGCCAACTTTAGTCTTACCCCTGCTCTGTTCATTAGGTGCTTTAGTACCAATGAACCACTGCTGATTGGTAGTCCTTATCTTTGGGCGCATTCTTATTTTCAGGCACCCCTTAAACAGTCCACTGGACTGTTTAAGTACCATGCAAGTGATAACCTCCAAAGATCCAGTAGAGCTTTTTAATCGGGAAATAAAGCTTGCAAAACAAGTGGCAAAATGCTCCAGTGGACTTTGGCAGTCTGGGGATAGACTGCCAAAGCCTGCCACCTAAAAATAAGAAGGTGGCAGAACTCCGAGTCCAAAAATAGGAAAGCGAGGTAAATAAAAACCGTGATTTTCTCACGGTTTACTGATTGAGTCCCACTCTCTTTATGGTGTTGCCGAGGCGCTAGGTGCTGCTCCAGAAGAAGGAACCGATGAAGCCGGCGCCTGACTACTTGGTGCTGGAGCTATGTAGGACTCAGATGGAGCACTATAAGATGGTGCTGTTTCACTGTAAGGGGTAACATTATCAGAACCACTCTGACTAGAGCCCTCACTGCTTTGAGAGCTGGAACTACCGTAACTTCCGTATAATTCTTCGTACAAGACAGCATTGGTCTTCAAGCTGTCCTTAGTCACTAGGCTTAGTCCCAGTTGCTTTTTAATTCTATTTTGGATTTTAAGCAGGCCATCCAAGTCAGCTACTTGGTAGGATCCCCCGTCAATCTCAGCATCTGATCCACGTAATTGATAGGTTTTAACATTTTTAATAGCCTGACGGTACTTCAAGAGGTTGTTAAGATTGTTACTGTTAAGCGAAATATCCGTCTTCATATTGGCACTGATAGCTTTGAGAATTTTTTGGTAATTTCCTACGCTAGATCCCATGTTGAGCAGTTTTTCGACCACTTTTTGGATAACTATACGCTGCCGCTCCTGACGTCCATAGTCCCCTTTAGGGTCATCATAGCGCATCCGCGAGTAAACTAAAGCTTGCTCCCCATTAATATGATGGGTTCCAGGTTCCACTTTAGCAGTGTGCTGAGGTTCGTTTTTTTCGATAGAGATTGGGAAATCAAACTCATTGGTTACTTTGATGCCACCAACAGCGTCAACTAAATCTACCAACCCTTGCATGTTGACTTGCATATAGTAATCAATATCAATGTCTAACAGGTTACCGATCCTACTCAGCGCCTCTTTGGTCCCCCCGTTAGCATAGGCGGCATTGAGCTTGGCGTGTTCTTGTGTTCCTTCCTGATCTGATAAATCAACTAAGATATCACGCTCTAGACTGGTCATAGTTGTTTGCTTGGTCTTAGGATTAACGGTGACTAGGAGCATGGTGTCACTGTTTCCCTCCCAGGTTTCTTTACGATGGGAGTCTCCAGTATCTACCCCCATGAGTAAGACTGAAAAAGGCTCTGACTCTTCAATAGCATTGCTGCTCTTACCAAACTGCTCGAATGTTTTAGCCAACTCAAAATTGGAGAAGTTGATAAAACTACCGCCATAAACTGCTATAGCAAGCATGGTAGTCACAACAATAGCAGTCAGCATCAAAAAAATTTTTCTTCCTAATTTCATATCATTCCTTACTTAATTGCATACTCATTTGATAGACATCTAAGGGCAAGCCCTCTTTACTTAAGATAGCCTTTTTTAGAAGCCGATCATATTCAAAACCGAATTTTTTGTAGAGATGAAGGGCAACCGTATTTCTAGCTTGGACAGTCAAACGTAAACCCACTAGGATACCACTTTCTAAAGCCCAATCTAGCATCACTTCCATGAGGAGATTTCCTAATCCCTGACCACGATAGTCTTGGTCCACTGCTAGAAAGACATCCCCAATTGCGCCAGATTCCTCAACAACATTAACGAGACCAACTACATGCTCATCTATCTTGGCAAGAAGACATAGACAGCCTAAAGATTCTGAACTTTGATTTAGAAATATTGCCATCTGCTCCACATCTAAGGAGGGGCCTTCTTTATAAATCAGGTCAGTCTCCTGGGTAACTCTAGCTAGAAAGTCTACCAAGGCAGAAGCATCTCTAGAACTGGCTTCTTCAATAAGAACTTCTCGACTCGTCACTGATCTCCTCCAATAAGATTTGCGATCTAGCACCAGCAGGATGAAAGGAAACCTGACGTCCATTGTCTAGTCTATCTATGATGATTTGAAGGTAGTCATCTGGCAAGCTGCTTTCCAGAACCTCTCCCCATTCTATAATGGTCACACCATCTGCAAAGAGAAACTCGTCAAGATCAATCGAATCAGGGTCATCACCAATACGGTAAACATCTAAATGATATAGTGGTAGCTCACCTTCATATTCTCGCACGATCGTATAGGTAGGGCTTTTTATCATTTGGTTAATGCCAAGACTTTTAGCAATACCTTTTGTCAATGTCGTCTTGCCAGATCCTAGCTCTCCTGTCAGTATAAGAACATCTCTTGGTTTAAGACGAGAGCCTATTTGGCGACCAATCGCTATCAATTCCTCTTCGCTATGGCTATAAAACATGATCCCATTATACCAAAAAAGCTGAAACAGTTTCAATTTTTTTACTGGAGGGGCCTAAAGACTGGAAAATCTGAAAATTTCTTCATTAACTATACAAACAAAAAGCTGAGATAAAAATTCTCAGCTTTTTTCTATATTTGGTTAAGGTAGCTACAAAATCCTGAAAACTGCTTCTGTACAGTTTATGGATGATTTTTAAGCTACGGGCAGGACCTTAAAATAAGAGAGCTAAGGAAATCCACATTTTAGCATTATCGATTACCGCCCCTTATTCTTGTGCTTAAACTATACTAAAGAATGGCTAGACTGACAAAATTGAGTATGAAGAGGATGTCCAAAATCCAAAGGATGGCATGAATTTCTTTAGCTTCTCCTTTAATGATTTTCACGAGCGTATAGGTCAGGAAACCAGCAGCAATCCCGTAGGTGATACTGTAAGCAAAGCCCATGAAAATTGACGTAAAGAAGGCTGGAATTGCCTCAGAGATATCGTCCCATTTGATACTCTTTAGATTAGACAGCATCATCACACCAACAATGATCAAAATTGGTGCAGTTGCAGCATTAGGAACAATAGAAATCAAGGGACTGAAGATACTTGAGACAGCAAATAAGGCTGCTACCACCAACGCTGTCAACCCTGTACGACCTCCAGCTCCAATACCTGCGGCAGACTCCACATAGGTTGTCACATTTGAGGTTCCTGCAATAGCTCCAACTGTTGTCCCAACAAGATCTGAATAAAGGGCACGGTCAAGTCCAGTGGATTCATGATTATCTCCAGTTGTGGCAACAATACCAACCTTTTCACCTGTCCCAATCAAGGTTCCAATGGTATCGAAGATGTCCGTCAATGAGAAGGCTAGAATAGCCATAAACACACCTGGCAGACGAGAAGGATCAGCAAATAAGGCTCCCAGTCCTTTGCTACTCAAAGCAGCTCCAAAAACACTCTGTAAGTCTTTAAAGGATTGTCCCAAACTTGCAGCATGCCAGTCCACAGTACCGAGATCGACCACACCTATAGCAATACCGATAAGAGTTGTTAGGGCAATGGAAAGAATGACACCACCACGTATTTTCTTAACAATAAAGATGATGGTAATCAGCAGACCAAGCAAAGCCAGAATCACAGCTGGAGAATTAAATGCCACCAAGCTAGGCGTAGCACCAGAGTTAGCAGTGATTGAAGCCAGAGCTTTGTCAGCTCCTTTACCAGAGACGGTATATTTACCTGGATCAATAGCGAACTCGAGCAAGCCTGCATTTTTAATCCCAACATAGGCCAAGAAAACGCCGATACCGGCTGAAATTGCTGATTTGATCTGGCTAGGAATAGATTCTATAATCATCTTGCGAACCTTAGTCAGGGTAATAACCAGAGAAATGACGCCACAGATAAAGACCATAGCTAGAGCTTCCTGCCAGCTGTAACCTAGAGAGAAAACCACTGTGTAGGTAAAGAAAGCATTGAGTCCCATTCCCGGTGCTTGAGCATAGGGAAGATTAGCATAAAAAGCCATCATCAGGGTCCCAGCTACCGCACCTAAGATAGTGGCCAAGAAAACACCTTGTTGGGGCATACCAGTTTGGCTCAGCATAGCTGGGTTGACAAAGAGGATATAAGACATGGCAAAAAAGGTAGTTAGACCTGCCGTGATTTCAGTACGAACATCCGTACCATGCTCTCTTAATTTGAACAATTTTTCCATTTTGTGGAAACATCCTTTCTACTACTTCACCGTTCATCAGCACTAATTTAGAACGATAATTACATTATATCTTATAATCGTTCGGAAAACAACTACTGTTTTTTATTACCCCCTCCCTCAACTCTGCTTTTTCCCATTTTCTCCTTAACAATGAGCAGGAAAAAGCAGGATCCTATTTTATTTTTGTCAAGCACTTTCTTAGGATTTTCACTTTGGCTGGTCCCTACAGATCAGGTGCTGAAGCCATCCAGTTTTTTAGGCATTTTTTTGTTATAATGACTCTATGACAAAGAAAATTATTGCACTTGATTTAGATGGAACACTGCTTAAAAGCGACAATACTATCTCTGAGTATACCTTATCTACTCTAAAAGCGATCGAAGCACAGGGTCACCGGATTGTCATTGTTACTGGCCGTCCTTATCGTATGGCTAAGGGGATCTATGATCTGCTGGGGCACACCGGCCCTATGATCAACTTCAATGGCGCCCTCACCCATATCCCTGAAACCAAATGGTCAGGGGAACTCAATATCAAGGTGGATAAACACTATCTTTTCGAGACACTTAAGAACTACGAAGCCTTTGAAATTGATTTTCTTGCCAGCGAGTACCGTAAAAACTTCTATATTACCATGGATAATCGTGATCGCATTCCCCCTGAGATTTTTGGTGTACCAGCCATTATTGATCAGATGGCTCTCATTCCAGAAAAAATCACACGAGATCCTAACGCCCTACTCATGCAAACACGTGCCCAAGATAAATATGAACTGGCTGATCAAATCCGCCAGCATTTCGACCATCAAGTCGAAGTCGATTCTTGGGGTGGTCCTATGAATATCTTGGAATTCTCACCTAAGGGGGTCAATAAAGCTTTTGCACTTAAGCACCTTCTCAAGGAACTGAACGCCGACATTGGTGATCTGATAGCTTTTGGAGATGAGCACAACGATACAGAAATGCTAGCACTCGCTTCCAGCAGTTATGCTATGAAAAATGCTAATGAGATCTTACTGCCCTATGCGGACTTTGTTACTAAATTTACCAATGAAGAAGACGGTGTGGCTCGCCAGTTAGAGGAGTTGTTCCTGTAAATCTATCAAAATCTATCAAAAGTCGAGAATCTTATCGTTCTCGACTTTTTTACTGTCTTAATATTGGAATAGTCCCTGTAAAATCTTGGTGGCTTTTGCTAATTTTCATATTTTTCTGACAATTATATTGACAAAAATCTGTAAGCGTTTTACAATTATAATGTTCTTAAATACCTATAGGGTTCTGCGAAAAGGTTATTAATTCGGAGATTGTGAGGAATCCCATGGAAATAATTTAAAGGAGGAATTTTAAGAATGGGTATCGGTATTATTATTGCCAGCCACGGTAAGTTTGCTGAAGGTATCCACCAATCTGGCTCTATGATTTTCGGTGAGCAAGAAAAGGTTCAGGTTGTTACTTTCATGCCAAACGAAGGGCCGGACGACCTATACAGCCACTTCCAAGAGGCTATTGCTCAATTTGATGATGACGATGACATCTTGGTCTTGGCTGATTTGTGGTCTGGATCTCCCTTCAACCAAGCCAGTCGTGTCATGGAGGAAACACCTAATCGCAAGATGGCCATCATGACGGGTCTCAACCTGCCAATGTTGATACAGGCTTATACAGAGCGAATGATGGCTGGGGATGCAGGAGTTGAGGCTGTTGTCGCCAATATTTACAAGGAAACGAAAGAAGGCGTTAAGATTCTTCCTAGCGAACTGACACCGGACGAACCTTCTGCTTCTGAGCCTTCTGCTCAAAGTTCAGCTCCTCAGGGAACTATCCCTGAAGGAACCGTTCTGGGTGATGGTAAAATTGAGTACGTGCTTGCACGTGTTGATACACGTTTGCTGCACGGTCAGGTTGCAACCGGCTGGACACGCTCAACTAATCCGGATCGGATCATTGTTGTATCAGACACTGTTTGTCGTGATACCTTGCGTTCAAATATGATCAAGCAGGCTGCCCCAAGTGGCGTTCGTGTTAATGTTATCCCTGTAGAAAATATGGTTAAAGCTAACAATGATCCTCGGTTCGGGGACACACGTGCCATGCTTCTCTTTGAATCTGTGGAAGATGCACTGACTGCTGTCAAAGCTGGGGTCGATGTCAAGGAAATCAACCTTGGTTCATCTGCCTACAAGGACGGTAAAGTTAATGTTACTAAGGCTTTGTCATTTGATCAAACCGATGTAGATGCCATCAAGGAATTGCAGT
Organism: Streptococcus sp. ALY_208; assembly: GCF_058314295.1. Lineage (NCBI taxonomy): Bacteria > Bacillati > Bacillota > Bacilli > Lactobacillales > Streptococcaceae > Streptococcus > Streptococcus sp. ALY_208. The sequence continues at coordinate 156,538 of NZ_JBZFUI010000004.1, read as the reverse complement.
CACTGGGTGTGACATTTGACGTTCGCGGTGTCCCAAGTGATAGTCCAGCCAACATTGATGAACTTGTCGCATCTGCTGAAAAGAAACTCTCAGAAAACTAATAATCCGGAGGATACATAAATGAGTACAATACAAATTATTTTAGTCGTTATTGTTGCCTTTATCGTCGGTTGTAGCTCAGTTAATGACCAGATTGAAACTTATCAACCTGTTGTTGCCTGCTCTTTGATCGGCTTGGTAACAGGGCACTTAGAGCTCGGTGTTATGCTCGGTGGTAGCTTGCAATTGATTACCATGGGCTGGGCTAATGTCGGGGCAGCTATGGCTCCCGATGCTTCACTAGCTGGTGTTGCTTCTGCTATTATTCTGATCCTTGGTGGTGAAGGCGCTAAGGGAATTGGTCCAGCCATCGCCTTGGCTGTTCCTTTGGCTGTTGCGGGTCTTGGATTGACTATGCTTGTCCGTACAGCAACGGTCTTCATCGCTCACATTATGGATAGTCATGCTGAAGAGGCTGACATAGCTGCTATCCAAAGATGGCACTTCATCGGTATGACTCTTCAAGGTCTGCGTGTGGCAATCCCAGCTCTTCTTTTGATGCTTATCCCAGTCGAAACCGTGCAAAAAGGACTCGAGTCTATGCCTGAGTTACTCAAAGATGGAATGACTATCGGTGGTGGTATGGTCGTAGCTGTCGGTTATGCCATGGTTATCAATATGATGTCTAGTCGTGAAGTCTGGCCCTTCTTCTTCCTTGGGTTTGCACTTGCCGCTATTAGTGAGTTGACCTTGATCAGTTTGGGTATCATTGGTGTCTGTCTAGCTGTCTTGTTCCTTGCCCTTGAAGGTAGCGGTTCAAACGGTTCTTCAAACAGTGGTGGCTCAGGTGATCCGCTTGGTGAAATTCTTGAGGACTTTTAATTGAGGAGAAAATACTATGGCTGATAATAAAATTACATTAACAAAAAGAGATCGTATCAAAACATTCTTGCGTTCATACTTCCTGCTTAGCTCCTTCAACTATGAGCGGATGCAAAATGGTGGGGTTGCTTATACACTTATCCCTGCGATCAAAAAACTCTACACTAAAAAAGAAGATCGTGCTGCCGCTCTTAAACGCCACTTAGAATTCTTCAACACACATCCCTTTATGGCAAACCCAATCTTTGGAGTAACCTTAGCTCTCGAAGAAGAAAGAGCTAACGGTGCCAAAGTTGATGATGCCGCTGTCTCTGGGGTTAAAATCGGTATGATGGGACCTTTGGCTGGTGCAGGTGATCCACTCTTTTGGTTCACCCTTCGTCCAATCCTCCTTTCCCTTGGAGCTAGCTTGGCAATTTCAGGTAGCGTCATCGGTCCAATTCTTTTCTTTGTTCTTTGGAACATCATGGCAGCAGTTGTCAAATGGTATACCCAAGAATTTGGTTACAGGGCAGGTACAACAATTACTGATGACTTATCAGGAAACCTTCTCCAGATGGTGACACGTGGCGCTTCTATGATGGGTATGTTCGTTATCGGTGCCCTTATCGAACGTTGGGTTACTATTAACTTCACACCTATTGTTTCCACTGTTAAACAACAAGACGATGCCTATATTCATTGGGATAAAATCCCTTCTGGTGCTAAGGGAATTAAAGAGGCATTGATCCAATATGACTTAGGTAAAGGTAAGGCTTTAGATGTTAATAAAGTCACTACTTTACAAGATAACTTGGATCAATTGATCCCTGGTCTTGCTGCCCTTGGTCTGACTTTCTTGTGTATGTACCTACTCAAGAAAAAAGTTTCTCCAATTGTCATTATCATTGGAATCTTTGTTCTTGCTATTGCACTTCACGCTATTAATGTCTTGTAATCAGGCGGAGATACTACATGGTTAAATCACTCAATTCAAAAATGGATCTTACCTCCAAAGGGACTTGGTTCCGCAATGGTCCAATCTATGGCAATATTATGGTTGGTGATGTGGCCTTTGAGTTTTACAATGACACCAAGTTACAAGATTATATTCAAATTCCTTGGGATGAGATCACCTATGTAGTCGCTGACACCTATTTCGGCAATCGCTATATTCCACGTTTTGAAATTCGTACTAAACACGATGGTGTTATGCGCTTTGCCAGTCGCAATAGTCGAGCAACTCTGAAGGCGATTCAGCAACATATCCCACGTGAAAGCTTGAGAAAGGCTAGTAGCGTTGGAAGTATTTTAAAGCATCGCTTTAAGGCATTGGTTAAAAGACGATAACACCTTACAGCTATGAGACTGGGCAAAAAATCGCCCAGTCTTTTTGGTTTTATTATAAACTTTTGACTCAGTAGCTGGCTAGTTTCTCTCTTGCCACCAGTTCAAATTTGTCATTAATTGGTAGAAAATGGTAATTTTTGAAAATATCAGAATTTTTCCTACAAATTGTCTTGACATTTTTTTGAAAGCGTTTTACAATTAGAATGTTCTTGACCGTCACTAAGGTTCAAAAAGAAAAGTTGTCATGAGATTATGGCGAATCTTTACGACTATTATAAATAAGGAGGAAATTCAAGAATGGGTATCGGTATTATTATTGCCAGCCACGGTAAGTTTGCTGAAGGTATCCACCAATCTGGCTCTATGATTTTCGGTGAGCAAGAAAAGGTTCAGGTTGTTACTTTCATGCCAAACGAAGGGCCGGACGACCTATACAGCCACTTCCAAGAGGCTATCGCTCAGTTTGATGATGACGATGAGATCTTGGTCTTGGCTGATTTATGGTCTGGTTCACCCTTCAACCAAGCCAGCCGGATCATGGGAGATAATCCTGAGCGCAAAATGGCTATTCTTACAGGTCTCAACTTGCCAATGTTGATACAGGCCTATACAGAGCGTCTCATGGCAGCGGATGCAGGGGTTGAAGCTGTCGCAGCTAACATTATCAAGGAAGCTAAAGAAGGCATCAAGCCGCTTCCAGAAGAACTCAGTCCTGCTGAGGAGGCAGCTCCTCAAGCAGCTGAAAGTGCTAGCCCTCAAGGAGCGATTCCTGAGGGAACAGTTATTGGCGATGGTAAGCTTAAGATCAATCTCGCACGTGTTGACACACGCTTGTTGCATGGTCAAGTTGCTACTAACTGGACACCCTTCTCTAAAGCTGATCGCATTATCGTCGCATCTGACGCAGTTTCACAGGATGATCTTCGTAAAAATTTGATTAAGCAAGCAGCACCAAATGGTGTTAGGGCTAATGTTGTTCCGATCAAGAAATTGATCGAGGCTGCTAAAGATCCACGCTTTGGTAACACGCATGCTCTCATTTTGTTTGAAACTCCACAGGAGGCACTTCAAGCTATCGAAGGTGGAGTTCCAATCAAGGAACTGAATATCGGATCCATGGCTCACTCAACTGGAAAAACGATGGTTAATAATGTCTTATCTATGGATAAAGACGATGTTGCAACCTTTGAAAAGTTGCGTGATCTAGGTGTTGAGTTCGATGTTCGTAAAGTTCCGAATGATTCTAAGAAAGACTTGTTCGATCTTATCGATAAAGCAAATGTTCAATAAATAGGAAAGGAACTAAAATAATGTCAATTATCTCAATTATTTTGGTCCTTATCATCGCCTTCTTTGCAGGGCTTGATGGTATCTTGGACCAATTCCAATTCCACCAACCCTTGGTGTCATGTACTTTGATCGGTCTTGCAACTGGTCATCCTGTTGCTGGTATAATGCTTGGTGGACAACTACAAATGCTTGCTCTTGGTTGGGCAAATATCGGAGCTGCTGTTGCGCCCGATATCGCTCTTGCATCTACTGCAGCATCTGTCATTATGGTCAAAGGTAACGACTTCACTCAAAAAGGTATTACTATTGCCTACGGTGTTGCTATTCCATTGGCTGTTGCAGGTCTCGCTCTAACAATGCTAGTACGTACAATCTCTGTTGGTATTGTTCATGGTGCTGATGCTGCCGCTAAAAATGGTAATATTGCTGGGGTAGAACGTGCTCACTTTACAGCTCTTCTTCTGCAAGGTCTTCGTATTGCTGTGCCTGTTGGCCTTCTTCTAGCACTTCGTACCGAGGATGTTCAGGCTATGTTGAATTCTATTCCCGATTGGCTTTCCGATGGTATGACTATCGGCGGTGGTATGGTTGTCGCTGTAGGTTATGCCATGGTTATTAATATGATGGCAACTCGTGAAACTTGGCCATTCTTTGCTCTTGGCTTTGTCTTTGCAGCAGTTACTGATTTTACATTGATAGCTCTCGGTACAATTGGGGTCGCTTTTGCTCTTATCTATCTCAACCTTTCAGATATGGCTGGTAAAGGTGGCGGATCAGCTGGTTCTTCTGGTGGTTCTGGAGACCCAATCGGCGATATCTTGGAAGATTACTAGAAAGGAGCAATACAATGTCAGAAAGAATTCAATTATCAAAATCTGATCGTCGTAAAGTTTGGTGGCGCTCGACTTTCCTTCAAGGATCATGGAACTACGAACGTATGCAAAACTTGGGATGGGCTTACGCACTTATCCCTGCTATTAAAAAGCTTTACACTACTAAAGAAGACCAAGCTGCCGCTCTTGAGCGTCATTTGGAATTCTTCAATACTCACCCTTATGTAGCTTCTCCTATTCTAGGGGTATCTCTAGCTCTTGAAGAAGAAAAAGCTAATGGTTCTGAAATCGATGATGCTGCTATTCAAGGTGTTAAAATCGGTATGATGGGGCCTTTGGCTGGTATCGGTGACCCTGTTTTCTGGTTTACTGTCCGCCCTATTCTAGGTGCTCTTGGAGCTTCACTAGCATCAGCCGGCAATATTCTCGGTCCGATCATTTTCTTCCTTGGTTGGAACATCATTCGTATGGCCTTCTTGTGGTATACTCAAGAATTCGGTTATAGAGCAGGTTCTGAAATTACTAAGGATTTGTCCGGTGGACTTCTTCAAAAAATTACCAAGGGTGCTTCTATTCTTGGAATGTTTATCTTAGCGGCTTTGGTTGAACGTTGGGTAACTGTAAAATTCACCCTCCCACTCCCTGATAAACTTCTCCAAGATGGGGCTTACATCAAATTCCCAGAATCTAAGGAAACTATCAATAGTGGACAGCTACAGGAAATTCTGGCTCATGTGAAAGATGGTTTGAGCTTGACTCAAAAGGAACCACAATCATTACAAGGACAATTAGACGCATTGATTCCTGGCTTTGCTGGACTTCTCCTTACTCTGCTGTGCATGTGGTTACTCAAGAAGAAAGTTTCCCCTATCTTTATGATTATTGGTCTCTTTATCATCGGTGTTCTTGCTCACCTTGTTAAATTGATGTAAGTATCTATCAAAGAGGGCGTAGGTCCTCTTTTTATTATAATATGATATAAAAAAACTAATAGGAAATATTTTATGGCTCTTTCATTCAATACTAGTGTTGATTTTTCTACCTCAGGTGTCTTTTATCGTGGCATGGACAATAAAGTAGGGGATTTTTTGATTGGTGATAAAGCTTTAGAGTTCTATAGAGACAATAATCCTGAGGACTATATTAAAATCCCTTGGTCAACGATTAGCAAAATTGGCGCTAATGTCCATGGACGTAAAATCAGTCGTCACTTTCAGGTGTTTACAGAAGAAGGTACCTTTCTTTTTGCATCCAAGGACTCTGGCAAGATTTTAAAGATTGCTCGTGAAAAACTAGGTGATGATAAAATTGTCAGGTTACCAACCCTACTTCAAAAGCTAACTAAATATCTAAAAAATTTACTTTCTCGTCGTTGATTTAAAACTAGTGGCACTAAAACTTACTAGTTTTTAGATTCTTTTATCCAATCATTCTTCTTTTTTCATCGCAATACTTGGTCTTGGTTTACTTTTTAGCCTAATTTCGCTATAATAACTGGTGACGGATAAGTAGGTCAGTCTGCTTTTTCAGAAAGTCTGCGGGGGTTGCGAGCAGATAAAGTGGCTTGGTCGAAATTCTACCGTTATTAATTCAATTAAATAGCAATTAAGTGCACAGCTAGTGAAGTTGGATGGAACCGTGCCCCAGGGGCACTCCAACGCTATACTAGCTGTGCTTTTTATTTAGAAAGAAGGACTTATGTTAGATTTAAAACGCATTCGTACTGACTTTGACACTGTGGCTGAAAAGCTAGCCAGTCGTGGGGTTGCTCAGGAAACTTTATCAGATCTTCATGCACTTGATATCAAACGCCGTGATCTCATCGTCAAGTCTGAAGAACTAAAAGCTGAGCGAAATGTTGCTTCTGCTGCTATTGCACAGGCTAAGCGCAATAAGGAAGATGCTACGGATCAAATTGCAACTATGCAAAAGGTGGCTTCCGATATCAAGGCTATTGATCAGGAACTCTCAGAAATTGATGACAAGGTCACTGAGTTCATCACAACACTTCCCAATATTCCTGCTGATGATGTCACTGTCGGTGCTGACGAAGATGATAATGTCGAAGTGCGTCGCTGGGGCAATCCACGTGATTTTGATTTTGAAATCAAGGCTCACTGGGATCTGGGAGAAGATCTCAATATCCTTGATTGGGAACGTGGGGCCAAGGTCACTGGATCACGCTTCCTCTTTTACAAAGGATTAGGGGCACGTCTGGAGCGGGCTATCTACAACTTTATGTTGGATGAGCACTCTAAAGAGGGCTATACCGAAATGATTCCTCCTTATATGGTCAATCACGACTCTATGTTTGGTACTGGTCAGTATCCAAAATTTAAAGAAGATACTTTTGAGTTAGCTGATTCCGACTATGTTCTTATTCCAACAGCTGAGGTTCCTTTGACCAACTTCTACCGAGATGAGATTGTTGATGGTAAAGATTTGCCGATCAAATTTACTGCTATGAGTCCATCATTCCGTTCAGAAGCTGGCTCTGCCGGACGAGATACACGTGGCTTGATCCGTCTTCACCAATTCCACAAGGTTGAAATGGTGAAGTTTTCTAAACCAGAGAATTCTTATGATGAATTAGAAAAAATGGTAGCTAATGCTGAAAATATCCTTCAAAAATTAGAGTTACCCTACCGTGTCATCACTCTTTGCACAGGCGATATGGGATTCTCAGCTGCCAAGACCTATGACCTTGAAGTCTGGATTCCAGCGCAAAATACTTACCGTGAAATTTCTTCGTGCTCAAATACAGAAGATTTTCAAGCTCGTCGTGCACAGATCCGCTACCGTGATGAAGCCGATGGCAAAGTCAAATTGCTCCACACGCTCAATGGTTCAGGACTAGCTGTTGGACGTACCGTCGCAGCCATTCTGGAAAACTATCAAAATGAAGATGGTTCTGTCACTATTCCAGAAGTCCTTCGTCCATACATGGGTGGTGTTGAGGTTATCAAGCCATAAATTGTAATAAGAGTGAGCCAGAAATCAGTATGTTGAAGTTACTGATTTCTCTTCGCTATCATAGCATTAAACGTAAGAGTCTGGGACTTTTGTCCCAGACTCGTTTTTTCTTTTAAAATTTTTCAAAGCCTCCAACTTTTCTAACTTTTGATCATAGCTATAATTAGTCCATATCAATCAATTAGATCATGAAGCAAGAGTATAATCATTTGTGATGAGCATCATCAGTTTAAGATCTTATCTGCCATCACTTACCATCTTGGTGGTTTATACCAAGAACAGTAGCAATAAAATCTGTGAAAGCAAGTAAAATATCAACTATGGTAGACATCTTATTTTCACCTCCTAATTTTCGCAATAAAAACCTACGGCAGATCCATTCTGACTCATCCCATACCTACCGCCGGGATTTATTTTTTGGTGCCAACGTACCCTATACTTTTTTGGAGCTTAACTTTGGATGTCTCCTTAAGATAGCTTTACGAACTTTAGTTTCAAAAGTTCCTGGTACTTTAGCTGCCCAATGATTCAACTGCTTTTGCCTCTCCCAATAAGGATCAGTTCCTGCATTGACTACACTAATAGAAACTACAAGCATCAAAGATAATAAGACTAAAACTTTAAATATTACCATCTATATGTACTATGTTGCCATAGAACCTCTAAAAACGCAAGCGTTTTCAAAGGTTGGTAACGACATCTCTTTTGATTTACAAAAACAATAGATAAGCAGTCCAATTGATACTTTCTACAGAGTTTAAAGGTATTCAGAAAGCCTATTTTGTGACATTATAATAAGGTAATAATTTCTCAAATCCTTTAGCTAGCAGTTCTGTCAATTGCTCACTCCTTAGATCAACTGTTATTGGAATATCATATTTAACTAAAACTTTACGAACCTGTCCAGAGGTTACTTGTTTCTTTAGCATTATCCTATTTTCTTCTGTTCCATCGACTAGATAGCTATGACCATTTTCTTGAGCAAAATAGTAAAGCGGTTCAGTGATTGGTACTGTCAAGACCTTATTTTGTTTGGATAAGGTATCTTCTGATTTTTTGCGTTCAACAAAGCTGACCTCTACCGAGATGCCAAAGTTATCCTTGTGACCATAGAGGCGGATAGCCAAGCCAACATCATATGGATTGTCCTGAGGCTGCTTGAAATAGCACCAAAAACGCGGCCGTGCGACTTGAGCTTGATTAGCCCAGTTACTGACTCGGGTCATTTCAAAAGGGGTTACTTTATCTGCTAGATATTTAGCAATACCTGTAAATTCTGATCGGGCATTTTGTCCCAGCTGTTTGAGCTTGATCATCTCACTAGCTAGGGGGCCTGCTTTTTCAGGCTTGATATATTTAAAGCCCTGGTAATTCAAATAATCATTTATTTCTTGGTACATGTTTACTATCCTCTTTTTATTATAGCTAAAAAGCCCCTAACGGGGCTACTTTTATTAATATTTTCTAAAACGTTGATAGCGTTGATCTAGCATCTCTTCAACTGGTAGTTGGCTTAATTGATTGATTTCCTTAATGAGGTTAGTTTTAATCATCTCAATAATTTCACTTGAGAAATAGCCATGCTCAGGGATAACCTTATCGACAATTCCCATATTATACAATTCACCGGCAGTCAACTTCATCAGCTCTGCTGCCTCTGTCGCACGGGAACCGTCTTTCCAAAGGATAGAAGCAAAGCCTTCAGGGCTGAGGATAGCATAAATAGTGTGCTCCAACATCCACACTTTATCAGCTACGGCCAAGGCAAGGGCACCACCAGAGCCACCTTCACCAATAATGATAGCAATAATGGGAACTTTGAGATCACTCATCTCCATAAGATTGCGAGCAATCGCTTCTCCCTGACCACGTTCTTCAGCACCTACTCCTGGATAAGCACCAGCTGTATTGATGAAAGTAATCACTGGGCGACCGAATTTTTCAGCTTGCTTCATCAACCGAAGTGCCTTACGGTAACCGTCTGGATTGGGTTGACCAAAATTACGATTAAGATTATCTTGTAAGTTCTTACCTTTTTGAATACCAATCACTGTTACAGGTCGGCCGTCTAGACGAGCGAGGCCACCAATAACAGCACCATCATCTGCAAAGTGGCGATCACCATGAAGCTCCATAAAGTCATCAAAAACTTGAGCTGCATAGTCAAGAGCTGTCAGTCGTCCTTGGTCACGGGCTTCTTTCAATATACGGGCAACATCACTCATTTGACACCTCCATGAAATGCGATCAGATCAGCAATTGTCTCTTTCATCTCAGTCCGTTTGACAATAGCATCTACAAAACCATGCTCAAGCAAAAATTCAGCTCTTTGAAAATCATCAGGTAACTGCTCACGAACAGTTGTTTCAATGACACGGCGACCAGCAAAACCGATAAGCGTTTGGGGCTCAGCGATAATAATATCCCCTTCCATAGCAAAACTAGCCGTGACACCACCAGTAGTTGGGTCCGTTAAAATCGTTAAGTAAAACAGCCCTGTGTTTGAATGGCGCTTAACAGCTGCTGAGATCTTGGCCATTTGCATCAAGCTGATGATTCCTTCTTGCATACGAGCACCACCGGATGCTGTAAAGAGGACGATAGGCAAGCGATGCTCAGTCGCATACTCAAAGAGACGGGTGATCTTCTCACCAACCACAGAACCCATACTGGCCATGATAAAGTTTGAATCCATAATCCCAAGAGCAACGGGATGACCACCAATCTTGGCCTTCCCAGTCAAGACAGCTTCATCTAGACCTGTTTTTTCTTTAGCCTGATTCAATTTATCCTGATAGCCGGGAAATTTCAAAGGATCTTTGGTCTCAATTCCTGTAAACATCTCTTGAAAACTGTCCTCATCAACTGTCAAGGCCAGACGTTCAACAGCACTGATGCGAAAATTATAACCACAATTAGGACAAATTTTCTCATTTCCCATATCTTTTTGATAGACAGTGTGTTTACAACTTGGACATTTTGAGAACAGCTCATCTGGAACTTCTGGCTGAACCTCCTGGGTCTTACGCAAGGAGCGATTGGGATTAATACGAATGTATTTATCCTTTTTTCCAAACAGTGCCATATTACCTCCTAGTCTTCCTTGTTATAAGCGGGCAAGAACGTCTCCATCAAGAAAGAGGTATCATAATCACCAGCGATAACATTTTCATCTGAAATCAGATCCAATTGGAAATCCGCATTGGTCAAAACGCCTTCGATTTCTAATTCATAGAGGGCTCGTTGCATCTTCATAAGCGCATCGAAGCGGTTATCTCCATGGACGATAATTTTAGCTATCATACTATCATAGTAAGGCGGAATAGTATAACCATTATAAACAGCAGAATCTACACGCATCCCTACGCCACCTGCTGGTAGATAGAGATCTGTGATCTTACCGGGACTTGGGGCAAAATTGAACTTAGGATTTTCAGCGTTAATCCGACACTCGATAGCATGTCCTTTAATCTGGATATCGTCTTGCTTATAGGCCAACTCCTGACCATAAGCTACACGAATCTGCTCTTTCACGAGATCAACACCTGTGACAAACTCTGTGACTGGATGCTCAACTTGAATACGAGTATTCATCTCCATGAAGAAGAATTGTCCTGTTGCCTCATCTAAAAGGAATTCGATAGTCCCTGCATTTTCATAACCAACGGCTTTAGCAGCACGTACAGCAGCATCTCCCATTTCTTGACGAAGGGTTGCACCGATGGCAATAGACGGGCTTTCCTCTAGAACCTTTTGATTATTGCGCTGTAAGGAGCAGTCACGCTCACCTAGGTGAATGACATTGCCGTGGCTATCTGCCATAATCTGAACCTCGATATGGCGGGCTGGATAGACGACTTTTTCAATATACATGGCACCGTTGCCAAAAGCGGCGAGAGCTTCTTGAGAAGCTGACTCAAAGGCTGGAACCAATTCCTCTGGTCCTGTTACCTTACGGATTCCCTTACCGCCACCACCAGCAGAGGCTTTAAGCATAACAGGGTAGCCAATGTTATCAGCAATTTCCAAAGCTGCTTCAGCACTGACAACCTCACCATCTGATCCAGGGATGACAGGGACGTTGGCTTTGATCATTTCAGCACGGGCGTTGATCTTATCGCCCATCTTATCCATGACATTTCCTGATGGTCCGATAAACTTGATATTCATCTCTTCACATAGGGTTGCGAATTTTGAGTTCTCGCTGAGGAATCCAAAGCCTGGGTGGATAGCCTGAGCACCAGTGACTATAGCAGCTGATAGGACAGCATTCATATCTAGGTAAGAATCTGTCGAACGTGCTGGTCCAACACATATAGCCTCATCTGCCAGCAAGACATGAAGGGCATCCTTATCTGCTTGCGAGTAGATAGCTACAGTTTCAACGCCCAACTCACGCGCTGCGCGGATGATCCGGACAGCAATTTCACCACGATTGGCAATCAAAATTTTCTTAAACATTTTTCTGCCTTTCTCCTGCAATCATAAATTTTTGTAGGTAAGGCCTAGTCTCTGCCTTAGCTCATGGCTCTTGCAACAAACTGGCAAACAAACTTATTAGTGGCCTATGACCGACTAAAGAAGCAAGGGGAGAACCTCTCGCTTCTTTAATGTATTTCTCATTACTGCGAAATTCTATATGACAATCAGCTTCCAATAGCAAAGGTCAAGGTACCACTGGCAGCCAGCTTTCCATCTACTTCTGCCTTAGCCTCGACTACAGCAATCGTACCACGGCGCTTGATAAACTTAGCAGTCATAACTAGTTGATCTCCTGGTACTACCTGTTTTTTGAACTTAACCTTGTCCATACCAGCGTAGAAAACTAATTTGCCTTTATTTTCTTCTTTGGACAATTCTAGAACACCAGCGGTTTGTGCTAGAGCTTCCATGATTAACACACCTGGCATCACTGGATACTCTGGGAAGTGACCATTGAAAAACGGTTCATTGATTGTCACGTTCTTGATTGCTACGATCTCATCATCAGACATTTCAAGCACCCGATCTACCAAAAGCATTGGGTAGCGATGTGGAAGAGCTTCACGAATCTTTGTAATATCGATCATTTGATACGTACCAGTCCTTTTCCGAATTCAACAACTTCTTCATTGGCTACAAGTACTTCTGTGATAACACCATCTTTTGGTGCAGGCACTTCATTCATAACCTTCATAGCTTCAATAATCATTAAGGTTTGGCCTTTTTTGACTGAGTCCCCAACAGAGACAAAGTTTGGTTTATCAGGGGCCGGGGCTAAATAAGCAACACCAACAAGTGGACTCTCTACAACTTCTCCTTCTGCAGGTGCAGCCTCAGCTTCTTTGGCAGCAGGCGTGGCTACCTCAGTAGCTGTAGCAGATAGCTCTTTTTGTCCAGCTGACGCCGTTACTGAAGAATCTAGGGCAGGGGCTTGCGATGGCATCTGTGCCACTGGGACTGTTGCTGTATTTTTGCTTAAAACAAGAGATTCCCCATTGTTTTGATAAGCAAACTCACGTAAGCTAGATTGATCAAATTGACTCATTAAGTCTTTGATTTCTGAAATAATCATTTTGAATTAGTCCTCCCAGCGCTTGAAGGTGAGAACAGCATTGTGACCACCAAAGCCAAAGGTATTTGAGATGGCATACTCAATATCTGCCTTACGACCTTGTCCATAGATAACATCTGCTTCAATATCTTCTGACAATTCTTTAGTTCCAGCTGTCATCGGTAAGAATCCGTGGCGGATAGCTTCGATTGTTGCGATCGCTTCAACGCCACCAGCAGCACCAAGAAGGTGACCTGTGAAGGATTTAGTAGATGATACAGGGACGTTTTTACCAAGGACTGCTACAATGGCAGCACTTTCACCCTTTTCATTGGCTTGTGTTGACGTACCGTGTGCATTGACATAACCAACTTGATCTGGTGTAATACCAGCCTCTTTCAGTGACAAACGCATAGCTTTGGCAGCACCTGTTCCATCCGGCGTTGGTGTTGTCATGTGGTAGGCATCATTATTAGCACCATAACCAACGATTTCTGCTAAAATGGTTGCGCCACGTTTTTGAGCATGCTCCAAACTTTCAAGTACCAAAACAGCAGCTCCCTCACCCATAACGAAACCATTACGATCTTTGTCAAATGGAATAGCTGAACGAGTTGGATCTTCTGTCGTAGAAAGGGCAGTCAAGGCATTGAAACCACCAATACCAATCTTAGTAATAGAAGCTTCAGCACCACCGGCAAACATCACATCGTGCAAACCATATTTGATTTCACGGAAAGCCTCACCGATGGCATCATTGGCTGAAGCACAGGCTGTTGTCACTGACTTACTAACACCCTGAGCACCTAATTTGAGCGAAATGTTACCTGCAGCCATGTTTGATAATGCTTTAGGAATAAACATCGGTTGGATACGTTTCATGCCACGTTCGTGCATGCGGATGATTTGGTCTTCCAATTCTTGCAGACCACCGATACCAGATGATACGATAACACCTGTGCGGTCACGATCAACCTGATCCATATCAAGTTTAGAATTTTCAAGAGCCTCCATTGTTGCATAGATAGCATAAAGCGAATAAGTATCCATGCGGTTTTTGTCTTTTTTGACAAAATATTTATCGAATGGGAAATCTTGAATTTCACCAGCGTTATAAACTGGGATTTCTGACGTATCAAATTTAGTGATCGGCTTGATCCCAATTTCTCCTGTTTCCAAACTCTTCCAGAAATCCTCTGGCGTATGGCCAATCGGTGATGTGACACCATATCCTGTAACAACAACACGATTAAAAGTCATAAATCTATCCTCTTATTTCTTTTAGCTTATATATTATGCGGGGAGCAAGCCTTACATGCTCATCCCACCATCAATGGCAACGACTTGTCCAGTCAAGTATTCTTGGCTAGCTAGGAATAAGGCAACATCAGCCACTTCTTCTCCCTGCCCGATACGCTTCATGGGAACTTGGGCAATCATAGCTTCCTTCATCTTTTCTGGAATAGCATCTGTCATATCAGATTCAATGAAGCCAGGTGCAATAGCATTGACACGAACGCCTCTTGCAGCAACCTCACGAGCTACTGATTTCGTAAAGCCAATTAGGCCAGCTTTTGATGCAGCATAATTCGCTTGACCCACATTTCCCATCAGTCCGACGACTGAGGACATATTGATGATAGCACCTTGACGTGCTTTTGTCATTTGTTTAAGCACAGACTGGGTCATATTGAAGGCACCCGTCAAGTTAATTTTGAGTACATGCTCAAAATCTTCTTCTGTCATTTTGAGCATGAGCTTATCATTAGTGATACCAGCGTTATTGATCAGAATATCGACGGAACCTAGCTGCTCTGTAGCTTGATCAATCATCCGCTTGGCATCGCCATGATCCGAGACGTCTCCTGAAATAGCAATAACCTTAACCCCATAAGAGGTGAATTGATCTAAGATCTCACTGGAGATAGTAGAGCGCCCATTTAGAACGACATTCGCTCCTTGACTGGCAAATTTGTGGGCAACAGCTAAACCAATTCCTCTCGTTGAACCTGTAATAAATACATTCTTGTTAGTTACTTCCATTAGAACTCTCCTATTTTCTCTAATAATTCTTGAAAGCTGGATACATCTTCTACATGGGCTAGAGGAGCTGTTTTATCAATTTTTTTCATAAAGCCGCTCAAGATTTTACCCGGACCGATTTCAATATAGTTCGTAACGCCAAGATCTTTCATGGTCTCAATGGATTCATAGAAGCGAACAGGCTCCATAACCTGACGAGCCAGGAGAGTCTTGATATTTTCTTTCGCCATAACCTTGGCCTCAGTATTACCCACCAGAGGGATCTTAAAGTCAGCAAAAGTCACTGTTTCCAGTTCCTTGGCTAATTGCTGGCTGGCTGGCTCCAAGAGTGCTGTGTGGAATGGTCCTGATACTTTTAAGGGAATCAAACGCTTAGCACCAGCCTCTTTCAAATTTTCAACAGCTTGATCCACAGCTGCTGCATGACCACCGATCACAATTTGCGCAGGCGTATTGTAATTAGCTGGCTTAACGTAACCCTTGTCAGAAGCTTGACGACAAGCTTCCTCAATGACTTCTACTGGAGTATTCATGACCGCAACCATCTTCCCTGTACCAGCTGGTGCTGCTGTTTCCATAAACTCTCCACGCTTAGCTACCAAGCGAAGCGCCTCCTCAAAAGTCAAGCTGCCTGCTGCCACTAAAGCGGAATATTCTCCCAATGACAGACCAGCCACCACGTCAGGAACTATTCCTTGGTCCTTTAAGAGACGATAAATAGCAATGGAGGTTGTCAAAATAGCTGGCTGTGTATAGCGTGTTTGATTGAGCTTTTCCTCATCGTTATCAATGAGCTCACGGACATCATATCCCAAAATATCACTTGCAGTATCAAAGGTCTCCTTGACAAGGGAATAGGTCTCGTATAAGTCCCTGGCCATACCCAGATTTTGGGCACCTTGTCCGGCAAATAGAAAGGCTGTTTTTGTCACAGAATTTTCCTCCAAGTTCATTTAGAAAAATAGGGGGGATTGGTTTTCTTTTGGCAAAGGTTTAGTCTGTTGTTACATCTGCCCAGCGTGCAGCTTCTTCTTTGATCACTTTTGCTGCACCGTAGTAGAGATCCTTTAAAATTTCCTCAACAGTTTCTTCCTTGGAAACAAGGCCAGCAATTTGGCCGGCCATGACAGAACCATTTTGGACATCACCATCAACAACCGCATTACGAAGGGCACCAGCTCCAAGCTCTTCAATCTCTTGAGCAGTAATCTTACCTGCTAAGAAATCTCTCTCTGCTTGAGCATAAGATGATGATAATTTATTTTTGATTGCTCTAACCGGGTGACCTACGACGTTAGCAGAAACAACTGTATCGATATCTTTGGCTTTGAGTAACTTATCTTTGAAATTTTGGTGGGCGTTTGATTCTTTTGAAACGACAAAACGTGTTCCTACTTGAATGGCTTCAGCACCGAGCATGAAGACAGCGGCTGCTCCATGTCCATCTGCTACACCGCCGGCGCCGATAACTGGGATATCAACAGCATTAACTACTTGACGGACCAAGGTCATGGTTGTCAGCTTACCGATATGGCCACCGGCTTCCATACCTTCAGCAATCACAGCATCCGCCCCTAATTTTTCCATACGTTTAGCTAGAGCGACACTTGGTACTACTGGAATAACAATGATGCCGGCTTCATGGAAACGATCCATATACTTCCCAGGATTCCCAGCACCAGTTGTTACTACTTTGACTCCCTCTTCGATAACGAGGTCTACAATATCATCAGCAAAAGGAGATAAAAGCATGATATTGACCCCAAAAGGTTTGTCAGTGATTGATTTCACACGATCGATGTTGGCTTTGACCACCTCTTTAGGAGCATTACCCCCACCAATAATTCCCAATCCTCCTGCATTTGAAACTGAGCCAGCTAAGTCACCATCGGCAACCCAGGCCATTCCACCTTGGAAAATAGGATATTTAATATTCAATAATTCTGTAATGCGGGATTTCATAAATTTCTTACCTTCTCATCTATAGTGTTCCATGAACTTGGATCATCATACTTTGAAAATCAAAGTATCAGTCTAAAGAAGAAGGCAGAAGAGTCTCCTCGTCCACCTTGCAGCCTTGATTATTATTTGTTAAGTACGTACAGAAGTACTACCATTGCAACGCTGCACCTTCGTAACTAAATCTACAAGATTTATAGGCTAGGCTATTAGCCTAGCTTTTAAATGACATTATTTAGTTTTTCCTTCTACGTAGGCAACCAAGTCACCAACAGTGTTCAAACCATCTTCAGTTTCGATTTGGATGTCAAAGGCATCTTCGATTTCTGAGATAACTTGGAAGACATCAAGTGAGTCTGCGTCAAGTTCGTCAAATGTTGTTTCCATTTGTACTTCTTCTGCTTCTTTACCCAATTCTTCAACGATAATTTCTTGTACTTTTTCAAATACTGCCATTTTAACTTTCTCCTTTTAAAAAATATGAAATATATAATATACTGCTGTTCACAGTTATCTACCTAGATTTTAACAATTAGACTGCCCCATGTCAATCCCCCACCAAAACCTGATAGGAGAACTGTCTGCGAGCCATCTAATTTAATGAGTCCATTTTCTACAGATTCCGCTAATAAAATCGGGATACTAGCGGCACTTGTGTTACCATAGCGCATCATATTCTCAAGGAACTTTTCACGCTCTAAACCAATCTTTTGAGCCATCTTATCTAAGATGCGAACATTGGCCTGATGTAGTAAGGCATAGTCAATCGATTGTTCTGGAATAGACGATGTCTCTAAAAGGGCTTTGATACTCTTAGAAACATCACGGACGGCAAAATCAAAGATAGCTCGTCCATCCATAGCCATATAAGGCTCATCTTCTCCTTGATCGGAGTAGGGTGAGCCCAGGCCTGTTCTTCCTGAGCGTAAGCTATCGCCCCTACTACCGTCTGTATGGAGTGACTCTGCCAGAAAATGCTCTTCTTGAGTAGCTTCTAGGAGGACACCTCCTGCACCATCTCCAAAGAGAACGGCTGTACGCCGGTCTGTCCAATCCAGTGTCTTGGACAAAACTTCAGCGCCAATCACCAGACCTTTTTTATAAACACCTGACTTGATCAGCTTCTCAGCTGTCGATAAGGAAAAGACAAAACCGCTGCAGGCAGCTACTAGGTCATAGGCAAAAGCATTACTAGCTCCAATATTAGCCTGAACACGCGCAGCTGTCGAAGGCATAAAGGAATCTGGCGAAATCGTCCCGACGATAATAAAATCAATTTCACTAGCATCTGTATTTGATTTTACAAGCAGATCTTTGGCAACAAGGGTCGCTAGGTCGCTGGTCTCTTGGTTTTTACTGATGCGTCGCTCACGGATACCTGTACGGGTTGAAATCCATTCATCACTCGTATCCATAATTTTCGATAAATCATCATTGGTGATGATCTGATCAGGTACAGCATAGGCTGTCTGAGTAATTTTCGCAAATGTCATTATTTTAAATCCTCTAAGAATTGATAAAGATTAAACAAGGCACCCTCAAGGCTCTCAACCTCCTTGGCATCCATTCCTTTGACAATCTGAGTAACCATGTTTTTATGAAAGCGTCTGTGCAATCGATAGAGCAGCCGCCCTTTTTTCGTTAAGTTCAAGTGAACTACACGACGATCGATCGAGGAACGGTGCCGCTCCACATATCCTTTTCTCTCCAACTTATTGAGACTAGTGGTTACAGTACCCAGGGTCACCATGAGCTCACGTGCAATATCACTCGGCGTTGCCTCTGGAATCTGACCGATAATATCAACCGTATGCATTTCCTTCATAGAGACATCACTGAAACGACTATTTCGCAAACTCATCTCTTCAATGACTAATACATTGTTAAAAACCTTTGTTAAATATTCATTAACTAGCTTATAGTCCACCGGATACCTCGTTTCTCAAATAGTTTGATGATCAAAGTATATCAGATCAAAAAATGAATTGCAAGAGCGGTAAAACGCTTTCTTGACAACTTTTCTATGTAAAACAGCTATTCATCTACTTGAAGCAAAAAAAGATCAAGAGCTTGGGATAAGATTCCAGACTCTTGATCTTTTTATACTTAACTAAATTGAAGCAGTGCTCATCTTGCTTCTATCTTACACATTATTTTCCTGTGAATTTTGGACGGCGTTTTTCAGTAAAGGCGTTAACACCTTCCTTGAAGTCCTCGGTAAAGGCAAGGGATTTTTGGAGAGCTAGCTCAAGATCAGCATACTCTTCCCAACCAGCAAAGTCAGATTGCCAAACCATTTCCTTAATCGCTTTAAATGAATTAGGAGAGCTGCGCTTCAAGCGCTTGATCAAACGATCGGTATCACGCTCTAGCTTATCTGGATCAGCCAATCGGTAGACAAATCCCCACTCTAAGCCTTTTTCAGCACTAACTGCTTCACCTGTCATGGTAATTTGAGTAGCACGATTAATACCAATTGAGCGCGTCAGTAGGAAAAGCCCACCAGCATCAGGTGCTAGACCAACACCGACAAAAGCTTGGATGAACTTGGCTTTTTCTGTCGCAATCGTGAAGTCAGCTGCCAATACCATATTGAAAGCCGCACCAGCCACTGGACCATCTACACTCATAATGACTGGCTTTGGTAAACGCTTGATCATAAATGAAATGGTATTAACCAATTCAGCAATGCGGACGAGCGATTGGACATCATCAGCATCAACTGCTTTTTGCATTTGATCCAAGTCTCCTCCGACTGAGAAGACCTTACCATTGGCATTGATCAAGAGAATACGGACTGAATCGTCTTTTTCTGCCAAGCTGATGGCTTCAATAATCTCTTCACAAATGGGAATATTAAAACCATTTGATACTTCTGGTCGGTTAAGGGTGATTGTTGCTACACCGTCTTCGACGCTGTATAGAATGGTTGAGAAATCCATGAGGAACCTCCGATTTTTTTCATCATTTTCAAACAAAACAAGGCTTGTTTACTGTGTTTATTATATCGAAAACTGTTTATTTGACAAGGGTTTACTATGTTTTATCAGATAAACTATCCTGTCATAACCTAAAATGGCTATGATTTGTCCTACTATAAGTCATAACATACCATCAAGAACTTGTCTGACAGCGGTCAGATCCTTGAGCAAGCGACTCGCTGCTGATTGATCCATCCCAAAGCGACTATCCTTTATCGCCCAGACTTCTATATTAGCTGCTAGGCCTGCTGCGATCCCCTTCTCACTATCCTCAATAATAAGTAATTGATCCTTGGAGAAGCCCAGCTGGCGAGAGGCTTCCTCATAAATAGCAGGATGGGGCTTACTTTCAGGAAATTCCTCTCCAGATAGAATGACTTGGAAATGAGAAATCAACTGGGTCTGCTCTAGGGCTCTCAAAATATCTGATTTGGTCGAGCTAGAGGCTAGCCCTAAAACAATCCCTTGACTAGCTAGATCTTCTATAACTTCCTTGGTATCCGGAAAAATCAACTCCTTATAAGGTAAAGGATGACTTTCTTTATAAGCTAGATAATCTTTTTGGAGCTGATCAAGATCCCAGCTCTGGTAATCCGATCCCAGGATTTTAGGCCAGACCTGCTTCATATTGCCACCAATAAAGAAGCTAGGGGCGATGTGGGAAATGGATATCCCCTTTCCTGATAGGAAGGTTTCTCGTCTCTTGTAATAGAAAAGCTCTGTGTCAAATAGGACACCATCCATGTCAAAAATAATCGCTTTTATCATTATCCCCCTCTTTTCTACTGTATTTTACCATAATTGCTGATTTCCTTTTGGGGAAAAATCAAATTGATAAAGTGTCAGAATTTTGCTATAATTTCCAAAAATAAAAGAGAAATAGGACGGAATTTTCTATGAAAGTCATTAAATTTGGCGGCAGTTCTCTAGCTTCTTCAGGACAGTTAAAAAAAGTTCTTGATATTGTCAAAAACGATCCTGAGCGGCGCTTTGTTGTGGTGTCTGCTCCGGGTAAACGTTATGCTGACGATATTAAGGTTACAGATGCCTTGATTCGCTACTACCGTTCCTATACTGATGGGGCAGATGTCAGTGAGGATCAGCGCTGGATTATCGATCGATATAAGGCTATAGTTGATGAACTTGGTCTTAGTCAGGATATTATCGATCAAATTGCGGCAGCTATCACAGGTCTAGCTACCCTACCGATTGAAGGCAATGACTTCCTTTATGATACTTTTCTAGCTGCTGGTGAGGACAACAATGCTAAGTTGATTGCAGCTTATTTCCGTCACAATGGGTTGCCTGCTCGTTACCTCCATCCCGGTAAGGCTGGTATCATGGTCTCTAGTGAGCCTGGTAATGCACGTATCTTACCAGGAAGTTATGATAGGTTAGAAGAATTGCGCGAGGGTGAGGATATTTATGTTATCCCTGGATTCTTTGGCGTCACTACTGACGGTCAAATTTGTACCTTTTCTCGTGGTGGGTCTGATATTTCTGGTTCTATTGTTGCTGCTGGGGTCAAAGCTGATCTCTATGAAAACTTTACTGATGTCGATGGTATTTTTGCAGCCCATCCAGGTGTGGTTCACCAGCCCCATTCTATCAAGGAGCTCACTTATCGTGAAATGCGTGAATTAGCCTACGCAGGCTTCTCTGTTCTTCACGATGAAGCCTTGATTCCTGCTTATCGAGGTCGCATTCCTCTCGTCATCAAAAACACCAATAATCCAGAGCATCCAGGTACACGTATCGTTCTTGAGCATAGCAATCACGACCTCCCGCTCGTCGGTATCGCTGGTGATGACCACTTTGTCAGTATCAATGTTTCTAAATATCTGATGAACCGTGAGGTCGGTTTCGGTCGGAAGGTGCTGCAAGTCTTAGAAGAGCTCAATATTCGCTGGGAGCATATCCCTACAGGTATCGATGACATGTCTATTATCTTGCGTGAGCGTGAATTAACACCGATCAAGGAACAGGAAATTATCAGTCAGCTGACACGCCATCTGGGAGCTGATGAAGTCGAGATTGAGCGTGATCTCTCTATTATCATGATTGTCGGAGAAAAGATGAAAAACCATATCGGTGTCACTGCTACAGCTACCAAGGCTCTCTCTGATAATCACATCAATCTGGAAATGATCTCACAAGGTTCCAGTGAGGTCTCTGTCATGTTCGTCATCAAAACTCAGCAGGCTAAATCTGCCATAAAAGCCTTATATGAAGCCTTTTTTGAAACTGATGACTAAAAAGCTGGGCAAGACCTAGCCAACTGGATGGAGTGAGAAAGTCCCTAAAGGTTCAGCCCTTGGGGGCTTTCCACTCCTTTTTAGATAATCTTAGAATAGCTGTTATAACAGTTTCTAGCCTTTTCCAAAGTGACTACCATGCTCCTAAATAGTTTATGGTATAATGAAAGGGATTATGATGACACGATATAAATCTTTAACCAGAATCATTTCAGGGCTAGTTATCCTGCTCACTCTATTTGGGACAAGTCCAATTGTCAAGGCTGATAAGACAAAGTTTGATGTCCCTGCCAATAATGCTATTGCTGTTGAGGCTTCAACAGGGAAAATTCTTTTTGAAAAGAAAGCCGACTCCCCTGAAGCGATCGCTTCTATCACAAGACTTTTGACAGCCTACATGGTCTACGAGGAAATTGACAAGGGGAATTTGTCTTGGGATACTAAGGTGACTATTTCTGACTACGCTTATGATCTGACGCTCAACACTGAGATCAACAATGTCCCTATGGATAAGCGTGAGTACACCGTCAAAGACCTCCTAGATGCTTCTCTTGTTTACGGGGCTAACAATGCCAGTATCGCCTTGGCTGAGTACATAGCTGGTGATGAGGCTAGCTTTGTCAAGATGATGGAAAAGCAGCTACGTGATTGGGAAATTACAGATGCTAAACTGGTCAATGCGTCTGGACTTAACAATAGTTATCTTGATTCCTATCGCTTACCTGGTACACAGAAAGATGATGAAAATACTATGAGTGCCAAGTCGGTAGCCAAGATTGCCTATCACTTGATCAAGGAACATCCCGAAGTGCTCTCTATCACTAAAAAAACGAGTATTGATTTTGACGGTGAGACACTAACAACCTATAACGATATGTTAGATGGTCGTCCTAATGCTAGGGACGGTGTCGATGGACTGAGTACTGGAACCTCTGAGAAGGCTGGTGAATCCTTTGTTGCGACATCCACAGAAAATGACATGCGTGTCATCACTGTTGTCTTGAAAGCTGATAACGACAATAACAATCCCTATGCGCGGTTTATCGCTACAAACACCCTGCTAGACTATGTCACCTATAATTTTCAGGTAACTACCCTAACGGTAGCTGGGACAGCTTATGATAATAGCGCAGCTCCGGTCATCGATGGTAAGTCAGCCTTTGTCCCGGCTGTTGCTAAGAAGGACTTTAAGGTAATTACACAATTAGGATCAACTGGCAAACCCAAGGCTTCTATCAACACTAAGTCTGTGACCGCTCAGGTCAAAAAGGGAACAAGGGTTGGAAGCTTGACCTATATCGACCCTGATCCTATCGGATCAGGCTATATCGAAGAGGCTCCAAGCATGACACTGGTTGCTCAAAAATCTGTAAAAAAGAGCTTCTTTCTAAAGGTTTGGTGGAATCATTTCGTCCGCTATGTCAATGAAAAGCTATAATGCTACTGATAAAAAAGATTGGGGTCTGGAACAAAAGTCCAGATCCCAATCTTTTTTATAATGATTCTTTGTCAACTGTTTCAATACACCAGTTAATCAGGTGTTCTAGGCGTGACATTTGCTTGGTCATGTGCAGATAACCTAGGACAGCTTCAAAGCCTGTCGACATCTTATAGGTGATGATGTCTGTATTTTTAGCTTTGGTATGAGTATTGGCGTTACGGCCTCGTTTATAGATAGCTTCTTCTTCTTCGGTTAGAAGATGGTTGTCTAGCATTTTTTCGATCAAACTGGCTTGAGCCTTAGCTGATACATAACGAGTCGCCATACGATGGAGCTGATTGGGCTTGGTCTGTCCTTGGAAGATCAAGTGACGCCTGATATAGAGCGAGTAGACAGCATCCCCTTCAAAAGCCAGAGCAATGCCATTGATCAATCTCACATTTATCTCAGTCACGTGTCCACCTCACACCATCCTTGGTATCTAACAATTTGATACCCTTAGCAGCTAAATCATCACGGATCCGATCGGCTGTAGCAAAGTCTTTGTTGGCACGCGCTTGCTGACGCTGCTCAATCAAAGCCTCAATCTCTTGATCCAGGCTTTCTTCTTGGAAGATCAGGCCAAAGACAGCCAACATCTGAGCAAAGGCATCCTTAACAGATTGGCTGTAATTTCCTGAATTAATCCACTTGGCCATGTCGAAGACGACTGTAATTCCATTAGCGCTGTTGAAATCATCGTCCATGGCTGTCTGGAAATCCTTTTGAAAGCGCTCCAGAGTCTTTAGATCCACATCTTTAGTCAGGGGAAGATTGAAAGTATTTTTTAGGTATTTGACGTTGACCTCGGCATCATGCAGGGCTTTGTCTGTAAAGTTAATGGGCTTACGGTAATGCTGGGTTGCCAAGAAAAAGCGCAGTACCTGACCATCAACTGTCTTTAGTAGATCATGAACCGTGACGAAATTTCCCAGAGACTTAGACATTTTTTCATTGTCTACATTGACAAAGCCATTGTGCATCCAGTAGTTGGCAAAGGTATGACCGGTTTTAGCTTCAGATTGAGCGATTTCGTTTGTATGGTGTGGGAATTCGAGGTCTGCTCCCCCGCCGTGGATATCAATGGTATCACCTAGGAGTTCAGTTGCCATGACAGAACACTCAATATGCCAGCCTGGACGGCCAGAACCCCATGGGCTATGCCAAGAAATCTCTCCTGGTTTAGCGGCCTTCCATAGGGCAAAATCAAGTGGGTCTTCCTTATCTGCTGCCTCACTATCCAGTCGACCGCTGGCTCCAATCTCAAGATCCTCTAATGTCTTATTAGCTAGACTAGCATAGTTGTTTGATTTTTTGACACGGAAATAGACATCACCAGCTGATACATAGGCAAAATCCTTATCTAGCAAGACTTGAATGAAGGCGATAATCTGCTCCATAAAGTCCATAACTCTGGGATTCTTAGTGGCTGGCTTGATCTCCAACTGCTCAGTATCTTCCATAAAGGCGGCAATAAATTTATCTGCCAGAGCTTTAGGTTCCATACCTGCTTGGGCAGCTGCCTTGATGATCTTGTCATCAACATCTGTAAAGTTGGAAACGTAATTAACCGTATAACCACGGTACTCAAAATAGCGGCGAATCGTATCAAAGGCAACACTTGAACGTGCATTGCCGATATGAATATAGTTATAGACCGTTGGACCGCAGACATACATATTAACCCTATCAGGAGTGATGGGGGTAAAGTCACGCAAGCTGCGGGTTAGGGTATCGTAAATCTTAATCACAGTTTCTCCTATTTCTTTCTTTTCTTAACGAGTGGTACTAGCAAGGCAAAGGCTACCAAAAGCCAAACAAGAGATCTGACAAGATGACCGTCCCAAAAGAACTTTCCTGCATAACCTAGCAACAAGAGGCTGGCTAGTAGGTTAATGCCTTTGGTTTTTAGGAAATTCATCATCGCTATCTTCCTTTCTTATATCAGAGATGAGACGAGTGATAGCTGGCCTCACGTGCTTCTTGAAGGTCTCTGATAGCTTTTTCATCCTTTTGACCGTGCACCCGGACAACCTTGGCTGGGACACCAACAACGGTCACATCATCGGGGACATCTGATAAAACAACTGCAGCAGCACCAACCTTGGCATTACGACCGATCTCAATAGGACCGATGAGTTGGGAATGAGCAGAAATCAGCGCCCCTTCTCGAACTGTGGGGTGACGCTTACCAACGTCCTTACCAGTACCACCTAGGGTGACACCGTGATAGAGCATGGCACCTCGCTCTACTATAGCTGTCTCACCGATGACTAGACCTGAGCCATGATCGATAAAGACACCGCTAGCAATTTGGGCACCAGGGTGGATCTCTATCTGGGTCCAAAAGCGCCAAAACTGGCTGTGCATACGAGCCAGGAGGCGAAAACCATGACGCCAGAGAAAATGCGAGAGCCGATGGGCGGCTAGGGCCTTAATCCCTGGGTAAGTTAAAAGAACCTCTAAGGAAGTTCTGGCAGCAGGATCGTTTTCTTTCACAATATTAATCGAATCTCTCCACCATCCCATAGATAGCTCCTTTCTATGTCCTCATTCTTGCCCAGCCTCTCTTGGTTAGGCATTTAATCTTGCCAAGGAACCAAGGTTTCTGCTGAGCTACCGGGGTCAACAACAATTCCCTTGGTATCACCGACACCACTCTCACCTTGGGCTGGGTGGGCCATCTCATCCATGGTCCAAGCCATTACCATACCCTTAGCCAAGCGGAACTGATAGCCCATCTCACCATCGTTGTACCAGTGCGAGAACTCTGAAATCGAAGTGAAGACAGGAATATAGCTATCCTCCTCGTAATTGAGTGTAGGGTAGCTGCGCTGGTGGTTGCCCTTATCATCGTCAATCACTAAAACTGGTACATAGTGACGGCGCTGCTCAGGCTTTTGCGCAAGGTTATCATCGTTATGTACTTGAGTCAGAATCTTGGTATAGATATTGATCAGCTGAACCATATCACTGCTCTTAAAGATGGTTGAATTGGCAAAGTCACCAGCTTTTTTGATGTTAAATATCAGGCCGTGCAAGCGGTGCTCAACAGCTTCCTCTAGCAGATCAATGCTCAAGCGCTCAACCCAATCTTGATCTTTGGCACTAGCGTGCTGCTTGATAAAGTTAGCTAGATCTGACCTGCTGGTGAAAACTGGAATGACTTTTTGACCATCTAGGGCTACAGCATAGGGCTCACGGCTAGCCAATACTGGAATGGTATGAAAACTATTAACCAATCGTAGACCATCCAAAAAATTTTCTGGATTGGCAATAAACTGACGCAGGGCAAAATCTATTTCTGAATTAAATGGATTCATCTCTATCTACTTTCCTTTTCTTCATGGTGTATCTGCTAATGGGATGCTGGGAAGACTTCAAGGCATAATGCCGCTTATACTCAAACCAAGAGAACCTCTGCTCAGCCCTTTTTTACAATCAAGTCAGTCGTGAGCTAGGGTTGAGCAGGGTTATTTGACTCGTCATGAGAGTGAGGTGCTGATTGATTAGAGTCCTGCTCTCCTAGGTGGTTAGGCTTAGGTAACAAGGCTTTCATAGAGGCGTTGATCCGTCCTCTATCATCGATCTTAATAACCTTAACCGTTACGGTATCTCCTATTTTGAGAACATCTTCTACCTTGTCAGTATGCTCCCAAGAAATCTCAGAGATATGGACCAAGGCATCTGTCTTATCAAAGAGATTGACAAAGGCCCCGAATTTTTCAAGGCGGACAACCTTGGCATCGTAAATTTCACCGACCTTAGCTTCACGTACCAGAGCTGCAATCATCTGCTTGGCCTGCGCAATAGCATCTTGGTCTGGTGAGAAGATCTGGACTTGACCTTTCTCGTCTATATCAATCTTGACGCCGGTTTCTTCAATAATTTTATCGATGGTCTCGCCACCCTTACCGATTACGACCTTGATTTTATCAGGTTCAATCGTCATGATATCAATTTTAGGAGCTGTTGGAGCCAACTGGGGTCTTGGAGTTGCTATTGTGGCTTCAATCACATCTAGGATCTCTAAGCGTGCTCGCTTGGCTTGAGCCAGAGCTTTTTTGAGGACAGCTGTCGTAATACCTGAAATCTTAATATCCATCTGCAGGGCTGTGATTCCTTTACGAGTACCAGCTACCTTGAAATCCATATCGCCAAAATGATCCTCTAAGCCTTGAATATCTGTCAGAATAGCATACTGAAGTCCATCAGATACCAAGCCCATAGCAACACCAGCAACAGGTGCTTCGATAGGCACACCGCCAGCCATCAAGGCTAGGGTAGCGGCACAGATCGACGCTTGTGAAGAAGAACCATTGGATTCCAAAACTTCGGACACCAGGCGAATAGCGTAGGGAAAGTCTTCAAAGCTAGGAAGAACCCGGGCTAAAGCACGTTCCCCTAGAGCCCCATGACCGATTTCCCGTCTTCCTGGTGCACCGTATCGTCCAGTCTCTCCTACTGAGTACTGGGGAAAATTATAATGGTGCAAGAAGCGCTTATGATACTCAGGATCCAAGCCATCTACAATCTTACTCTCACTAATAGGGGCTAGGGTCAGCACCGACAGTGCCTGAGTTTGTCCGCGGGTAAAGAGACCTGAACCGTGGACACGTGGCAAGAAATCAATACTGGCTTCTAGCGGACGAATTTCCTCCAGACGGCGACCATCAGGACGGATTTTTTCCTCAATGATGAGGCGACGCACCTCGTCATGCTCCAGATCATCAAGGATTTTGGCGACCATCTCAAGTTTGTTATCCTTATCTTCATCTTGGGTCCAGCGCTTATCAAAACTGTCCAAAACTACTTTTTTAAGGGCCTCCATAGCCTTTTGACGCTCTTTTTTATCTGAAATTTTGAGGGCGTTTTTCATCTCAGGAAGGGAGATAGAAGCGATCGTTTGCTTCAATTCTGGATCTAGAACTTCTAATGCCACCTCAGTCTTAGGCTTACCAGCGTGAGCCACGATCTGCTCTTGGATACTGACCAGTTCTTTGATGGCACCATGCCCATAAAGCAGAGCTTCGAGCATGACTTCCTCTGATAGTTGGCTGGCTCCTGACTCGACCATGTTGATGGCTTCCTTGGTTCCTGCAAGGGTCAGATCCAGCTGGGATAGGGCTTTTTGGGCTGGTGTCGGATTGAGAATAAACTCACCATTGATATAGCCGACTTGAACACCTGCAATCGGACCATTGAAGGGAATATCTGAAATGGACAAGGCTAAGGACGAGCCAAGCATAGCCGCCATAGGGGCACTGGCTTCTGGATCATATGAGAGAACGGTATTGATGACTTGGACCTCGTGACGAAAGCCTTGGTCAAACATGGGGCGGATAGGACGATCGATAAGACGTGCGGTCAAGATCGCTTCGGTTGAAGGCCGTCCCTCACGTTTCATGAATCCACCTGGTAGCTTACCGGCTGCATACATCTTCTCTTCATAGTTGACCTGCAGGGGGAAGAAGTCTGTTTTTGCTGGTTCTTTAGACATGACTGCTGTACTTAATACTGTCGTATCACCATAACGAATGACAACAGCACCATTGCTCTGCTTAGCAACCTGACCAATTTCTACGACCAATCTTTTACCTGCTAAAGTCATTTGGAAGGTTTGTTTTGCCATCGGACCACCTTTTCTATCATTGGATTTAGATTGACTCTATTCTATCACAAAAGGCCCTTCCTGATAAGCCTGGCAGCATAGTTATTTGGGCTTTGCCTCAGAAAGTCTAGCTAGCAAAAATCCCAAGCGCTCTAGGTAAGCACTTGGGATTATCATTTGACTAATGGCTGGAATTAGACATGGTTTAAAATCTGGGCAAAGAGATAGAGAAAAAGCCAGAAAACGAGCAAAAGTCCTAGGCCTGACAGCCCCGCCTGAATGCGGTGCCCCCTACTAGGGTTTCCAGGTAGACCAATACCAAATAAGGTAGGACCTAGTAAGAAAAAGCCATAGAAAATAGCATCTACCTTTAGCTGCAGTGCCACAAAAGACAGGACAAATATGAGTAGGCCCATTAGTAAAAGCCATCTCGTCTGGCGGTGGGGCAAACGCAGGGCTAACCCGATAAAGAGACAGCCCAGTACAGGCATGAGCAGGATTAAACCAAAAATAAGATTGAATAATGACATAGCATTATTATAGCATAGAGCTCCTAGAGAGTCCCTGATAGAGTCGACGACTCCTACTACAGGGAATTTTGGGTCACTGAAATAAGTGGATGATCGTGGAGCAAAACGCACCCCTTAATGATAGGAGTGCGCTATATTTGTCTAAGCTCTACTTTTCAACGCTTAAAACTGATCAATAAGGAGCTGCCTCATATCTGAGATATAGGGCTGGCGAGGGTTGGCAGGGGTGCATTGATCATCGTAGGCTAGACTAGCTAGACGGTCAAGCGCCGCATCGAAGTCTTTTTGACTCACTCCATTAGCAGAGAGACGAGGATCGACATCTACGGCCTTCATAAGCTCATCAATGCGTTGGCAGAGGGCCTCAACCAGGTCAGCATCTGATTGGCCTTTGAGTCCCAAAGCACGAGCAATATCAGCATAATCTTTTTGCGCACGGTATTGCTCATAGCGTGGGTAAACAGAACGCTTCACATTACCGGCGACGCCATTAAAGCGGATGACGTGCTGCATGGCGATAGCGATCGCTAAGCCGTGCGGAAGCCCAAACTCACCACCTGTCTTGTGAGCCAGGGAATGATTGATCCCAAGGAAGGCATTTCCAAAGGCCATCCCAGCTATGGTCGATGCGTAGTGCATATTTTCTTTGGCTTGCTCACCACGAAGCGTTGGATGGGCAGGATCATAACGATAGGCGTCCTCTAAATTTTCCATGATCAATTTGATAGCTTCTAGAGACCATGGACGGGTGAAGTCAGATGCCATGACTGAGACATAAGACTCTAGGGCATGGGACAGGGCATCTAATCCAGAGAGAGCCGCTGTGCGTTTAGGAACAGTCATGACAAACTCAGGATCAACGATAGCCACTTGTGGTACCAGCTCATAGTCGGCCAGAGGGTATTTCACATGGGTCAGGTCGTCAGTAATAACGGCAAAAGGAGTCACTTCAGCACCTGTACCAGACGTTGTTGGGATACAAAAGAGGCGGGTCTGTCTTTGATGTTTAAACTTGACGATTCTTTTGCGGATATCGATAAATTTTTGTTGCAATTCTAAGAAGAAATCACTAACTTCATCATAGGAATCCAGCCAAGCACTGTCTCGATCCAGTGAAACTTCGTAAATGAGGCGGGCAATTTTGGAGGCGTCAATGGCAGATCCACCACCGATTGCAATAACAGTATCAGGCTTGAAATCACGCATTTGCTTGGCAATCTCGATGGTTTGTCCAAGAGTTGGATCAGGCTTGATTGTTCCATAAACGGCAGTCATCACTTTTTCATCACGCAGAGCTAGCTGAGCGAGAACGGTATCGACAAAGCCAAACTGAACCATTCCAGGGTCTGCCACAATCAGGGCCCGACTCATTGGTTCATAGTCATCTTGTAAGTAAGAAATTGCATTTTTTTCGTAGTAAGTTTTTTCTGGTAGGCGCACCCATTGTGGACGATTACGACGCTTAGCCACCGTTTTGACATTGAGGAGGTCGCCAGTTGATAGATTGTGTGACAATGAATTTTTCCCCCATGATCCTGTTCCAAGTGTTAAGCTGGCCTTGAGCGCATCAGTGTAGATGTCACCGATACCACCGATAGAATCCGGTTGGTTGACAAGGATACGAGAGGCTTTGACACGGTCCCCATACTCAGCAACGAAGGGATCGGCTTGCGATCCAATCTGAATAGCCGCATTGTGACCTGCACCTTCATGCTCAAGGAGCGCCTCTACAATAGCAATCCCATCTTCACGATCCTTAGCCTTATAAACAGACAAGAGTGGAGAGAGTTTTTCTGAAGAGAGTTTTTCTCCGATATTTTTTGCCTCTAGCTCAAATAAGAGGACATCCTTACCTTCTGGCAAGTCAAGGCCTGCTCGCTCACAGATCCAGCGGGCTGACATACCTGCAACAGGGCCGTTGACCCCGCCTTTGTCATTAAAGACAGTTTCTTCTAGCTTTTTGTAATCCTTTTTAGGGACTAGGTAGGCTCCTTTCTCTTGCATCTTCTTGAGCCAGTCGTCATAAATAGCTGCTTCTACGACAGCAGAATTTTCTGTTGCACAGATCATACCATTGTCAAAGCGCTTAGACATGAGCAAGTCTTCAACAGCCCGATCCAAATGTGCGGTCGCATCCACATAAACCGCACCGTTACCAGCCCCAACTCCCATAGAGGGGTTACCAGAGCGAAGGGCGGCATTAACCATACCAGGCCCACCTGTCGCAAGGATAGAAGCGATATGAGAATTGGTAATCAAGGCCTTGGTATTAGCGATTGAGGGAGTCTCGATCCATTGGATAATATTCTCTGGCGCACCTGCCTTGATCGCAGCATCATAGAGAATCCTAGCGGCATGACTCGAGCACTGTTGAGCACCTGGATGAAAGGCAAAGACGATGGCATTGCGGGTCTTTAGAGCTACCAAGATCTTAAACATGGTCGTCGAGGTTGGATTTGTCGTTGGGACGATACCCGCAATCACACCTAGAGGAGCTGCGATTTTAACCTGACCTTTGACCTTATCCTCATCAATGATACCAACCGTCTTTTCATTTTTGATGAGCTCATAGATATTTTCCGTCGCAAAGTGATTCTTGATGTCCTTGTCTTCTACAATACCACGCTTGGTCTCAGCGACAGCCTCTTTGGCCAACTCAAGCGAGCGCTCAGAACCCGCCAGAGCCATAGCTGCAACAATCTGGTCAACTTTTTTTTGGGTATAATTGGCGAAAATTTTTTCTGCTTCTAGGGCTTTGTCAACCAAGCCAGCTGTATAAACTTGTGCTTCTTCCTCAGCCGTCATAGTCTCTACCTTTGTGTCCTTTGCCATAGGAAACTCCTCCATTTTAAGCGGTTATCTATCAGATCATTTCTATAGAAGAAATACTGTAGCCGTTTATCGTTTTGTAATTGTGAATTTTTTCACGATGTTAGTATATTATATTTCTGAGCTACTGTCAATAGATAATGTGAATTTTTTCACTTATTAAAGTATAAGGAGAACATCAACGATTGAGGGAATTAAAAAGCAGATCTTCCCAGAGTTAAAGGAGAGATCTGCTCTCAGAAAATAATTTAAGGATGCTATCAATCTTGAGATGGGACTGGAGGTTCAAAACTAATCCACTCATTCTTTCCATAGATCTTATGAGAAAGGAAAATTATCAACTGCTAAAGACTTCATGATAAGAAATCTTGGTCTTCAAATAGGACATGCTCTTTTAAAGATGGCTTATGAGAGGCTAGTAGCATCGCACTTACTATTATAAGTCCTGTAAGAACAACCTTAAAAACAACCGTCCACGTAAGATATCGGGTCAAGCCACCAATGAACAAGGTCACTATAGCAGCCAAGCCAATTCCTATAAAGAAATAGTCAAAAATTCTCTCATAATCTTTATCATAATCAGCTTTATCATTTTCTTTTTTACGCATAACTACCTCGTTTTACAATTAATTATTTCAGTCAGAAAGCAACTAATCTTACTAGTACAATAGATATTCTCTGCCTAAGATACCTTCATTATTAATAATATTATAGGCTTCTACTAGCTGAGATTCAAGTCAGAAGAGTATTTTTCTGTATCAAACAAATAAAATTATGACTGTAAAGTGGTTAAGTTATCCAACAATAAACACTACTGTTAATCTATCGAGCCTAGAAAACAAAAGATGATACCTGTTACAAAACAAGTATCATCTAAATGAATAGATAGAAAATAATCCAAAGAAGGGATTACATTTATCTGTAGTCAAAATTGCAGGGTAAGCTATTGCAAATGATTTACTCTATCATTAGCTTGCGTTCCTCAACAATATCACTACACCACTAATATTATCAAAATACCTTCAGATTATTTTTTATAATAAAAAATAATTTAATGAGAGGTCACTATATCAATAACTCGAGATATAGTTTCAAAATCAATAACAGCTTTGCCTTTTTTAATACTTGTTAAGGAGTACTCCTTGTATTCGTCTTGGTCGGATACAACTACTGTAGCAGCGGAATTTACGTTATAATACTGAGCTAATTTTTTCCCTCGCTTGCTACTGATATCGATAAAATAGATACTTTCTTTGTCCTCTGAAGAAATGTGCTCTAACAGATAAGGTACGGCCACTTTACAACGTTTACACCCATATCTATAAAAAAATAAGATCTTTTTTCCCTTGGAATTCTTAGATAATAGTTTCATTGCGGTGTCATCCCTAAAAAGTAACCGATCAGAATTCAAGAGTATATTCGTCTGTACAGTTCTATAATGAGATATTCGTGTTGTCAAAAGGGTAGCACATAGATAGAAGGAAATCACACAAGATGCCAATAATAAAAGATAGCGATAAGAGACCCTTGCTTTTAGTGCATATATACTAAGAACTATTAATAATATAATTGAGAATAAACTGATCATTACCGAAGGATGCCATAAGATCCGCCCATTAATATTTAACGAATAGATGCTACCAATCAACAAAAATAGCAGCATTATAATAAATACAAGTAAATAACTCTTATAACTTCGTGTCATATCACACTCCTAAAAATTAAGGCATCAAAGACCAATAATAAGCATCCGGTTCACTATTCTAATGTAACTCGTCAGCAAGCTAGTGCCATTAACTCTAGTTTATTAAATAATATCTAAGAAAACAAGTTTTAGTTAGATAACGTCCTCAATGAAGTAGAACTTTTTATAATAAAGAGTTCTACTCGTATTTTAAGCTATACTAAAGTAGTTATCATAAAGAAAGGATATTTACAGTATGTCAAAATCATTTTTCACTCGTAAATCGAGTCTCTTATTATCCGCTAGTATCTTGGGATTAGCACTCGCCACATCTACCCCGGCTAGTGCAGAAACATTGTCTGCACCTTCTGTTCGACTTCCTAAACATTTTATCAAATCTATTAACTCTCTGGTAACAGCTACTGCATCAGCTGACGATCAAGTAGGTGTACCTGATAGCGACACAGAAACACCCGATAATAACCAAGAAGCTCCGCAAGAAAATCAACCCGATGATGGCAATTCTGATCAGTCAGAATCTGATTCTAATCCATCATCCGAAGCCGAGCAGCCTAATTCTGACGATAGTGTACCGTCATCCGAAGCACCTGATTCTAGTGATCCATCTGAGGAGACCCAGCCATCATCTGAAGAATCTGACTCTAATGATAGTTCTTCATCAGAAGAAACTCAGCCACCATCTGATAATTCGGTACCTTCCGACGGTACCGATACTCCAGATCAAGGATCTGAATCTGGATCACAAGCAGGTGATTCTGATGATTCCTCCTCACAAAAAGGATCTGATGGCTCAGCAGACAAGGGAAAATCAGAGTCAGATTCCTCATCATCTGATGAAAAAGAAGCTCCAAGCAGTGGTACAGATGTCCCTAACCAAAGTGGGAAAGATTCATCTGATCCAAAGAATTCTAAATCGTCAGATAAACAAGATTCTGGTGATGCGGAAAAATCATCTAAAAATCACTCTGCACCGTCAGATAAAGCTAACTCATCAAATAATAAGGCAAATACTTTACCTAAAACAGGTGAAGCAAAAACGCCTCTCACAGTATACGCCGCTATTGTATCTGCGCTAAGTGCTGCAGTGATCTTTATTAAAAAATTTCCTATAAAAAAATCATAATCCATTGTAATAGATGAGGTTGGATCAACATTTTCCAGCTTCGTCTATTTTTGTTGATGATAGAACAAAAGTTATGATTAATCAATAGCTTACAAATATAGAAAAACACCCCTTGAAGGGGTGTAAAATTGATAAACGCAACTCATTCTTCTTTGTTGATCTCCACACGATTTTTCATCATCCTATGATAAAGTTCTGGACGCAATTGCTTTAATCGTTCAGGCTCGATCATTGCAAACTTTCGGCCATCAACTTCGTGAATCTCTACACCAAGTTCTTTAGCCAGATGACTATCATGCAAAACAAGCATGCCTTTTTCTTTGTTTTTCATGTTCCCTATCTTCCTTCTACCTCCTAACTGATCGGTCCATCTTCTTTTTCATGATTTTCAATCTATTCCAGTCTATCTATTCATTATAAATTTTACACTTTTTTCGACTAGATTGTTTTTATTATACCATATTTATGTTCAGCAGCTCTGATGGTTACTCACCGCATGGTTAGGTAGGCAAGTGAGGAAATGATTTTATAGCTAGTTACTAATTGTTATCTAATTATCGGCGCCATTAACTCATACATTAGTCTGCAGTGAATCTAACTTGCTGTTCTTTTTCATCAACTTTCATCATATACTTACCATTACTATAGCGTACGTCTGTACTGGATAAACAACTTCTAATAAGACTAGAGCTACGAGGAATGGTGATATCAATCTTTTGTTCGATTTCCGATAAAGATAGCTGCTGGATCTCATCTGAGAAAAATTGCTTCAACAGAGAAATATCATGAGCGTATTCAGAAAAGAATTCAGCTGGTTCTTTGAGTAGATTTTGATATTGGAGATAAGAATAGTGTCCCAAAATAGTTTCAACCTTTTGATTAAATCCCTTGGTAGTCAATCCCTCTTCTACTATCAGAAAATCAAAGTATAAAATGCGATTTGCTAGTAGAAAAATATCTTCAATCTCTTCCTGTAAGAAGCCATCTCTCTTTAGTAGTGATCTGATCTGTCTTTTGGCATAATAGGGTTTCAAATCAAACTGAATACAGATATTATGTAGACTTACCCCAGCTACCATTTCATCGATGATAGATACAACCATGTCATCATTTGTTGACTTCTTGTAAACATTTAGAGAGTTTTCTATACTTTCTAAGCTGATCACTTTAATGTTATCTTGAGACATATTTCTTTTTCCTTCTAGGCAATCCAAAATTTCTTTTCTTTTATTAGAATTTATGTTGTTCCATTACTTTTTTAGCTGAAACATTTTCTTCCCTTTAAATGACCTAATATTTTCACTCGTTTGTGGAAATACTATGGTTTAACTCAAAAAAATTGTTTATTAATCAATTCTTTATCCCAGTATTATTTAAAAGGAAGACTTCAGATTGACGATACATCAAAGGAGCACTCACGACTAGAACTCCCCATTTTTCGGGGAATCTTGATGATATGCCAATTGTGGGAGATATCTATCCTATATATTAAGTTATCCTTAAGAATCATCAACCAGAAACAGGGTAACATTATTTGTAGCATTTGTAAATATTTTTTAACCCGCGTTGTAAAATGAAGTGCAACACAAAAGACATGTTCGTCTGATATACTAGAATCCTCCAACTCAGTATAGAAAGCAGATGAACATGTCCACTAATTATTCTACCAAAAAGTCGCGTTATTCTCATTTATCAGCCTCTGAGCGAGGTGAAATTAGTGCTTATTTGAAAATGGGTAAAAAGCTTGTTGAAATTGCACATCTATTAGGGAGACATCGCTCGACAATTACTCGTGAGATTAAGCGTGGTACAGTAACACAAGTCCAAGATAAGAATGGTAAACGAACTTATTATCAATCCTATTTCGCTGATAGCGCTCACCGTGTCTACGAAGAAAATCGTAAAAATAGTACCTACCTGAAGTTAGATAAGTGTTCACCACATTTTTTTGATGAACTAGAAAAAGCTGTTAAAGCAACTGTTCGTTGTCATAGTGTAGATACATTTGTTCACGACTACAAAGAGAAGCATCC
The DNA here is from genome assembly GCF_058314295.1 of Streptococcus sp. ALY_208. Taxonomy (NCBI): domain Bacteria; kingdom Bacillati; phylum Bacillota; class Bacilli; order Lactobacillales; family Streptococcaceae; genus Streptococcus; species Streptococcus sp. ALY_208. Next base: position 119,110 of record NZ_JBZFUI010000004.1, on the reverse strand, counting down.
AACAGAGACCATTCCTTCAACGAAGACAGTCTATCGCTATATTGGAGCTGGTCTTATTGCTATCAAGCCAATCGATTTGCCAAAGATGGTGAGCATTAGAAAGCGTTCTAAATCTAAATCCACGGTCAATAAGAAGACTCTTGGAAAATCCATCGAGGAGCGTCCAGAAACGATTAACAACCGCTCTGAATTTGGACACTGGGAGATTGATCTGGTTCTCGGTAACAAAACTAAGGGAGAAGCTGTTGTCATGACCTTAGTTGAACGTCAAACCCGCTTTGCCTTGGCGTGTAAGCTACCTAACAAACAAGCTGAAACGATCAATGAAGCTGTCAAAGAACTATTATGTGAGTACCCAATTACTTCTATCACATCAGATAACGGCTCTGAGTTTAGTCTATTAGCTGACTTAGAAGGTGTTGACATTTATTTCGCTCATCCTTATTCTTCCCATGAAAGAGGATCAAATGAGCATTTCAATGGTCTACTGAGAGAATTTCTCCCAAAAGGACAGTCGCTCAACCCAATAACTGATGAAGAGCTGGCTCGTTATATCTCAGCTATCAACGAGAGACCTAGACGACTTCATCATTACAAAACAGCAAAATTTCTGTTTGGGCTAGCCCAAACAGCCTAATCAATGGGATCCTAGTCTATCCACGAACTTGTTGCACTTGACTTGACAATGTGTCAAATATTTTTTAATGAATAAATTCAAGATATTTCATTTAATTCTGGTAATATCTTTTTATAGCTTAAGTTAAGGTATTTGTCCAATTTCTATCTTAAATTTAATCCATTGTTTTTTTCTTGACATTACACTATTTCAGTGTTACTATCTGAAAAGTTTAGGTCGTTATAAGTGTGAGGAGAATATATGAAAGAAGAGGTTATATTATTGTGGGGATTACTCATACTCACTATTATTTTACTAGGGATAGCTGGTTACGGTGTTAAGAAGAAGGTGTTCCCTATACTTTCTTTAGTTCTTATTCCTCTCATCGCTAGTATTAGTTTTATATTTTTTACTGCTTTTTGGAACTAAAACAATTGACTTCCCTATAAAGAGGCCGGACCAAAGTCCAGCCTCTTTTGTATGGCACTAAATTTAACAGCATAATACAGTTATTGATTTTTCCTTTATCTAGGTGAGCAAATAGTATGCATTTAAATTGCAATTATCTGTTTAATACAATAACTGTCTGGATTTATATGCTTATGCTGACTTCTCAAGTCTTACATGATTTTCTCTTTTTAATAAAGTTAGATACCTAATGTTTACAATGCTTGCACCTACTTTCGCTCTGATTTAGCTATTTTGGTTGCTGCGAAGTCTCCTCAAGTATATGCCATTTTAGCATTTTTATCATGGCCAATACAATAAATAATTGCTCTAAGGCCATATCACTTTGGCACAACCTATCTATGATAGTCGTTATTCTCCCATTTCCTGATGAAAAATCTGTTACGTGCGACAAAATACTAAACCAAAACCTCCTCTCAACATTCCAGATAAGCATACTACCTACTAGGTAAAACCAACCTTTTATAATATATTTAGATCTCGGATGACGCATCCAAAATGCTTTTTGCTTAGCCAATCGTCTATATAAGATAAAGACAAGAATACACATATCCGACTATTTCCTTTTTGTATAAATATATTTCTAAGGAGGGAGGGGGAATCATTAAAGATGCACACTAGCCATAGGTAGCCCCAACATTTCCACCATGGTAAGATGTTATTTGCAGAGAGTCCGCATCGATATTATAGTTACCAACAACATAGCAATTAGCATCTTTTTGGTTAGACATCTTAATAATATATTGTAAGACATCACTAGACTTACTTTTATAAACTTCGATAGCGACCATACGATATTTATTGGTATGACAAATAATAGCAAAAGTCTGAGCCATAGCTGGTTCTGTCATAAACAGTCGATTTTTGATCGTTCCCTTAAAGTCTGCTATATGTTTAGTATCTGCTGCTTTTTGTGCAATTCTTACTGATGATTTTACTTTTTTGATTGTCTTATCATCATGAACTCGTATATTGTTTTTTTCAAGGGTAGACTTAGCCTTATAATAGTTTTTTTCATTCTCGCTAAGAGAATCTGATCCCCCTCCATTTTGCTGATTTCGGGAGTAGGCGGACCCTGCTTGATGGTTTTTATTGTTATGAACTTTATTCCAAGCTAATACACCCAAAATCATAATGACTAATACCATAATGATGGCTGTATAAGTTGTTGGAGAGTTTCTTTTCATACTAACACCTTTCTTTATTTTTTCTTCCATTGTGGTTTTTTGTTGTCAGGATAAGCAAAGGTAAAGCCTTTTTCTTTTTGTTCCTCTTTACGTATAATACGATAATTCCAAGTATCGGATTTTCCAAAATGATCGGCACCAGATAAAGGTGTATTTTGCTCAATAACCAAGAGATCCCCATTTTCAAACACGTGACTGACAATACCAGTATGACCATATGGTGCTGGTCCACAAGAAAAGATAGCGCCTTCTTTTGGTGTTTTCTTTTCTGAATTCCCAAAGAAAGGTGCCCAAGAAGCAACTTGATCAATTCCATTCCCCGATGTAATACCATCGTGTCCCCAGATGACATTACCAAGCGATTCTGTCAAGTCAACACATTGACCAGAGTGTTCAAGCCATCCTCCTGGTCCTCCATATTGTAAGCCAGCATCTTTTGGATCGTGAGCATACTGCTTCAAACTCGATGGCAAATCATCAGGTTTATAGCCCCAAGCTGTTGCATCCCCTGGTACTTTACCAGTACCATCAGCTGCATCTCCGCCATCTTCATCAGAGTCTTCACCTCCATCACCACAATCACTAGAGCTGGATCCCCCATCTCCATTTTCATAGTCTTCTAATTCTTTGACGTAGTCTTCCAGTGATTTGTTTTTCTTTTTGTAGAGATATTGGGCACTTTCTTTACCGACGTAGCGATAATGCCAGTCTTCCGATCCAACGCCAGTACTAGATTTATAGTCATCTTTAAACCGTCTAATAAAACCGAGTTCCGCAGCAGCCTTTTCTAAGGCTTGATCATCTTCTTTACTCATTTGATTAAGGGAATCGACAGTAGAAATATCGATGGCTAAGCCTGTCTGGTGTTCAGAAGCCCTAGGAGGCTGAGAATACTCTTGGACAACTTTCTCAGCTTCTTCTTTAGAAATCCCACGGTCTTTCATTTCCTTGTCAACGTAACCATTGTAGAGTTCTTCTTGCTTCGCCACGCTACGATAGCCTGAAATCAAATGGAATTTAGGATTAATTTCTTGAGCTTTTTTAAGCAACTGCTCGGTCGCGTCTTTAATGCGGGAATCGACTTCAATATTTCCGACTTGCGAAACCTTCGGATTCATCTCATCTTTTTTATTGTCTCGATTGACAACAACTAACTCCCAGCTCTTATAATCAACATCGGGTAAGTCAGATTTTTTGGGCTCCTCACTGTCTTCCTCATCTTCATTATCATCTGAAGATTTATCCGATTGTTTACTGGCTGCTTTAGCAGGTTTTTCACCATACTTGTCAATGGCTTTTTTATCCAACCACTTATATTTTTGTCCAATCATTTCGTAAGCAGATTTCAAGGAATTATAGTAGTTCGGATCTGTCGCCCATCCTCCATCTGCAATCGCTTTAAGAGTAGATAAGCCATCGGTATTATTGACAGCTCCAGCATAGAGGGTTTGATTGTGCATAAACTCAGCCTTCCCTACGATACCAGCATCGTAGGATTTAAAGTAAGCATAACTACCACCTGTATTATCACCAACTGTGATCCCTGGTCCTCTGTCACTAACAGCGTCATCACCGTAGTATTCCATGGTTTTGGGAAAATCAGCCTTGGTCGACCATTTTACTCCTCCCATATTATGACCCTGCCAAAACGAGGTGCCATTAGGATTACTAAAATTAAAACCGTATTCAATATAGGTTTGTGCTATAGAAGCTGACGGTAAAAATCCTCCTGCCCCCCAAGATTTGATATAAGCTTCCTCATGCTTTTTCACAAATTCTTCAATAGAAACATTTTCAGATACCGTAGCATCTCCTGTACTACCATTGCTATTCGTGTCACCATCGCCGTCATCAGTACCACAAATTGCCGAGATAGAAGCCCCTCCTCCTGCAACTCCGACAAAAAAGGTCGTGACCAGTGCAATTGATAATATCGCTAATAAAATAGCGACCAAAATTGGAAGTAGTTTGAGCCACAAGGCTTTTTTAGCATGAGCTTTAAGATACCTGTTCATAACTCTCCTTTTTTAGTTGAGAAGAATCTCTAATAAATACCAGATAACCCCGATACCAGTTAGGAAAAATACTGCAGGAAATAAGCGTTTCCTTAGAAAATAGTCATTTCTCTGCTGCTGGCGGTCATACAAGTCATCATTGTCATCACCAAACATCTCCGTATAGCTGTCTCTAGCATCTCTGTAGCCACGTTGGGTATCATCGACGACAGTCAAAAATCGTTGTCGTATCGAGCGTTTCTGGTTATCTTCTCCTTCTAGCTCCTCCTGATTTTCCAGATCTGCAATATAGTCTAGGTGTCCATCATAATCATCATCCTCATAACGATAATTATCCGAACTCGCTAATATTAGATCATCTTGTCCTTCTACAGGATTTTCTTCGTCAAAATAATTTACCATTGCAGTCCCCTTTGCTATTTTGTATGATTTAAAAACTTTAAGATACCTCGACTTGGAGTAGTCTCAAAATAATCATTAACTATTGTATATCCTGGGATCCCTTTAATTTTAAAGAACAAGGTTCTCTTTGAGTCTGATAATCCTGATTGACGATGACGAATTGTATGTAGCTCTTCTTTTATCACCTTAAAATCATCAATGTTGATCCTATCTAAGTCCATAAAGATGGCTTCATACTCTTTGTACTTATGTCGATTATTATACCTTTGCTGATATTGCTTTTCTGGGGCAAATGTTTTCGTAAAGAGTCCCACTTTTCGTGCTATACTCTGGCGATGTTTTCTTTCCAAAAAGCCAACAAATAATAAAATCAAGATGAACAGCAGACTGTTCAGACCAAACTCGTTCGTTAGAGTGATGGGCAAAAACATGAAGGCCAAAAATAGCTTAATAGCATTTCTGCGACCCGTTGCTAGTAAAATCAGGATGAAAATCATTCCCATAAATAGATAGGGAGAAAAAGCTAATGTGAGGTAAGAAAGACCATAAAGAGCAGCTAGGTAAAAGTAACTATAAGCATAACTAAATAAGATACCTGTCCCAAAAACAACTGTTATCACCATGCGTAGCCAGAAAAAAGTTCTTAAGCTCTTGGTTGAGTTAAAATAGTTGACGCTAAAGAGATGCAGCATTTTCAATCCATTCGTAAACATTTCCAATCTCCTTTATTACATCGATTCCAGATAGCGATAACGTTCCAATTCCCAGTCACTAAACTCCTGGGCAAATACGATATTTGAACCACCTGAAATATTCATCAAAAAGACACCTTCGGATAGGCGTGGCAGGGTATCCAGCTCACTTTCTCGTAAAGATCCTAGAGTTTGTGCAATTGGTCCAATAGCTGACTCTTCTGTTTGAGCAAATAGGCGGTATTGAGTCGCTTCAAATAACCGTCGAACGGCATTGGCATAATCTGACAGTCCTGCGTTATTTGTTCTCAAGACATTCTGCAGGCTTCTCATCTCAAGGACCATAGCTCCGAAGTTTCGTTCAACCGTATTTAAAATATCTGCGAGGTAGCTGACGGATTGACTATAGCGCTCATCCAATATTTTATCTGCACTTGAAATATTAATAATGGAATGGATATATTGCGCACGATTTTTTTCTTTGCCGTCAATCAGATCCTGTTCATATTTTTGATTTTCAAGCTTACCATTTGCGACTACATACATTTGAATCAATCGTAGAGTTTGGATCATCTGCAGATTCATCAAGCGATCATCATTGATACTTGATAAATCAAACGTTACTGACGCTTCTCGGCTAAAATCCTCAAAGGTGGTAATCCCGTCGAAAAATGGATACTGGGACTTAAGGTCATCAAAGTTATTGATCAGATTTTCCGTCATTTTTCTTTTATTGTCATTATCTCCTCCAGGATTATTGGCATAGTAGATGCGTTGATTATCTAAAAAGGAGATGAAATCCGTTAAGATAGGGAATTGTTCCTCGACGATATTTGTGATGCGGTTATCTGGATCATCAATCGTCTCATCTGGATTTTCTGGCCAAAAATTGTTGTAAACATAAAATTGACGAACCATACTTTTAAGATGACTAATATGTTCGCCATCAAGATCAGGAGACCAGGCTTGGGCGATAGAAGCAATGGCTTCGATATGATTGGTAAAAGATGTCCGCTCATCTACAGTTACCCCATCTTCATAGGTATTGGTCGGTAGAACTTGCATAATATTGAGCTTATAACTATCGCTAATCCCACTCATATCAATTCTGATTCCATGCTGGATTTCATTAATACGTGGGATACCTGGCTCGCCTTCATTTGTCCGGCAAAATGTCTTATCGAGATCGATATTGAAAAGTTTATTACCACGGGCATAGAGGGTATCCGCATTCTTGACAAAAAACGTCTTTTGCCCCATTCCTGAAGAACCTGAGATGATCATATTAGGACGCTTTCTATTCTCATCGCGTGTCAATAAATCAAAATTAAAGACACCTTCTGTTAAGGTCGCACCAAAGAATGATCCATAAGGATCCTCTAGCTTAGTGTGATCTCCCCAAAACCCTGCTCCCAAAGCTGTCACTAAGAGGGGCTGGGGGCGCCTTGAGTTTGGCGTATTTTCCAGACGGTTAGCAGGAATGAAGGGAGCATGATACTCTAGCTCTTGCTCTCCCAAAAAAACTGTCAACTCAAAACGAGAAACCTCATTTTTAACACGTTCGACTTCATTTGCTAATTCTTCTGGGGTTGAAGCAGAGATATAGATGCGAACCCAAATGCCTTTGACACTCGTCCCAAAGGTACGGACAATCTGCTCCATGTCCCTCAATTCTTCGAATTCGTCATATTCTCTTTGCTCATCCATAGCTGTCCGGCTGTGACCGAGGCGACTTTGTTTTTCAGAAATCGACTTCCTAAATGCATCATCTAACTCTTGTCGTTCGATCTCTGAGACGTGCATGAAAGATATGGTATCGCGAATCCCCATAACCTCCTTTGCCCAGAAATAGCCAAGACCATTTTGCGGAAAACCTGTGACAAAGATAGAGGTATGATAGCCGTCCCCACTATGCCAAGAATCATTGCTTTCTGTAAAGCTGATATTGCCCTTGGGCTGGGTTTGCTTGATGAAATAGTGGTCAAACCCTTGTTGTTGCTGCTGTTTAAGTTTCTTTTTGTTTAACCGTGCCATATCTAAACCCTTTCATTTTGATTGTTATACTGCTTAATAATTTGTCTTTTTTTAGCATCACTAACCACGCGCGGGCTAAAGCCAGAATTACCAGATGAGATACAATCTCTCACATTCTTGGCTAGCTCACTAGGGGTATCTCCAAAAATTAAAATCAGAAACTCTGAATTGTAGAGTTCTGCACTGACACGCTCTTCCATCTCGATATTATTTTGCAGAGCCCGCCTTCTGTCTTCCAGCTGCTTTAGTAAGCGCCTATCTAGGTTAGGATTTGAGATCTGGGCTGTGATTTCCCTATAAATACGATTGCTCTCATTGATCTGATTTGCGGTATTGGTTGGTAGAGTTGTCCCCTCAAAGGTCAAAGGACGTGGGTAGCGGGCTAAAAATGACGTAAAACTGGTCACCACATAGTCCTGCTCCTCCTCAGATAGGGAACCTAGGTCTTGTCCTTCTACCTCTAAAATCTGCATATAGCGCGTGTATTTATTATTGATTCTGATTGGGTGTCCCTTTTCCTCTGTGACAATGGCTACTGTATCCATCAAGTCAGCGGTCGAGAGAAAGTCATTATCCATCTCTTCTGGTGCCATAAATTCAAAGGACTGGTCTCTCAGGCGGCTCAGACGACTGCTACTTGTTGCTGCAGGACTTGCGCTAGACTTAGACTTTTGAGCTTCTGTCGGCATGATGTTGGGGCGGTTCTCAAGGTTTTCTACTCTACTTTTAATCGCAGCTAGGCGGCTTGATCCCGCCCTCGTGCCATTTTTCTTTATAGCCATTCATTTACCTCACTATTCATTGATACACTTCTATCATAACGAAAATTTGGTTGGGTATTTTTTATAATAAAAAGTATTGTTCTTGACGATAGAGAAGCGTTGATCTATTGTGATCCTTTTCGTCAAAAAAGCTGTTCTGATGTGTCCCAGAACAGCCTAGAGAATAGAACTTAGATAGATTAGTCAGCGTATGATATTCTTCTGAATAGTCTGCTGCTATTCGTCCTCCGATTTGACTAACATTTTTTTATATTCTTTACTTCCTTCTCTAACAATAATTTCGGTATCATCTATTTTTATTTTATCATCATTGATCTTATCAAAATCATATGAATCTAAACTATCGCTCATTTTTCCACCATCCCAATCAATCGTGCACTTTTCACCCCATGAGAGCGTCATAACGTCATCATCGAAATATATGGTATCACCAGAAATCGTTGCAAAAGGCTTAGCATCGGGATATATCCCCATAGTTGCTAGATACCATTTACCATCCATGGTTTGCTTGCTGGATGAAGGCTGGGACGAAGCCTTTGAAGCGTCATTTCCTTTGGAGCAACCTACTAAAAGCAACAGGCCTCCTAACAGTAAAATTAAGGTTCCTAGTCTAAATTTTTTCATGCTTTCCTCCTTATCATCACGGATATGCTTTTGCTGTACTAAGTCAACTCTATTCTCGTCTCTACTTTATCAAAAATTTGGTTGGATAGTTTTTATAATAAAAAGTATCGGAACCTCCTTAATTATTTTGCCAAAGATGGTATAATGAGGGCAAGGTGCATATGAGGTGGTTTTTATGTTAAAAGATAGTTTTTATGAGATGAGTGTCTTTCTTTTATTGGTTATTCTGGCTTGGAATGTTTTTTGTGCGATTGGCTACTCTTTGATTACTAAATTCTTGAGTAAAAACCGGATGCGATCAAGATGGGTTCGTATCGGGCTTTTGGTTCCTCTGATGTTCTTTGGGGGCTTGGGAGTATCGCTGGTATCTTTTTTCATCTTTTCTGATATTCCTGCAGAGACTGTGGATTTTAAAATTGCTAGGCGAATCGGTAGGTATCTAACCGTTATGATGACAATTGCAGTTGTACTGTTCGTTCTTATGCTCTTTATTCAAACATTAGCATCTGCTGTACCTGATTTATTAGTACTTATACTTATAATATCCGTATCAACACTTTATGTTTTTCCTGTAGTTAGGGTGTTTGTTATTAATAAATAACTCAATACCTACGGTGTTAGTAGCAAAATCCCATTTTATAAGGAAAGCTAACATGCTCTACCTAAAAAAGTTCCACCTCCCCTTTAGACTTCTCGCTAATAGTCTTTCGATGTCACTCAGCACACAAAACGGAGATTATGTTTCAATGTTTTTCCTTTCACCTTTCACCTTTGAACATCAAATGAGGGTGCTCCTTGGCATTAGCCATATTGCTCCTCGAAGATATTTAAAAGCAGTGTTTTTTCTGGTGTTAAATGCTGTTTCAAAGCCTGACTAAGGTAACCTAAGTCTCCTAAAACAATAGAAAAAGTTGTGGACTCAAGTAGTTCTTCAACCACTTGACATCATAAACAGAGGCCACCATAACTCACAATAAAGCCTAATAAAGTGACCAACAGATGAGATTTGAAGCCGTAAAACCACATCTTTTTGGGAGGATTACCGATATAGGGAACTATCTATACTAACAATATCATCCTGGGGAATGCGTTTCTGTAAGGGAATGAGATGGCTAGCTTTATAAAATCGTGTTTACTTCAAGCTCGTTTTTACAAGAAAGACTTGCCATAATTGATAAAAGCAACATTAAGATTTGATCCCAAGTTCAGCTTGAAACACGAGAAAGATAAGAATAGAATTGTTCTTGGATTAGTGACATTCCTGGAGATAGTGCTGATTTTCGAATTACTGGAGGGAGTTGGTTGATATCTAACGCTTATAATAGCCATTACAGTTATCATGCTTATTATTGGACTCATGTTCCAGACCTGTGCGTCTGCTCGACTTGGACTACTGGTACTTATACTTGGAATAACAATAGGAGTAGTAGCGTATTTTGGAATACCTGTGTCCCGTGTCATGTTGTCAATGATGAAATCAATATTCAGCAAAGTAACCAAAGCATACAGTTTAGATGTTAAAATAGCTAATATATCGGCCAGCCTATGAAAAGCTTTTGCTAAGATAATTAGCTCTTGATCAATTCTAATTTATTAAGGAATTACCACAAAAAGCAACAGACAAAGATCTGTTGCTTTTTCCTTAGTTGGAACTATCTTATCTCAAACTCTTATCATTAAAAATAGGTCAAACTAATCAGCGGTAGTTCCTCCTTCTTTGACTTTTTAGTCTTTGCTGTTTCAGGAAATCATCTTTACGACTTTTTTCTTCTTGTTTTTGTGACGATACACTTTTTTCTGGCCCTTGCATCAGCTTGTCAGAATATTTTTCCATATTGCTGTCAAGCTTATCTCGTTTATCTGCATAATTGTTTCCCGTCTTAGAGAGGCGAGTTTCCTTAACTACTTGCCTAGCTTGTTGTTTTCCTACGCCACGCTTAGTAGCATTGGACACAGCATTATGACGGGCGACCGAACTTTGAACAGCTCCGACTAGGCCACCTGTTCGTGTATTTGGTTCCCTACCTCTGACAATACGACTAGTAGCTTCTTTCGCTTTATCTTTCGCTTTATCTTTTGCTTCTTTTGCTTTATCTTTGACTTTTCTTCTCGCATTATCTACTCTGTCAGCTGCTGCTTGTGTCTCTGCCCCACCATATGATGCTGATTCTGGACTAATCCATTGTTCAATAAATTGACTACCATTTATCATAACGATCATAATACTGATGTAAAGAAAAACTTTAGCCAATAATCCTTCATAATAACCTAAGCTACTGAAATAGGTACTGGAAGAGCCGCCAAAATTCAACTTAAAAGTACTGATATTTTTAAGCACTTCCATACTGAGCTTGAGCATGGCGATATCTAAGAAGAAGGCTGAAACCCCTGTCAGCAGTACTGTGATGAATTTTTTGAGCTGAGTAGGGTTACCCACATTGATATAGGCGACAATGGGGGCAAACCAAGACTGATAGATAATCCTAAAAATAGAGATCCCATACTTGATGATCATGACGGAAAGCACAATAACTAGGACGATCTGCTGGGCAAAAAGGGTTATCCAGTTGACCTTGTAGCGCAGGTAGACTGGTGAGAAGAGTCCGTTGAGATTCGTGGCTTTAGCGGTGTCGGATTTTTCAATCACAACTGTATCATCCTTGCCGTCTCCTTCATAATTGCCCAATTTATGGCTTAGGATACTTGCTGCTCCTTTATAGTTCTTATTTTTTTTACTTTTATCGATAAATTTATTTAAGGTATCTTTATCGGGAGAACCAAGCCAGTCGTCAAAATGGGTACTCATGATATTATCCTTGGTAATCTTGTTGAGCTCGATGCCTTTTTGGGCCTTGGATTGGAGGAGATAGCCTGTCTCAGCATCATAGCCCAGTTTTTTGGTATCAAAATTATTTTTGACTAACTGCAGGAGATCTGTGGTATTGTCCTTGATGGGCTGCAGGGCTAGAGAAGTCTCCTGATTTTTGCCATTAGCATCGTACTTGTAGAGCTCTTGACTGCTGGTGCCAAAGAGGTTGGCTGCAGAGCCTATCGCCTGGGGCAGAAAGGCCGTGGTAAAGGTGGCAAGGATCACTCCGACCAGCAGGTCCTTGTAGCGGGCTAGGGCATTATTGCCAAACCAGGCTCCTATAATATAAAGAACGGCGGCGGCGACACCGATCGTCATCCCCAGTACCTTCATCCAGGTGTAAAACTGACCGAAAAAGGTACCCGTATCTGAAAAGCTGTCAATAAAGCCAAATAATTTAAAGATATTTCCTATGATGTTCTCTAGAGCACTGGTAAAGGAATAGAGGGTCTTCATGACCAGTTCTGGAAGCTTCATGAGGAAGGTCAAAAATTTTGGCATGGGGCTGAGATAGACTGACCACTGATTATAGAACTGACCCATCATCCTCGCTGTTGGATCATCACTTGGGTTAGGGGTTATACCATTACCGATCTGGTCGGAAAAATCTGAGCTCATCATCCCCTTTTTGCCATTGATAGCATCAATCATCTCATTTAAATTTGCGAACTTTTTGGCCATGAGTCATCACTCCTTATCCTTGGCATTAGGAGTTTCATAGGGGCTTGAAACCGGTTCTTTAGTCACTAGGTAGCCGTACTTGGCTTTTCTGTCTTTCTTGATCTCAAAGCTGATCCGATTGGTATCGACTTCACCATCAGTAGATTTGGTGGTAACGACGTAAGTCATTTGATAGACTCCGTCTTTTTGATACTTGACAGACTCTAGCAGGGCTGTCTGGACATCCGCTTTTTCAGGATAGGTGTATTTGGCATCCCCATTAGATAAAAAGTCTGTGATGTTATCCTTTGATCCTGAGTAGTAGAAGGATAAGAAATAACGGCCAAAGACATCTGCTGCGTGCTCATTGTCAACCACATCAGCTGTCTGTGCCTGCTCTTGGTAGGCTTGGGTAATGACACCGTTGGTCTTGTTGAGTGATCCTTTATTGATCAAGCCAAAAACAATCCCTATCAGCCCAATCAAGATGGCTAGGATAGATAAGATAGAAAACCTGATATTGATTGATTTGATTTGTTGGCGGATTTCCATTTCATTGCGTTTAGCGGCCCGCTCTTTATCACGCTCTAACTGGGAAACAGCCTCTTGAGGTCTAAAGATATCTGATACCTCTTCAGGAGTTGGTAGTACAAACTGTGCCATCTGCTGATTCGTGAGGTCTAGGCTAAGCTTATAGGCCTGCATCACTTCTCTAAAATAGGCAACCACATCATCGTAAGTATAGCCTGCCGCTGCATAACCTCTTGCTGTAGAGCCTCTAAACCCTTCCTGTATAAAAATCGTTAAGATATTCGTATAGTAGGCATTAATGGTGAACCCTTCTATGGCTACTTCATCGATGGTACTTGGTTTAAATCTTCCCTCTTTCAATCCTTCCTCATTATTGGCTAGAGATACTTTCTTAAACGAAAAGTCTCCTAAGACTTCCTTGATTGTCCCAAATAGCAGCTCTGCATGTGAGAATGGCAGATAGGAGTGTTTGAGGCACTCTGCAATACCATCGCTGACACCACTCGAAAAATAGGTGTCATCCAACTCTTTAATCATTTGAGATAATTCAGGCATGTCACTAGGAGACTTCCCTTTTTGCCATTCAATGTAAAGGAAGGATGTATCGCTAAATATAGCATTTTTAACAATACTTCCCATATGTCTTTCCTTTCATTAATAATAATCAACTACCTGCCAAGGTAGCAGCGTAGGCTATGATACCTGTTATCATGGCCATAATGACGACACCCATGATAACCCACATAATATGAGCTTTGGCCCATTTACGTGTACTATCAGAAATCATGAGTCCAATAGACCCGATAATTCCCATCAGTGCTGCAACGGACATTCCAATCAATTTGGCATTTTGTCCAACTTCGTCGGCACCTTTTTGCAGTTTAGCCGTTGGGTCTCCGCCGGCCGCATAGACCTTGTTGCTAAAAGCTGCTAGGGTCACTAAAATAGCTAATACTGTTAGAGTTTTGACCATTGGCTTAACCATTTGTCTACTCTTGATCAAAAAAATGTGCATTTTGTTTTTCACATTTAATCTCCTTTCTTGTTCTTGTTTCCATCATACCTTATTTTGGGAGGAAAACTTTTTATTATAAAAAGTTCTCATTTTTGTGGGTGCTTGGTTGATACCATTGAACCTTCCTCATGATTTATACATAGCTTTTTCTTTTTCGTTCTCTAGGATTTGCGGGTATCTGATTGGTGTTAAGGGTTACTGGTTCAGAAACCTTATCCTTAAGATATTCTACTGATAGGACAGACTCATGCTTTTCATCCCATGTCGCATTAACAGCTCCTACTTCTATCAAGGTCTCAGACCACTCAGGAGGGGTAGATAATTTTACAGGGATGATTTCCAAGCAGCGTTTATCCTTGTGCTCTCGTTTACCATTTTCAAAGCGTTGAGGGGCCTCACCGGTCTCTTTAATGATCACACGATACCATTCATCGATACGTCCTAATAATTCTAACTGCTCGGAAACTTCATCAATGATTTCATCTTGAAAGAGACGCTTCAAAGGTCTGGCTCCCATTTCAACATCCACCCCATTACGGATGAGGTAGTTGAAATATTGTTCTTTATTTTCAACGACTAATTCAATATGATTTTTAAAGAAAAATTTACGCTGGTTCTCAGCAACAAGCTTAACAATATCTGTCAAAATATAGTGATCTAGCATATTAAAAACAATAATAGCTCCCCAGCGATTAAGGAACTCCGGTCTGAATTTTGTTCCGAGAACTGCTTTGACAGATTTGACCAAATTATCATATTCATCCTGGTTCATATGACTGATACCACCACGTTTTCGAGCATTTTCATTTTTGATTTTTTCTGCTCCTTCATTGGTGGTGCCAATGATAATAACATCTTTGCAGCTGATTTTTTCTCCTTGGCCAGTTGAGACATGACCATCATCTAGTATCTGCAAGAAAAGATCCCAAATAACAGGTGCTTTATCCAGCTCATCAAATAAGAGGACTGAGTAGGGTTTTCGTTTGACTTGATCTGTTAGGATACCACGACTATTTTCATCTGCCGATCCGATCAAACGCTCCAGGGCATTAGGAGTATTGAACTCTGAACAGTCAATACGTATCATCTCACTTTCTTGACCAAATTCACACTCAGTCAGAGCTTTAACCAGCTCAGTTTTTCCTGTACCAGTAGTCCCGACAAACAAGAATGATCCTCTGACAGATGTCGAATCTGATAATTTTTGTTTAGATCGGGCCATGGCACGCGCTACTTTTGCAATTGCAACATCTTGCCCTTTAACCCGCTTGGATAACTCTTTGCGGTAGTTTATCCGATTTTGCCCTCCAATACGAGCAATAATATCTACGGGAATATTCTTACGAGTGGCTAAGACTTCTGCAATATCTCTGATGTCTAACTCATCTTTGCCATCGACGACAGCGTGGGCCACAGCTGTATCAATAAGGTCAATCGCTTTATCCGGGAGAGCAAATTCCGGAATATACCGTACAGATAATTCTACCGCTGCTCGGACGACATCCTTGGAAATGGTAATATCCTGAGTTCGTTCAAATTGCTCCTTAATATGATTGAGCATATAAATGGTATTAGGAATGGAGGGTTCATGGATAGGTATTTGGGTTATTCGACGATTTAATGCTTTATTTTTTTCAATAGACCGGCGATACTCTTCTGGAGTTGTAGCGGCAATCAAATTAATTTCCCCGCGGGCTAAGGCAGGCTTAGCTGTTTCGGCTATATCTTGCATGCCTTCTCCGCTAGAACCCGCTCCGACGATTTGGTGTACCTCATCAATAAAGATAATATTGCGGTCTTTGGTATAGGTCAGCTCTTCAAAAATACAGCGGGCAATGCTAACACTATCCATATAGTCTCCATTGGGTAATTTTTTCGTTCCTTCAATGCTGGATAGTTCCAATTCCCAGAAAACTTTCTGATCCAAATTGGACTTTTTGGGAGCTTCTCCTTTTAATACCTGAACAACAATTCCTTCTACAATGGCAGACTTTCCTGTTCCTGCTTCCCCTACCAAACAAGGGGTATTTTTCTTTGTTTTATTCAAGGTTGTATAGACTTCTTTGATTTCTGTGTCTCGACCAAACACCTCAAAATCATCCAGTCTACTAGATAATTTCTCATTCATATTAGTACAGAAAAACTCTAGGAAAGAAAACCCCCACTTATCGATACCATAGGCTGTGTAATGAGTTTTTTTACCGTAATAAACCTTTTTGGGTATCTTCTCATCTCCATGAGTTCCTGCATTCGTCAAGGGATGATTGTTCTCTTTATTATTCTCTGTCACTGTCTCCCTCCTTTTAAGCACGATTGCGCGAGCGGTCTACGTCTGTTAAGACTTTATTCTTATAATCAATAGATTTAAAACTGTGTCGGCGGGTCGTCAAAAATAATTTAACCGCATAAAAGTTAGTTTTCTTATTGAAAGGAAAGACCAACCAAAACATGAACATAATATCTACCAGTAAGAATAAAACCAACATCCATATCCTTGTCTTTGGAAATAGATCCCCAAGAAAATAGTAAACGCCTACTGGCTCTAGGGTGACCAAACAAAGACTAGTGATACGCATCCCCATGACTTTGCTGGGAGCGAATAAGTCTTTTGGAATTGTAATATTTTCACGTAACTGATTCATTGTGACCTCCTTTATAAGTTAGGCTGTTAGCTTAAGTCAAGCCAGTATCCAAAACCATTGATGATCAATAGAGCTTAGGATGCCATTCCCAAATTTGACTAGAAAAATTCAAGTATTGTTGAATCTAATCAGATACCTCATCAGCATCCATGGTTACAGAAGTAACTGGGGAGCTAAAGTGGTAACTACCATCTTTAACCGCTCTAATATTACTATTTAACTGCTTAATAATAGCCTTAGCTGTTGTAATATTATCCCCAGCAGTTGTTATTTTTTCTGTGCTGGTATCAATAGAACGCTGAACTTCATCAATATCACTCTGCTTTTCAGTCAAGGCATCACCTACTAGATACTTGAGATCATTTTCCATATCTTCAATAGATTTTTCATTAGACTTCACGCTACTGTCTAAGGTCTTAATTGATTTATTCAATTTTTTAATCTGACCTTTTTGGAATTTTTTCTCATCTCCAAAAGCTTTCAGAGCAAAATTTTCTCTTGATAAATTATCCACAAATG
Organism: Streptococcus sp. ALY_208; assembly: GCF_058314295.1. NCBI lineage: Bacteria > Bacillati > Bacillota > Bacilli > Lactobacillales > Streptococcaceae > Streptococcus > Streptococcus sp. ALY_208. Next base: position 102,054 of record NZ_JBZFUI010000004.1, on the reverse strand, counting down.
TTTCTTTATAGAGTTTACTTTGTGGGGTCACCAGAAAATAAACTGAATCCTCTCCCTCTTCTTGTGCCTCAGAGGAGGTTTTAGGAGCGTTATCCTTATCATGTAAATAGTCGTCGTAATTTTCCAAATCAACATCTACACCTGTGGTTGCCGCTGTTTTATTGGTAATTTGAATAGAGAGAAGGTCATAATCTTTTGGGACATTTTTAATGACTGCTACCATTTTAGAATCTGTAACAGGGATGATATCCATGGTCATATCGGTACTGTCTGATAAGGTGCGTAATTCCCATTGAAGATTATCAGGACTGATACCTCGGTCTACTGTAGTAGTGTAATCAGAGGTATCAAACTCTAATAAAATAATGCCGTTCTTTTTAGAATAGTCTTCTGTCTTCATAACAATCTTACCCGTTCCATTCTCAAACTCACGTTCTGTGGCTAATTGATCAGATGAGTAAGTGACCCGTTCAGCTGAAAAAATCCCCATTAGAAGTAACCCAGCTAGAATACCTAAATAAGTACAAAAGGTAATAAATTTTCGAGTGACGATAGACATTCGTCTGGGTTTGAATTTTTTCTGGTGCCTTGGTTTCAAGAATCCTTTCAGACGCTCAATGGGACTTTTACGCGTTAAAGTCATCTCATTTTTTTCCATAATTCCCCCTAAATCATATATTTCATTGGTATCATATCATGATTGTTCGCTAAAAGAGTTTATAATAACAAGTTCTTGACTATATGTTGGAATCCTCCGCTTAAGTATCAGATCTGCAAAGAAGGGACAGCCGTCTTATGACTACTATTGATCGTTTTCTCACCTTTATGAATCTACAAAGAGAGAAAATTAGGTAGAAACAACAAGATTAATATCAAGATAGCTAGTAATACAATATAGCGCAAAAGTCGTAAGAACTGTTCAATACTTTCTGATATACATAAGAGAATAAATGTCCCAAAGCCCAGTAAGGCTAGCTGATGTAATGAGGGGGTAAACTGATACTCCCCCAAATTAAAACGAATCAAATAATCATTAACATAGCTCATTAGCTTACTGACTAACCATACCAAACCAGTTGAAATCATTAAGGAATAAATGATTCTGATTATTATCCTAGATGTTTCTTGATGCTTCACAAGGATTAATTTTTCTTGAGACGGAGTTCGTTCGACTCTAGAGATATATTTCTGTGATCGATTTACCAAGGAATCCCTGTCAAAAGATGTTTGTCCTTTATAAGCCCGTCTATGATTTCTATGACGCATTTTAACCTCCTACTATATATTATGGATACTATTATAGGAGAAAAAGGAGCAGGTACTCCTTATAATAAGATGTTTTCTATTTCATGTTCTTTTGTCTACTGGCTATGTAGTAGAAATTGGTGATGACCATCAAAGATTGTTGGTTATCTAACTCAGCGAGATAGTATTCGGTTTATCAAATTTCACAAGAAAGTTAGTGATCAATAGGAACTCTAATTTCCCAATTTTCTATCGTTTGTATAGAGGCTATAGCGTTTTAGACTGTTAAGAAGCTCCATCATAAAAGAAAGGATCGTTAAGCAAACTAATCGTCTTTTTAATACACTTAAAAACGCCTCCTTGCGGAGGCGCTCAGTGCCCAAGTCGATAGGGCTGTTGGTTGGTTGATATTCTTAAAGTATTCTACAAATTTAAGTAAAGGATTAACAGCTCTATCTTAGGGGTTATGGCTAATAGGGTCACCTACTAGCGATTGTTCTCTTGTACCAAGACAAAAAAACTCATGACTGGACTTGGGCACTGCTGGGATTATTTCTTCCCATATACATAGGTAAATTGGCTGGCTTGGACTGGGCTAAAGGTGCGGTAGGAAACCACGCCTAGTCCCATGGCATTGGACTCTGAAATGAGAATGCTGCCGTCTTTCTTGACGGCCTCAACAATGGCCACATGGCCGTAGTTGGGGTCGGCACCAGCTTGACCCGGTGAGAAGGAGAGGGCGGCGCCAACCTTTGGCTTATGCCCCGTCTCATAGCCTGACTTGTGCTGCCAGTCTCCACCGTTACCCATATAAGCATCAAAGCTATAGCCTAGCTCATGAGCGCGGTTATAGACATACCAAGTACACTGGCCATAAGCATAGCTTGAGGCGATATAGCTAGCGGTCTGGATCGGTTTTGAGAGGCTGAAACCTGCTGGTACCTTGCCCGCCATAGTCCCTGTGAGATGTTTGAGCTCCTCTGGAATGGCTGGCGTCCCACCGTGTTCATCGATATAGGTATCGATGTCTTGCATGATCTCGGCACGTCTGCGACCAGTGCCTGATGAGTCGGTGAAGTAGACACCGCCGTCTATAAAGGGATTGTAACGGCCTGAAGCCAGCTTTTTAGCCTTGTCATCCTGAATCTTGAAGGTCTGGTTTTTATGACCAATGATCGTCTCTTGAGTCAGGCGTTTGACAGCTGTGCTATCCTTATAGCGCTGGGCGTTATTGGGATTGCTGTCAAAAGCGCCGTAGCCAAACATATTAGCTCCTGGCTCCGTAGCGACGCCAGCTGTCCCTAGTGAACTCTCTGCCAGAGCGATGGCAATGATGGCTCTGGCATCCAGACCGCTTTCCTTTTCCCACTTGAGGACGAGCTTGCCGTTGATACGGTTGCGATCGTAGTTAATGCCTAGAGAATCCAGATAACCATCCAACTGCTGGGCTTTGATCCCATAGCGGTGGGAGAGGAGATTGTGAGTGTAGGCATCCTTACCCGACCAGTGCTCCACATAAGCGGTATAGGTCGGTGGAGTAGCTGGCTGGTCATCGAGAGGGCCGTATAAGGCCTCTAGACCAGAAGGCGTCTCAGACTGTGCGCCATTCAGATAGGTTAAGGCTGGAACTGGTAACACCATATTGACCCAGGGCTGGTTGCGCTTTTGAATCTTCTTGACCTTTTTGGTCGCACGAGGGGCTTGATGGACTGCCTTTTGGGGTGCTGGCTGATGCGCCTTGGCAGCTGCTTTTTGATCAAGCGGCTGATCGGCAGCTGGACTTGAAATCGGCGCCTCTGGGCTTGGGGCAGTTTTATCGGGGTCAGCGTCTTCTCGCGCTTCAGCTGATTCTGTGTCAGGAGCAGCCGCTGGTTGGGAGGCTTGGTCACCGCTTTCTGCCTCTGGGTCAGCTTCCGGAGAGTCAGATGCAGAGCTTTCCGACGTTGCTGGGGCTTCCTTGTCTTCATCCGATGATTGGTCCGATGCGCTTGAGTCTGCCTGGTCTTCTTCCTTGAAATCAGGGATACCATTGTTATCGTAGTCTTCCTTGAGGTCAGGAATGCCGTTGTGGTTGTCGTCTTCCCTGGTGAGCTGAGCTGACGACTCTTGCGCTAGAGCGACTGGAATTGTATAAGGCCCTAAGAGGGGCACTAACAATGCCAGCGATAGCCATTTGGTCTTGCGGTTCATATCACGTTCCTTTCTTGATTTGATAGGAAGGAGGATTAATTTCCAGATGCTGGAGCATCCATTTAAATTGACGCAGTGGTTGATTGGTGGTCCTTATCCCTTGCAAGCAAGTGATAGTCTCTAAACATCCACTGGATGTTTAGAGCTTAATCAACTGTGCGGAGGTGGGACAACGAAATCAAATTCTCCGAATTATTGATTTCTGCCCCACTCTCATCTATTTATCCGTAATTTATGAGTAAATTGAGGGGAGATTTTTGATTTTTTTGTGGATTTCTGCCTAAAAAAGGGTGCAGAAAACCTAGGGTGCACCGGATACTGGTGTCCCAAGGGTTTTATGGAAAGGATTAAGGAGTTGATCTTAGATCCTTTTTAAGGTGATAGATCAGCTGTCGTCTTTTTTTGTAAAATGACTCTGGAAGAATTACTTGCTTCCCTCAGTTAATCTTTTATAGGATTTAGATTTTTGGATGTCTTTCAAGGTATTTGGTGTTGGATCCCCCATTGTCTCTTTTATGTTGTAGGATAATTCAAAATCGGTATCTTTAAAGGCTTTGGCGACATCACCTAGGTAGGCATCAAATGATTTGAGCATGTCTTTTGTACTGCCTGCTGTATCCTTTATGGCTGTATTGCCTGACTTAATCGCTTCTGATGCAGTGGAGTCAAGTGTTTCTTCACCAATTTCCTTGATAGAACCACTTAAATCCTCATAGGCATTATCAACATTTTCTAGAACCTTAGTATCTATCTTTTTTTCTGCCATAGTTCCTCCCTTCTCATACTTTAGTTAGTTTTCGTCAGCGCTATCTGTAATCCGGCTAGTTGTCAATCTTATAGTACTTTTTGAATTCCTCATAAGATTTCACGGTGTGAGCTTTTCCATCTTTCGTATAGTCAGCAGGAATATTTACACCATCAAAGATATCTGTACCTTCCTCTGCAAAGAGTTGCAGGATTTTAGCGGTATAATCCATATCTGTTTTGTCATGCATGAGATACAAATTTCCACCATTTTTGAGAACCTCATAGACCTTGGGATACTTTTTAGCTATCTGCCAGTGGCTAGATTGTTTGATTCCTTCTTGGGTTAGACTGATAGACCTATTATTATGTAAAAACAGAATTCCTTTCTTCTCTAATCTATTGTCCAAATCACTCCTAAAAGTAAAACCAAATAAGCTAAGATCTCTGTCAGAAATCGATAATTCCCTGCCACTGCTCACTTTTTGAGTATCTAAATTGACATATAAAAAGGCATGTTCTTTTCTATATACTCCTGTAATTTCACGTATAGCAATCATTAGATAGCTCTTTCCCTTTCTCTCTACAACTTGTACAGACGAAGGGTAATAGTCAGAATTATATCCTCTCACTAGCTTAGGAATATCAATTTCAGTTGGTGAACTGAGCTTTTGTCCAGACTTTTTATAAACCTTAACGGACCAATATTCATCTTTTTTCAACTTATTGAGATCCAAAAGTCTAATTCCTTTTTCATCATAACTTAGACGTTTCTGTTCGTTAACAACATAATCGGAAGTAGAAGAAGAGGTTACACCTGAAGGACCATAATCAAAATTTTCTTTCGGAATATAGCGATCCGCCTTTTTGTCTGTGTTTTCCCAGTGAATGGCTACAGCTTGATCACCTAAAAATTCTGCCTTTTTGATTCGTTTTGGTGGCTTATATGAAAAAAATTTTTCGTAATAATTTTTCAGCTGTTGCTCTTTGTAATGCTCAATGCCTTGATATACACCAAATCCTAATAAAATGACCACTAGGGGCAATAGCAGTTTCCAGTAAGGTTTGAGTCTTGCTCCCACTAGTCTGAAAGGAAATGTTAGTTTTTCCCAATATTTAATAATACAAGCGAGAAGCAAGAAAACACACCATATCTTTATAGGGGTTCCTAATAGAGAATGCGGGCGATTCTGATCAGAAGTCGCATAGGCAAACCAGGCAAACGTTCCTAACAAAGAAAGAAAGAACATTAATGCTGTTAAAACACCTTTTTTAGTCAAAACTATTCCCCTACCTTCCCTTCATATACATCTTGATACTGGTCATTAACATAATTGTAATATCCGTCTTCACCCTTGTATGTTTTTCCAGTATTTGGGTCTGTATAACTATATTGACTTGTTTTACCCAAAGCCTGAGATACTTGAGCAACCTCATCTGCATTCAAATCAGATAATCGCACTTTGGAATTTGGATTGGTGAGATAGTCAATAACATCATCACTGTAGGCTTTATTATGATTTTCATCTTTAGCGTCTTCTAAATATGTTTTATACTTCTTCAATTCATCCGAATTTAGATATTCTGTCACCCCATAATCATCTATGTATTTTTCTTGCATCATTGATTCAAAATCATAAAAATGATCTCTTGAAGATGTCTGTGTTGTTTCGCCTTTTGAGTAGTACCAACCACCTTCATTAACTAAATTTCCAACGATATTATCTTTTGCTTCTTGTTTTCCATTTTCAGTATCTACTTCAGACATGATGTAATTTTTGACAAAATCTATCCCATCTTTTAGAACAGAAATACGATTTTGAGTTGCTTCTCCTATTTGAGACTGATCATTGGACGAAATAATTCCTACGGCCGTCAGAACATTAGCACCAGCTACTAATGAAGGAGATAGAGTTACTAAAGGAAAAGTAGCAGCACTTACTGCCAAATTTTTGACAAAGTCTTTCAGCCTATCATCCCTTTTCCTATTGAGTGCAGCAATAGTGGCTTCTTCTTGCCTATTATTAGCAGTTGCCGATGAATAGTTTATACCACTAGTGTATTGACCAGTAGATCCCTCTCCATTGAGATATGGTTTAGCATCCTTCTCATCAGTAGACTCCCATTGTTCAACATCAATCATCACATTTCCAGTAAAGTCCCCACCTGATGAGTACTCAAGTTTAACATCAATATTATATGAAACATTTAGATATTTACCAGAAGCGTACATCTCGCCTTGCTTTGTTCCAATTCCTAATGCTTCCATGGTCATATAAACACCATTTAGACCGTTGATATAAGTTAGATACTCTTGGAAATTTTCCATAGTTTCTGGAGGATAGGCGTCTGGATTTTCGTTTACGTCATACATTAAAGCCAATGCAGTTGCAGCTAGTCTATCACCAGCGTATAAAAATTGTTCTCTAAATTTTTGGGTCTTACTTACTTCTACATCTCCTTGTCCATTTAAAAACCTACTGAGATGATTTTCCCATCCGTCATACATCCAATCTATCTGCTCAGATACAATATTATCATACATCGCTTCGCTGATCTTATCTGGATCAAGTTCATATAGAGTCTCTGGTGTATTGCTCATAATAGATTTAAGAGCTTTGGCATCCTCTTTACTAGAAATGGCATCAATGTAGTACATCTCATCAGCAGACAGATAGCCACCAACAATGGCATGTGCGACATCACTAGGACTCCATTCTCCTATGTATCTTGCGTTGGCAATAATTTGCTTAAAGGCGCTAATCGCTTGAGCATTGGAGGAGAGATTGCTGGTAAAGGTTGTCCATGCGGTATTAACATTGGCAGCTTTTGACGTCCGCTTTTTTCCAGCACTTTGGAAATCTTCCAGCGCAGATGCTTTTATTTTGGATAAATCAGGAGCCTCGACCTCTGCGATGGCAGCGGCATAATCAAATGCTTTTTTTAATGCACCTACCGTCACATCTATTGCGACCATTTGATCACCAGAGGTGTAGCGTTTGTTTAAGTCACTGGCTCCTGTAGTATCCGACCACATCCGACTTTTAAAACCTTCCCCTTTGAGATCACCAGAGTAGGTCGAAACCGTCTGGGCATAATTTCCTAAAGAAACGGGAAATTGATCAAAGAGCTGTGACTGTATGGTATTGAGCTTGTTTAAGAAGGCTTCGATCGCTAATCCTTTTTGATCATTGGCTTCAATCGTGTCAACGGTATAAGTTCTGTAAGTCTTATTGGCTGATTCGGTATAGGTTTCCATGAAGTCATAAATGCTTGTCGCATAGTCGTCCAAGGTTCCTAAATTCTCTACTTTAGGGTAAGTTTCTCCCATAAACGATTCCTTTCTATCAATCTTCATCTGCCAGTTCGGCTTCTAGGTTTTCAATCCTGTTACTTAAGCTATTAGCTTGAGATCGGGCTTTGTTGATGGCGCCGTCAATGAGGTCTATCATGTCATCCTTAGACGTATCCAAGTCGTCCCCAGTATCAGTTGCGATCTTTTTCTCATCATCCGACATATCAGAGTAAGGAGAGCCTGCCAAATGATTATTTTCTTTGATGTTGGAATGACTGATAGGAGTCCACTGGATAGTCGTGCTAGTCATTCGAACCCGTCCTTTGGCTTCCTCTAATTTCTCTATTTTCGCATTTATAACACTGAGATCTCCTCTAGCTTCAGCCAGTTCCCTCTTTATATTATCTTTCTTACTCATAGCTGTCTGTATCCTCTCCTGTAAATGTTACTTGTAGTTTTGAGAGCAGCTTGTCCTTGATAAAATACTGCTCTTGATAGCCTAGAAGGGGCTCATTTCTAATTTTATTGATGACTGAGACGGCAGTCTGGTCGATAATCCTCATATCAACTAAGGATTGGCTCAAGGACTTAGCGGCCTTGCTGGCGCTATCAATTTGGGTCGTCAGGTTGCTGCGACTCATGACCAGCACGCTATAGCCGACTTGATGTCCCTTCTCAATGATATAGGACAGGTGCTTGAGATGCGCCTGATCCAGATTAGCAATCAAATCCGTATAGTTGTAGAGGATAAGGACAGTTTCAGGGTCAAAGGTCTTTTGGCTGAACTTCTCTGAAATTCTGTAAGCCATAGCCTCAATCATTTCATTAAGCTCTTGTGGCTGGGTCAAGATGCTCGAGGCATGTGCCTGCGAAATATTGTGGTAGTCAGGCGCAAAGATGAAGACTTGCTCATCAATAGTGCCTTCAGAAGCCTCGATATAGTCCAGTAAGGATGTCATGTTATCTACATTGTTGGTCAGGTAAAGCAGGTTGGAGGCTTGTCTATCCCATGATTGGACTCGTACATTTTCCTTGTCCAGACCTAGGACAATAGCACCTCTCTCAGTAGCCTGCGCATAGCCCGGACGGCTCTGTAGGTCAGGCAGGGTCAGAATGTCTGGTACCATCGGTATAGCGGCCGGCTTAGTGCCTGTCCATGCCTTAGATAGGGTCTGGCTTTCTGCTCTGAAAGCCTCAAGGATATCTAGCTGGCTCTCGGCTTCAAAGGGCAGATGAATCTGAATATAGTCTACCTGCTCACGAGACATAAGGGCACGCCCCTTGATGTCTTCCATGTCTTTTAAAGGGGTCTGTCCGACAACAGCAGTCACGTCGCTAGGATCGTTTTGCCTGAGGGTCAGCTGTAACTTGATGTTACTATGGAGGGCAACACGCAGGTTCATCTGACGCCCAGAGGTGATCATGAGGTGGATCCCTAGAGCGATCCCATCACGAGCAAGCACGACAAGCAGCCTGTAAAACTCTGTCTCAAAGGCTTCATCCTTCATGGCTTCATAATTATCAATCGCCACGATAATATGAGGGAAGGGATTATGCCCTAGCTGTTCATACATTTCTAGCGTGGCAACACCAGCTTTGGCTAAGAGACGCTTGCGCTCTTGAACCGTATCTGACAAACGCTTGATAAGCTTTGTGATCTTCTCTGCGTCACTGAGTAAGAAGCTATCAGCCACCTGGGGAAAACGACTCAGGGGTAAGAGCCCATTTGTCCCAAAATCTATCAGGTAGAGCTCTAGTCTTTCTGGACTGTAGTGCCGTATCAGGTCTAAAAGGGCGCTCTGTAGGAAGGTGGTTTTACCCGTACCCGGTCCTCCAAAGAGGGCAACATGACCGTCTGATACAAGATCTATAGCAACGGGCTCTTGCTTTTGCTCATAGGGCATATCTGCTATCCCTAGACTAAAGCGCAAGCTGCTGGTTTGTGTTTGCCAAGCCTCTTTGAAATCATCGGTAGAGGGTAGCGGGATCCGCTCCTTGAGCGGTGGCAGCCAAGGCTGAGGAACTGCTCTGAGCTTGGCAGCTGTCGCCAGCTCCTTGATATGGCTGACGATGACCGAAAGCTGGCTGGGTACTTCCTTTAGCTCCTCTGTCTCGTCCAGACCTGAGAGGTCTTGGTTGAGCGCTTGATACTGCCCTAGCTCATTGACCAAAGAAATGGTAACGTCCTCTGGTCCTTGATCCTCTTGGTCGGGGTGATACTCTGCACCTGACCAAGCTGACTGAAAGAGCTCATAGACCTCGTTGTTGCCGACCTGCAGGTAGGCACGGCCTGCCTGCGTGATGGTCGCCGCATCTGGCGTATGCAACATTTCCTGAGAGTCTGCCTTGTCCGCTACCTTGAGGGCTAGGCGGAAGTTGGAGTTGGCCCAGATCTGGTCGTTGACCACCCCTGAGGGCTTTTGGGTCGCTAGGATCAGGTTGACCCCTAGCGAGCGCCCGATACGAGCCGTTGAAACCAGCTCGCTGATAAACTCAGGCTGCTCATTTTTGAGCTCCGCAAACTCATCCGAGATGATGATCAGGTGGGGAAGGGGCTCTGTCACCTCGCCATTTTTGTATTTCTTTTGATAGGCGTGGATATGGTTGACCCCGACCTGGGCGAAGAGGCGCTGGCGCCGTCTATTTTCTGCCTTGATGGAGGCCATAGCCCGCATGGCTTGATTGCCATCTAAGTTGGTAATGGTCCCTAGGACATGGGGCAGTCCCTTAAAGAGGTCTGCCATTCCTCCCCCTTTGTAGTCGATGAGGAGAAAGCCGACATCGTGGGGATGGAAGTTGACCGCTAGGGATAGGATGTAAGTCTGGATGAGCTCGGACTTCCCAGACCCGGTCGTCCCTGCGATCAGGCCATGAGGCCCGTGGGCACGCTCATGTAAATCCAGCTTAACATAATCCTCAGGTCCCCGCAATCCTAAAGGAACGCTTAAACTCTTGTGAGGCGCATGCTGCTGCCAGAGCTCTGGGATCTTGAGATCCTCGACACGCTCCACCCCATACATGTCTAAGAAAGTGACCTGGTCTGGAATGCTGGATTTGAGGGTTTCGAGGTGATTGAGAGGGGCTAGGCGTCTGGTGATGCGCTCCTTGTCATAGCCCTCTGGGAAGTGATCCAGAAGGAACTCATGGTTTTTAAGCTCGCCTTCTTCCATGACCAGCTCACCTCTGGCGCCATCCTTGATACGGATGACGGTCTTGACATTCTCTGAGAGGGCGCGCATGACATCTTGGACAAAGACCAGGCTAAAGCCTAGGTCAGTCGGGTCGTCGTTAAAGTACTCCATGATGGCGTGATCCAAAATCAGCGTCTCATCGGTGATGAGGATCAGATAGTGTGGTGAGAAGCGCAGCTCTTGGTTCCCACTCGTGTCTTCTTGCGCCAGCTGGCGGGACTTGATGATCTTCTCATCAGTTGACAAAATACATGCAATAGTTATACAATGATATTGTGAAAGTAATGTCAGGAGGACTATTATGGCTACTAAATTATTCCAAAAGCGAGTTGATGAAAACTTGTATAATGATGTTTCCGAATTGTATAACAACTTGGGCACCAGTGTCGGGGAGGCTTTCGTGATGTTTTTAAAAAAATCACAAACAGTTGGCGGCTTACCATTTGAACTAAAGAAGGAGCCTAAACACCTAGCAGATCAAGAACTACAAGAACTGATCTTGACGGAACTTGACAAACGTCCCATTGATTTTACGAAGTCTGAAGATCTTGCAGAATTTTTTGACGAAGACTTTTCAGAGTATGAGGTAAGTAATGGATAGGGAATGGGAGCGTTATGATATTTTAATGGCTCGTATCCCTTTTGATGATGGAACAGGAGCAAAGGTGCGTCCTGCTATGCTGATTAAATGTGATGATAAAATCCTGCAGGTTCTAAAAGTGACCTCACAATTTGACAGGAAGTCAGTCGCTATGCAACGCTACTACTTTGACATTAAAGACTGGGCTGAAGCTGGCTTAAGAAGACCGTCTTGGATTGATACGGTAAGATATTATGAGATTGCTAATGTACCACAGATAAGTATCTTAGGACGCTTGACCGATCGGGATAAGGAACGATTTAAAGCCTTCATCATGAAAAGACTGGGACGAGATTCATAAACTAGTCAATAATTTGTCATAAAAGAAAAGACGGTTCTTAGTGAATCGTCTTTTCTAAACGCCTCCTTACGGAGGCACTGCTGGGATTATTTCTTCCCATACACATAGGTAAATTGGCTGGCTTGGGCTGGGCTAAAGGTGCGGTAGGAAACCACGCCTAGTCCCATGGCATTGGACTCTGAAATGAGAATGCTGCCGTCTTTCTTGACGGCCTCAACAATGGCCACATGACCGTAGGTGGGGTCTGCACCAGCTTGACCCGGTGAGAAGGAGAGGGCGGCGCCAACCTTTGGCTTATGACCCGTCTCATAGCCTGGCTTGTGCTGCCAGTCTCCGCCGTTACCCATGTAAGCATCAAAGCTATAGCCTAGCTCATGAGCTCGGTTATAGACATACCAAGTACATTGGCCATAAGCATAGCTTGAGGCGATATAGCTAGCGGTCTGGATCGGTTTTGAGAGGCTGAAACCTGCTGGCACCTTGCCTGCCATAGTCCCCGTGAGATGTTTGAGCTCCTCTGGAATAGCTGGCGTCCCACCGTGTTCATCGATATAGGTATCGATGTCTTGCATGATCTGGGCACGTCTGCGACCAGTGCCTGATGAGTCGGTGAAGTAGACACCGCCATCGACAAAGGGATTGTAATGACCTGAAGCCAGCTTTTTAGCCTTGTCATCCTGAATCTTGAAGGTCTGGTTTTTATGACCAATGATGGTCTCTTGGGTCAGGCGGCTGACAGCTGTGCTATCCTTATAGCGCTGGGCATTATTGGGATTGCTGTCAAAGGCTCCGTAGCCAAACATATTAGCTCCTGGCTCCGTAGCGACGCCGGCTGTGCCTAGTGAACTCTCTGCCATAGCGATGGCAATGATGGCTCTGGCATCCAGACCGCTTTCCTTTTCCCACTTGAGGACGAGCTTGCCGTTGATACGGTTGCGGTCATAGTTAATGCCTAAGGAATCCAGGTAACCATCCAACTGCTGGGCTTTGATCCCATAGCGGTGGGAGAGGAGATTGTGAGTGTAGGCATCCTTACCCGACCAGTGCTCCACATAAGCGGTATAGGTCGGGGGAGTAGTTGGTTGATCATCACTAGCACCATACCAAGCCTCTAGGCTAGAAGGCGTCTCAGACTGAGCGCCATTCAGATGGGCTAAGGCCGGGACTGGGACTGGGGATAGCATCTTAGCCAAGGTTTGGTTGAGCTTTTGAATCTTCTTAACCTTTTTACTCGCACGAGGGGCTTGAGGGACTGCCTTTTTAGGGACTGTCTTTTGATCCTTGTCAGCTGCTTTTTGATCCGTCGGCTGATCAGTAGTTGGACTGGATGTGCTCTCCTCTGAGCTTGGGGCAGTTTCATCGGGATCAGCGTCTTCCTGTGGATCAGCTGACTGGTATGTGTCAGGATCAGCTGCTGGTTGGGAGGCTTGGGCGTCGCTCTCTGCCTCAGAAGCAGCTTCCGGAGATTCAGATGCAGAGCTTTCTGACGTTTCTTCTGGGGCTTCCTTGGCTTCATCCGATGATTGATCCGATGAGCTGGAGTCTGCCTGGTCTTCTTCTTTGAAATCAGGAATACCATTGTCATCGTAGTCTTCCTTGAGGTCAGGAATGCCGTTGTGGTTATCGTCTTCCTTGTCATCAGGGATACCGTTTTGGTTTTTGTCTTCCTTGATAACAGCAGCTGACGACTCTTGCGCTAGAGCGACTGGGATTGTATAAGGCCCTAAGAGGGTCACTAACAATGCCAGCGATAGCCATTTGGTCTTGCGGTTCATATCACGTTCCTTTCTTGATTTGATAGCGGGCAAAGCCCTTCACTTATTTATCCGTAATTTATTAGCAACCATCAATGATTTTCCATATTTTTTCTATGAACAAAGGGATTGAACAAGCCTTAGGGGATTTGACATCAAGGTCAGAAAGGTTGTCCCGTGGTTCTGAAACCTCTGGGTCAAGAGCCCGTGGGTGAACCGATGGACTATCCGGTACCCATGGACTGGCCATGTCAGATACTCGTGGTCTAACCGTCTCAACAGGCTGTCCTGTCCCTCTGAAGATTAGTCCTCTGTATCAGAAGCTTCATGAGCTTTTTTCAACAGCCTTTCGAACTCATCTTCGCTAAATAAGGATCGACTGGCTTCTGGATTTCTTAGTAGCACTTCTGGATATTGACGAATAAAGGAACGATCAATAGCATCTTGGTCGTGACTGGGCCATAAACCGGTCGTCAAATAAGTCTTGACATCATAGGCATCTTGATCCGATTGAAAGGCTTTATCCATTAGCTCCTTGGTGATAGGATAAACAGCCTCCCGTGAGTCGTGACTCCCTGTCTGCCAGCGCATTTCATAGTGTCCATCTTCTTCATAAACAAGGAATCCATTTCCTTTATGAGTGATCACATTTGTTTCATTATAATGATCCAATTCTCCCTCTTTTGGCCATCGACCTTTTTCTGCATAGAACATGACTTCTAATTCATCTTTACTTGAATTAGCTAATTTTCCAGCCAGTTCAGCTGTTATGGAATAAGAATAGTGCTCTTTTCCCCTTGTCCAAAAGATAATATACCTATTTTTTTCTACATTTTCCTCAATTGAACAATAATTGTATTTTTTATATTTCAAAGACATCAAGCATCACCTCAGTTAATAAACATCGTCAACAGTATAATGGCCCTCTGGTAATTGATCAATAATTGCTTCCGGTGTTCCACCCTTGGTGTAACCACCTGGAATCCAATCACCTTGATAGGCGCCTGCTTCGTTACCAGATGGCATACGAAGTCCTGTAAAATCATGTGATTCAATTACTTTTGGAGCATCTCCTAAAGAGCCAGGTTCCAAAGTTAGCAGTTCTTCTAATACTCTTGGATTTCCATTTGAAGCTTTAACGGCCTTTTCGTAGACAGATTTAGGCATAACAAATTGTCCATTAGGAGCACCAATTGTGGTTCCATAATTATCCAAGTCTGCACGATATCTCTCACCGCTTACTACTCTCACTATGCCATCTTTAAACATAGAAAGGTGTTGATTAATCTCATCTTGTGAATACACACGGTTGACATCTGGACGTTTACCATTCGGAGTCCCATCAATACCATCTTCAACCTTTTGTGATAAATCAATATGAGGTAATGATTCCATATCCTTCCTGAAATCAGTGACAGTATAATCTTTTGGTTTCTCAACGGCTTCCACCTTGGCCTTAGGCACATCAGAACCCTTGGCACCAGTCACCTCACCAGCCTTAGTCGGCACTTCCACCTCACTTGGCTTAGCACTCTGTACTTTAAAGCCTTTAGTGCCGGCTACCACTCCAGCAGCCCCAGCTTCGAGATCGTGAACTTTGGCGTGTGGGGTACTGCCTGTGTGAACGCCTCCATCAACCTCTGCCTTGGGCGCTTTCGCTTTGACATCAAGGTCAGGGGTGCCTTGTTTAGGTACGGAGAGATCAGGATCAGGCCCCTTAACAGGACGGCTGGAAGCACTGTCTATCTGCTGGGACTGATTGTAATTATCCGCAATGTGCTTAGCACCCTTTCCAGCACCAAAACCAACTAGAGCCAGAGTTTGATCTTCACCATTCATGGCCCCTACAGCCATCTGCGTAACATCAAAGCCATCATCTACCCAACCGGCACCCTTTTGAACAACTTCTCAATACACAGGATCAATCACCTACTTTATCCCATAGTGGAGAAGAATACTCTGGAACCTCACCGTTTTCTACTGAAGCTCTATTAATAAAAACTGTCAATTCGAGATTTTTTAAAAATTTTTCTTCAGCTTCTTCAAATTTTTTAAATGTAAAGATTCCTCCTTTGCTAGCTCTATCCATTGTAGAATACACCTCATATTCTTGCGTTCCTGTATTAAACTCTATTCGAGTTTCCCATTCTAATGGCCTATGATCATTAAAAATTGAGTATCTCAGACTTTCGTAACCCAATTTTTTGATTTCTGACATTAATGATAATTTTTGTTGCTCTAACCGTTCCATTAGCTTCAGTTTTTAACTCACGCTTCAAAGACGCAATATCAATCATCTACTTTATCCCATAATGGAGAAGGATATTCAGTGGGTAGGCCTAATTGTATATTCATTTTATTAGATTCTATAACAAGCTCTAATTTTTCAAAAAATGCTTGTTTTGCACTCTCAAAATCGTCATACTCTCCGCTATGCCCAATTGTATATGAACGGTCATCTCTTCCATCAACATAAAATTTCCCATTTTTATAGTAAAGGTGAAATGCCCAAGGGAGTCGTTTATTTGCATCAAATAGAACATAATGCAAACTGTCGAGCCCTCTAGCTCGAATTTCAGTCTCTAGCTCATGCTTCAAATGCTCAATATCAATCATCTACTTTATCCCATAGTGGAGAAGAATATGGAGGATTCTTCCCTTCCTCTACTAAATATTGATATCTGGAAACCACCAACTCCAAATTTCTAATAAATCTAGCTTTTGCTTCATCAAAATCAGTATATTTGTACGATCCTAAAATACTAGCTCTATCCATTGTAGAATAAACTTCGTACTCTCCAGAAACGTCATCAAAATCTATTCTTGTCTCCCATTCTAATGGAATATGTTCATCAAATATTGAATAGCGTAAGCTATCATAACCTAATTTCTCTATTTCGGATAAGATATTTTGTTTTTCTCTGTATAAATCTTTCATCACTGCACCTCTTTCAGTAAACCTAATTTTTCATACCAAGATACTGATGTTCCGAGCTTAATTTGAGTACCACCACCTTGGCCAAACACTTTGGCAATACTCCCTTTTTTAGGATTAGCCATATCCTCAAAAGTAAATCTAAATTCTTCCATATCATTTAGCAGTAATTGTTGCTCTCTTTTAGGTAAGCGATTAAAGCCTTCTAAAATATTCTTGGAGTTTATGTCTTTCACTACTTCGTATTTATGGTAAGGCTGATAGCCTTCTGGATATGGTAAACCACGAGTAGTGTAGGGCAACATTTTTCCATTCTCAAGAGGACTAGTAAAGGTACCACTGCTAGAACCATATCTGTCAATTGTCTGACCTGCTTTCAAATCGGCAGGTTCCGTGATCGGAGTTCCAGTCTCGTCTACAGCAAAGCCGTCTGTGCCTTTGGGTGGCCATTTAATATGACCTTCTGCATCCACAAATTCCCTTGAACGCACGGGTACTGGTTGCCCATCAAAGGTATCGGCTGAAAGATAACCGTGCTTGCCATTGGGCAGGTCAACACGTTCTGGGAAATACTTCCCTTGAGCATGGTATTCCTCACGCAGGTATTGATCAAAATTAGACGCTTCTCTAGCCTTTCGGCTTTCTTCAATATTCTTGAGAACATGAGACCGCTGGTCCTCTGGGCTACTGATTTTCTCCATCTCACCAGCCTTAGTTGGCACTTCCACCTCACTTGGCTTAGCACTCTTTACTTTAGAGGCTTTAGTCCCAGCGACTGCTCCAGCAGCCCCAGCGTCAAGGTCGTGAACATTGGCATGTGGGGTGCTGCCTGTGTGAACGCCTCCATCAACCTCTGCCTTGGGCGCTTTCGCTTTGACATCAAGGTCAGGGGTGCCTTGTTTAGGTACGGAGAGATCAGGATCAGGCCCCTTAACAGGACGGCTGGAGGCACTGTCTATCTGATGGGACTGATTGTAATTATCCGCAATGTGCTTAGCACCCTTTCCAGCACCAAAACCAACTAGAGCCAGAGTTTGATCTTCACCATTCATAGCCCCTACAGCCATCTGCGTAACATCAAAGCCATCATCTACCCAGCCGGCACCCTTTTGAACAACCTGTGAGGTGTTTTTGCTGATAGTTCCGGCAGTCTCTAAGCCTGTCGCAACCTTACTGGCTCCAGCAGTTCCTAGTGTAACGAGAGCTTCCGCTCCTGCCCAGCTACGCTCTTCGTCCGTTAACTGCGTCCCTGCAATCAAGCTGTTACCAGTATAAGCTGAATAACCGCTACTGGCTACTGTATAGACCATACCGGCATTCGCAAAGCCTGCTGCAATTGGGGCGCTTGCACCCCCTGTAAAAGGAATTAAAACAGTTGAGACAACAGTACCCACCAAAAGAACACCTGGAATCACAATATTTTCGATGGGTTCTAACCACCCCTTATTGGCTTCCTGCCAGTCTGAGCCTTTGACGATAGGAACACCAGCGTTCCCATAGCCAACACCATAGAAAGCTCCCATCAATTCTTCCTCACTCATATTCTTGAGCTTATCATAGTCCTTGGCCTTCTTAGGATCTTTCTCCAGTTCTTCCAAGTAATCCTTAGCCATTTTAAGGCGGTCTTGATAGACAGTCTTAGCAGCAGAAATAGGACTGGCTTTTCCATCTAATATTTCTGTTAACGTGTACTTCTTCTCACTAACCTGTTCTACATAAGTACCCGATTCAATATCATAGTATTTTGTCGTTTTTTTAGACGTCAGCTTTTGTGTTTCAAATTTATCTGTATTGAGATTTTCATCCATATTTTGGAAAACTTTACTCATCCCTTTAACAAATTTGCTATCAATATTGGCCATGATTTTAGAGTGAACCTCACTGCTAAATCCCATTAAATCGGAAGCCCGATCATTGGCCGTGTAAAAATCTTCTAGAGACAGATCAGATTCTTTACCCAGATAGGCATCACCAGTTTTAACATATTTATCTTGAACCTTATTGTCTTTGATTTGCTTCGTCAAGTGCTCCAGCTGTTCGAAATACTGTTTCATAGTTCTGGCAACAATATTAGCATTGATCTCATAATTAAAATCTTTGTAACTAAAGTCAGATTCCTTAGAATAGTATGTAGCCACTACTTGTCCCCTTTCATGTTGTCTTGGATATAGTCGAGAGCTCTCTCAGGATGATCTTTGATTTCCTTTTGAAAAGCATGGTATTGAGGGTCATTACTGTTCAAAATCGTATTAGCCACTTCAATTGCTAAGATTCTGTCTTTATCCACAAATTTACTGTAAGTATCAATCGCATACTGATGCAGAATCTCAGACAGAGTACTGATCTGCTGTGCCTTGGTCACAAATTGTCCTAAAGAACCATATTTAGTAGTGTCGGCACCATTATTACCATTGCCATAATAGAAGGAAAAATATCCTCTATCAGAAACGCCTGAAATCTCTGAAGTAATAGACTGAATAGAAGACACAAGGTTATTAGAGACGGTGACAATATCTGCTAGGGCAATAATGAGGGATTCATGTTCCGTTAAGTCTAACTTAATATGCTTCATACTATTAAACCTTCACTTTCAATTCAGTTATAATTTGCTCTTGCATCTCTTCTGGTGATAGGGAACGAATCATCTCTTGAGTGAGGTCATATTCATACAGTCCGCCTTGAGTATTAACATACAAGTGATCCTTAACTTGACCAGCCTGAAGCGTATGTAATCTCAAGCTATCAGATTTACCATAATAAGCCATTAATCGTATAAAAGCATACGGTTCCCAAGATGCCTTCATATAATTTTTTGTCTTATCTTGGAGATTATGAAGAATTTTATGAGCTGATAAAACGGTTGCCATAAAGATGACTGTCGGAAGATACTCAATACGGTAGCTCTCATCTGGTGTCCGTGTAATAAGAACAGACATCTTTTGGTCGATACCTTGATTAGGCGCTAGAAAATATTCACCATCCACCGCAACATGATAAGGAGATTCTATATACATGTTCAGAAAAGTACCGAGAATCGTAGCGTCATCTCGCGGAGCCCCTTTGTCGTCAAGCGCTGACATCTCTTTGAGATCATCGTAACCACTCATTAAGGCTTGATAAAGTTTTTCTCTAAGTGTTAGGTCATCATTTTGATCTAAAGGTATGAATGGAATTTCTTGTCCATTATCATCCATGATCGCTAAGGCATACAAAGCATTTTTTGAAAATTCCATCCTAAGCCTCCTTGATTTTTTTTATCAAATCTGAATTTGGAATAGCGCTGATCAAGGACTGTAAGCCATTCACAGCAGTCTTTAGTTCACCGATGCTGTCTGTATAGGCACTAGAAAAATCAGTTAAAAAGACCTTCAATTCCTCATATTTATCCTTAGCATCACCCTTCCAGTTGCTATCGTACGATGAAAAATCTGATACCTTGGTAGCCAGATCCGATAAATCGCTTTCTAAATTTGAAAGATCTGAGATAATCGTTTCAATATTAGCGTCATCGTATTCAATGATATCAGCAGTGTAACTATTGTCAATGTTGTTAATATCTGTATCTATAATAGCCATAGCATACCCCCAATTACCAGTTTCTGATCGTTCCTAAGCGTGCATCTAATGCCACTTCTTCCGCTTTATTGTGGTCACGTCTATAATTTTCCTTTATCGTCTCTAGCTCACTTTTAAGCGTTGGAAGCTCCTCTTTCAACGTCTTATGAAGATTTTTCATAGAGGTGTTGGCATCTTTAATAAAAGTTTTATACTTTTTCATCATTTTAATGTCTTCCTCTAACTTATCTTTCAAGTCTGAGAGATAATGATAACCGCTATTACCATCGATTTTATCAATGACATCCTTACAAGTCTGTAATTTATTATTTAAATCAGATAAATCCTTCGTTTTATCGAAGTCATTAGCCTCTATTTGCTCAATAGTATCTTCGTACCTTGCAATCTTTCTTTTTTTATTGATCGCTTGATCCCATGTTCCATCCATCATTGCCATTAGCTAATCTCCTTTTAAACTATCATCCGTGAATTTTTCTAGGGAAGACGAGCTCGGTGTTACCGGCTCGCTAGAATTATGAATAGGAACCTGAGAAGGGGGGGTTACCTCGGGTTCATATAACTGAATAAATAATAATCCATAAACTAATACAACCATCAAGGGAAACAGAAAAACTTTTGCAGTATGACTAGACGTTAAGGGTAGCTGCCAGTATGTACCTTTCTTCCACTCTGGGTGTTTTTTTATAGCTTGAAGAAAATAGCTATTCTCCCTATGAACCAAGAAAAGATAAGCAAAGAGGAATAGAAAGCTCAGCTGAGCGTATCGGTAGATATTCCCAGATCTGACATTATTGAGGGTCATGATAATCAGAGCTCCTATCAATGCAAAAGCAAGAATAAGAGCTTCAATTCCTATGATAATTGTGAATTTTTTTATTTCTTTGATCGTGTTTTCATTGTACTGCTTTTCCAATATAAAAGCTCCTATCTTGTAATTTTTATGCGTTTTTGAACATCTTTATAGTGAAGGTAGATTTCATCTATAAGAAGGTCTACCTCACGTTGCGTTAGTGTTTTTTGAACAAAATTTTGTGCTGATACCTTCATGGCTATCAAAGCCAGATCAACCTTTTGTTTAAGAAAGCGTTTAAAATCATTTAATACTGAAAAATAACTACTATGACTGATCATAACCAAATGGAGCCCTACACGTTGCCCTTCCTCTATCAAAATAGCTAATTGCTGGGAGTTAAGTTTTGATTTGTCTATAAAATCTGAAAGATCTGAGATAATCATGATTCTATCTTCATAATAACGTTTTCGCTTTTCTTTCAAGATTTGATCAGATAAATCACTGAATAGACTTGCAAAACCATCCTCAAATTCATATGCATCTGTATAATTTCCTGTCAAACTTTGCATATCACTATAGCTGCTTGACATATCATAGAAAGAGATAGCCTTTTGTCCGTATTGTTTTGATAATATTGGGACAATATGGCGGACGACATTCTCTTTAGCTGTTTCTTTATCAGAAAGAATAACCATATGCCCGAATTGCCTAGCAGGTATTGATTCTATCTTAACATCATCAAAAGACATGCCTATTGGGATTTCTGAATTTTGTTGTGCCTTTTTGACCTCTGGAAGAGCGTTAAAGGTATCTAGAGATAGAATTTCCGG
The DNA here is from genome assembly GCF_058314295.1 of Streptococcus sp. ALY_208. Classification (NCBI taxonomy): domain Bacteria; kingdom Bacillati; phylum Bacillota; class Bacilli; order Lactobacillales; family Streptococcaceae; genus Streptococcus; species Streptococcus sp. ALY_208. Next base: position 80,560 of record NZ_JBZFUI010000004.1, on the reverse strand, counting down.
AACAACTGGAATACGATTAGGGCGATCACCTGTCCAAGACTCATCTATTTGTTTCACTAGTGATTTTAAGTTTTCCGTTATATCAAAAGCTGTCTCACCAGATACTGGTATAGCAGCCTGAAAAACTTCAACATCATCAACTTTAAGCCAGCCACGACCTACTATATCTTCCATCTTCAATGTTGTACGACCCACCAAAGACTTGGCGTCACCGTCTTCTAGTTGTTTTAGCGAAAGTTTACGTTTAAGATTAGACTGTAATCCCGCACGGATACTGTTGGCACGACCAGCGGAAATGGCAAGGTAAATTCCCAAACTTGCACCATCTCGAGAGATTGTTGTCAAGATCTTATCTACCGCATCATCGAATACCGTTCCACGAATGCCTTCAAAACTATCTACAAAAATGACAATGTCGGGAAGTGTTTCTTTAGAAGTACGACGCCAATCAAAGATAGTTGCTACCATGTATTCCGTTAGTTTTTGTTTCCGAGTACGTATTTCCTCCGTCATTCTCTCAATAAACTTGGGAATTTTTGCACTATCATCTGAATAGATAATATCGGAAGTATGCGGTAACTTATAAAGAGGAAGTAAACCACTCGTTCCAAAATCCAAGAGGTAAAAATGCACTTGTTCCGGTGTATAACGTTTTGCTAAATCAATCGCAAGAGTTTGTAAGAAGGTTGTTTTACCATAACCTGGACTTGAATAAACAGCTAAATGTCCATCATCATTAAATGAATGTTTGGCAACCATCTGTCGCTGCTCATTTGGAATATCAATCATGCCAAATATGACTTCAAGACTATTGTGGGATTCTTGCCAACTTGGGACAGCACCCCCGTATAGATCATCCAGAATAATCTTATCCTTTAGCGGCGGCAGCCAAGGCTGAGGAACTGCTCTGAGCTTGGCAGCTGCTGCTAGATCCTTGATATGGCCGACAATGGCGGAAAGCTGGCTAGGCACTTCCTTGAGATCGTCTACCTGGTCCAGACCGGAGAGGTCTTGGTTGAGCGCTTGATACTGCCCTAACTCATTGACCAAAGAGATGGTAACGTCATCTGTCCCTTGATCCTCTTGGTCGGGGCGATACTCTGCGCCTGACCAGGCGGACTGAAAGAGCTCATAGACCTCGTTATTGCCGACCTGCAGGTAGGCACGACCGGCCTGCGTAATGGTCGCCGCATCTGGCGTATGCAGCATTTCCTGAGAATCCGCCTTGTCTGCCACCTTGAGGGCCAGGCGGAAGTTGGAGTTGGCCCAGATCTGGTCGTTGACCACCCCTGAGGGCTTTTGGGTCGCTAGGATCAGGTTGACCCCTAGCGAGCGCCCGATACGGGCCGTTGAGACCAGCTCACTGATGAACTCAGGCTGCTCATTTTTGAGCTCCGCAAACTCATCCGAGATGATAATCAGGTGGGGAAGGGGCTCTGTCACTTCGCCATTTTTGTATTTCTTTTGGTAGGCGTGGATATGATTGACTCCCACCTTGGCAAAGAGGCGCTGGCGCCGTCTGTTTTCTGCCTTGATCGAGGCCATAGCCCGCATGGCTTGGTTGCCATCTAGGTTGGTGATGGTCCCTAGGACATGGGGCAGCCCCTTAAAGAGGTCTGCCATTCCTCCCCCCTTGTAGTCGATGAGGAGAAAGCCCACATCGTGAGGGTGGAAGTTGACCGCCAAGGAGAGGATGTAAGACTGGATGAGCTCTGACTTCCCAGACCCGGTCGTCCCTGCGATCAGGCCGTGAGGGCCGTGGGCACGCTCATGCAGATCCAGTCTAACATAATCCTCAGGTCCCCGCAATCCTAAAGGAACACTTAAACTCTTGTGAGGGGCATGCTGCTGCCAGAGCTCTGTGACCTTGAGGTCTTCGACACGCTCCACCCCATACATGTCTAAGAAAGTGACCTGGTCTGGAATGCTGGATTTGAGGGTTTCGAGATGGTTGAGAGGGGCTAGGCGTCTGGTGATGCGCTCCTTGTCATAGCCCTCTGGGAAATGATCCAGAAGGAATTCATGGTTTTTAAGCTCGCCTTCTTCCATGACCAGCTCACCTCTGGCGCCATCCTTGATACGGATGACGGTCTTGACATTCTCTGAGAGGGCGCGCATGACGTCTTGGACAAAGACCAGGCTAAAGCCTAGATCAGTCGGGTCGTCGTTAAAGTACTCCATGATGGCGTGATCCAAAATCAGCGTCTCATCGGTGATGAGGATCAGGTAGTGTGGTGAGAAGCGCAGCTCTTGGCTGCCACTCGTGTCTTCTTGCGCCAGCTGGCGGGACTTGATGATCTGGGTCAGGCTATTGAGTACCTGGTCACGTGTCCGCTGGTCGTAGACCAGACCTCGGACATTGATGTCCGGGAGAGCCGCATGAGGGAGCCAGCGCAGCCACTGCCACTGGTCTTTTTCGGACTCTGGCAGGACGGTGATGATCCTCAAGTCATGATAGGAATGAAAGAGCACCAACTGATTGATCAGCAACTGGAGCTGCTCAATCACGAGCGGTCGCTCCCCTACATAGCCGACAGGACCTTGCTTGAGGCTAGCCACCACTGGCATGTCATCTAGCTCTTTATTGGTCTGATAGAGGGTGAATCCTTCGACTTCCAGAGGATCTTTGACACCTGAGCGCTCTTTATTGGAATAGTCTAGGGTATAGGTCGTAGGCACTCGCCCCAGTCCCAGACGATAGGTGAGAAAATCGAACTGTTGCGGGGTCTTTTCGTAAATACGGCTAGAAAGCTCCTGAGCCAACTGGTCTAGCTCTGGAAGGGCAGGGTAGTGATAGTGCTGCCCTTGTCTTTGATCTAGGGCTAGCTCTCTTAGTTCAATCGCCTTATCGGCTAGGTAGGCATGATAGGCTTCAATACGATCCTTAAGACTTTGTTTGTACTCTCTCTTGGTCTTAATATAATTTTGAACAGAGAAGATGCTGGTCATGATCGACATGACAACAGACATAAGGATATAAAGTCCTCTGGGCTGAAAGATAGAGATCACAATGACGACCCCAACCATAACCAAGGGCGGCAGCATAGCCTTTAGGAGTTCATTGCGCGGTTTGTTGGGCTCTGCTTGAGGGGCTGTAATGGTCACACGATCCTCACTAGAGCGGTAGATCAAGCGAGGGGAGCGGTGGTAATCTGGGTAATCCTCATAATAGCTGTAGCGGGAGTCCGGTGTCTCTAGCAAGCGGTTGTTAAAAACAGGACCATAGACCCAAACTTCGTGCGGAAAGATTTTAATCAAACTATTCTCAAAGGCAAGCTCCGCACCAAAGGGCAGCAAACCGTCTGAGTCACTCAAGCGGTTGTTGATGTAGATTGGCTTTCCTAGATTGGTCAGGTGCCAACGATTATCTGGCGTGCGTTCTAGGGAAACTGTTACCTGGGGATCCTGAGCTGTCAGTTCACTAGCAACTCGTGGTCCGACAACAAGACGCTGGCGTCCTGCTAAACTGTAGTGCTTAATGGTTTGGGGTTTCGGATAGAGATGGATCCCATCTCGATGAAACTCTGAAGGCATAGGGGCCATTTGATCCTGATAGTGATAGGTCAAGACTCCATCTGCCATAAAAATTTCTAACTGGTCGCTAATAGACAAGCGCCCTTCCTCCGGTACTGGAAGGACCTGACGGTAGCTACCATGTAAAACGATAATATCCATAAGGCTTTTTTCTCATCTTCTTATAGGTTAATCTTTGGAACTGGACTGAGAACCTGAAGAGGAGTTGTTAGAGGGCTGAGAACTGGTCAGTCCCTTATCCTCTTTGTCATCCTCACCCAGAGCATCTTCACGTTCCTTCCAATATTGATCATACTCGGATTGAAGGGATTGTAGTTTTTCACTGCGCTCCTCTCCAGAGAGATCACTATTTTTACGCGTTGCAGTGATATTTTCAGCCAAAGCATAAAGAATGAGGTCAACATCATCCAAGCGTTTAGCCGTATCAAGAGCGTCATCATGTTTTCCACGACCAATCATAACCCAATAATCCAGATACAACTCATCAGATTTAAGAGAGATATTGTTCATCACAACTTCACGTTGTGTATCACTAAAATCTAACCCTTGTACATAAGCGTAGGCTGCCTCATATTTTTGTGTATAGGGAAGTTTATCCAAGGCTATAGATTCGGTATTTTCGATGACTTGGCTGTAATCTTTGGTTAGGAAAGCCCGATCAACAGTAAGCAGTTTACTCTGAAAAGGTCCTCTAAAAAATATTAAATAAACGAGAGGTACGATCAGCAACACGCTAAGCGCACTCAGCCAAATGGTCGCTTGCTTATAAATCCTAAAGCGAGTCTTTGACACCCGAATCTGACTGCGACTTTCCTTAGCCAATTCTTCTTGATAGAGCTGGTGGAGGTAGGCAGATAGTTCTTCTAAATTCTCACTGAGACGAACTTGTTCCAAATAACTCGGTAATTTAATAACCTCAAGACTGCCGTCATAGAGGGGACTAAATCCTGTCCCTGTGAAGAGGTCAATAATCAAGCATTTGACTTGGCGAAGAAAGCTATCCTCATTAAAATGACGAGGTTCCATTACTCCTTTGAGTCCACGATAAGCCATTTTTAAGCGCAAATCTTTTGTGATAAGAAGGTTTTCCGGATGAAGGATCAATCCAAACGGATAAGCCGTTGCTTTTGAGAGATCTAAAATATTAAGACTCAGACGCAACCGCTCCGACATAGCTCGCTCTGCTAAACTACTAAAAGATACTCCTGCTTCAGGTAAAGAAAAGGTTAGCTGAATGGTATCATCCTGCATCAGCTCATAGGACATGTCCATAAATTCAGGCGTCTTTACTTCAAGCAATTGGAGCTGATGAAGGTTAGTCAAGCTCACTTCTGAGCGATTGAGAGTCAGGTTCCATGTTTCCTCACTCTTATCAAAGTTAAAGGTTTGATGGGAAAAAGTAAAAGGCGATACAAGCATTTAAATATCCTCTAATCGTAAATAATCTCCAGTTGTAATGGGGTAGTCAGCCAGTTTATATCCTTTTGAAAGGATGAGTCCTTTGTTGACTACAGCTAATTGATAGGTATGCTTGGGCTGGGGGAGGTCAAAAATAGCCGCTAACTCTTGGCTTAAGCGTTGTACACTTAAGTTTTTAGGCAGACGTAAGTCAACTATCCGATCACCCAAATCTAAACTGATCACAATCATCAGAAAAGGGCTCCTTTCACAATATTTTACAAAATCACTTAGACTCACATTTTCTATATATTTATTTATATGTTAATGAGTTGATTTTTGCAGAAAGTTGTTTTTAAACCGTCTTTGGCTAAGCCAGCTGAAAAAGCTAGCTAGGCCAATCACAATAATCATCAGAAGCAGATAAACTAATAGCTGTCCCATACGCCAAGTGCTCTCTCCTTCTCCTGCATGAATGTCCAGAGTGTGGGTGACTTGAGCTGAGAAAAGCTGTTTAGGCTTTATATTTTGAGTCTGGATGGCTGATTTTTGACCAAAAAGTTGGCGTTGCTGACGTGATAGTGCAACCTTGCCTCCCTTTCGTCTCGTTAGCTGCTTTGCCTGATCTTCGTCAAAGAGCTGTCCTATTCGGCTATCCTGACGCCCTAAGGTTTCTTGCTGATCTTCTGAAACACGATCAGTTGAAAACTTTAGGCTATTATCTTTAATCGTGGATGCATAAGCTCTAACTGGGCCTAGAATCACCCCTAAGAGCAAAAGCAAAAGTAAAACAGTTTTAAACTTTTTTATTAGCAATAAACTTTTGTAACTAATAGCTTTCATACTTAGACCTCCGTTTGTGATTGAGACGGTTTCATTTTAGCCTCCCAGGGCAGTCTAACCAAAGTATTGAGTACTGCTAAGATGATTAATACCAAGACAAGAAGGAAGATTTCCCACATATTGACAGCTATATTGTCGAAATAAGCAGATAAGGTCTTTTCCATATGTGAAAGTGGGTTCCAAACTTTGAGAGTCTTAAGCAGGCCAGTAAGACCACTACTTGCTCCAACAGCACTTGAAAAGTAGACAAAACTTACCATGACGTAGAGGGAGATTCCCATGCCAAGAGCATGCATCCGCTTGATCAAGAAGAACTGAGCAAGGAGCAAAACTATACCATACAAGACAAAAAGTAAGATCCAAGAAGGCACCATGTCGGTAGGAACATGGAGGTTTCGAGCCGAGGTAATTCCTAAACCAAGACCTTCGACTAAGCCAAGACCACTGATAGTTCCAACATTAAGTGGGTCAGTATCTGACAAGACTCCCTTGGTAAATTTGCTGCGTACACGCTTAAGCAAGTCCTGCGTCGCAAAGATATAGGCTGTAAAGAGCGTTACAACTGCTAGGAGTAAGATCCAGGTGAAAGGACGGTAGGTGTTTACCCTAGATTGGTAGCTGCTCGAGCGAGAGACAACAGGGCTCGAAAGAAACTCGAGAAGTGATTCATTTGGAACTCCCTCTTGATAAGCATTGTCTAGGACTTTTTTAAAGGAACCTACAAAGTCATTGGTGTCCTCGAGTTCTTCATTAAATTCGCCCATGAGACGCTGGGCATCAGCCGAGAGCTTATCACCTTGATCTTGAGCCTCTTTAGCTGACTCATTGAAGGAATCAAAACTCTCATTGACCGCCTTGGCAGACTCTGCATTTGACTCTGATGTCGATTTAAGAGCTTCCGATTGAGAGATGAGATCTGAGAGATCGCCAGTCAAATCTGATCCTGCCTTGTCACGCTTGTCAGCTTCTGCCTGGGCTTGAGGAGAGTTTGACGCTTCCTGATCACTCTGGATATCCTTGAGTAAGCCCAGTGTCTCAGAAATATCACTTTCGACCTGGTCATTTGTTTCGATGATGGATTTCAAGTCATCAATCAGGCTCTGACGAGTTGATTTGAGTGTCTCTAGTGCGTTGGTGACGTCCACATTGCCATCGTAGGTGCTGACGGCATCTGATACAGCCTGAGTCAAAATATCATCCAAAAAGCTACGGACTGACTGATCGAAGAAACGCGCAGTAATACTTTGATCATTTCCGTCTGGATAGTAGGTCGCTAACAAACTTCCTGCATGATTATAAGCATCGACAACCGCTTGGGCTGACTTGGTGTAGGCTTCCACCTTGTCGGCATAAGCCTCTGGATCAAAGGTTTTAGCATCTGTTGTCGTCACAGAGACACCATCTAGCTCAACAGCTAGAGTTGCAGGGCTATCGTTTGGTTCTGCTTGCGCTCCTGGACTCGAAGTTTTGAAATTATAGTGGAAGGTGTTTTTTTGACCAAGGTCGACATCGATGCCCTGATCAGCTCCAACGGGATCTGTCTGACTTCCATCTTCCTTAACCACATACCAGCTCTCAACTACTCCTTTAGGATCTTGGAGACGTGCTTTCACTTGCGTATGTGGTTCTGTCTTAGCTTCAACAGTGGTCTTATCAAAATCACGTAGCTCTGTGGCTGCTTGATTTAAATTTTTTCCTAATCCAGCACTGTCACTTGGGCTATCGTCTACCTTGTCACCACCATCAGCATAGCCATAAGCAGAGGCTGACCTGCTATCATCGTAAGTTGTGATCAGACTGGTGTAATCCGTATCTGTCACTCCTTTGAGGTCAGCTAAGTCTGAAGCCTTATCTGTCGGTAGACCCTTCACAGCTGTCCCTACCATGCTATCAAGACTAGATGTGTAAGCATTGAGATCTTGGCTTAAAAGAGCTGATTCATTCTTATCTTTTTTAGTCAGCACTTCACGCAAGGTCATCTTATCCAAATCTTCGAGATTTTCTTTGCCGTAGTAGTCTTTTAAGAAATCATCAACGATTTCCTTGGTGGGTTTATTAGGCTCCTTATCATTCTTATTTTTTGCAATACTGAGCTGCTTTTCTAGCTCATCTAACTGATGAGAGACATTGTCAACGACTTCCTCGTAGCTAGGCTGAGAAGATTGACCCTGATCTGAGTTCGATTTTTTGAGCTTGCTGGATACCGCTTGCTGGTCGGTTTCCAATTTTGCAATCATCTCTGTCAACTGACTGTCTAGCGCTTTTGAGTCCATACTCATCAAGCCTGACGTATAGTCATCTGAGTCGATTTTACCTGTACTGTAGGCACGCGTTAGAGTAGCCAGGTCGGCTTGCATCTTATCTGTGTCTAGTTGGTCGGCTTTGGCATCTAGAACAGCCTCCTCCAAAGATTCCATTAGATTAGTATTCATATCAAAGGCATTGTCTGATAGCGATACTAGGCTTGGGAAAACTGTTTCAAAATTGACGGCATTATCCAATAGGTTAGTCTGATAATCACCGATGTTGCCACTCTGAATTTCTGAAACGGACTTAGCATTTTCCTGAGCTGTGTAGAGGTTTCCGAGAACTGAGGCCATGTACATATTGACCAAGCGACTATTGAGGTCTGAAACAACTTCGGATCCTACTTTTTGAGCATCTGCTTCAGTAACACTGTTACCTTTGGCGTTAACTTTATAGGAAACTGTGGTCTTATCTACTAAGACGTTATTGATATCTAAAACTTTGGACGAAAAATCACTAGGGATGATCACCATGAGCTGGTAATCTCCATCACTCAAGCCTGATTCTGCGCTGGATCTAGATGTCACTGTCCAATTCTGAGTATTATCACGCTCAAGTGTTTTAATGTAATCACCACCTAAATCATAGGTATCTTTCCCATCTTGAGATAAAACTGCTTGGTCTTCATTAACTACAGCAACATTGAGACGATTCCCTGACTTGGTTACTTCTTGACCAGTCCTATTATTCCTCTCTAGTAGTAGATTGAGACCAATTATTCCAAATAGGAGCACTAAAATAGCTAAAATATTTCTACTTAGCCTAAACGCTCGAGACAATCCCTTTGTCATACCTTATCCTCTTCTCAAATATTGTTAGGTGAAGGAGAGTGAGTTTAAAGATCTTTAGTCACTCTAAATATAAAATATCGTATTCTTAACAGCTATTTTTGGGAGTATAGAAATAACTGGTATTTTTGATATATAGTTTGAGCGAACTCAGCTTTTTTCTGACTCTCACTCACCTAACAAAGGCAGGAAGGGATATCCCATCCTGCCTTTTGAGTTGGTTCATTTAGCTTCCAGAAATTTGAGATGCAATAGTTGAGTCAACTTCTTCAAGATTACTTGCAACTGAATTCAATTGACCGTTAATTGCTTCAAGCAACTCAGCAAATTGTGACACTTTTGGTGACAATTCGTTAAATTGTGTTTCAAAAGCATCAAACGCTGTACCATCCCAATTTTCAGAGATAACAGCTTGTTCGTTAGTCAAAGATGTCAAAACATCTTGAACACTTTGTGAACCTTGCGTATACTTTTGAGCTGATGTACGCAACTCATCTGGCGTTAACTTAATTTGTCCTGCCATAAATAAACTTCCTTTCTTTTAAAGATAATTATATCTTAAAATATTTTAAGATATAATCAATAACAAAAATGTGACACATTGTTACATTTTTGTTTCGAATTTTTGTAAAATGCGGCAACCCAGCGCACTTGAGCTATTAGCAAATGAAATTAACTGAGTAATAATTACTTCATTTTCAATTATCATGGAACTCAGCTCGGTTGCTTAGCATTCACCTATCTATCCGTAAAAACTTTTCAAAATCACTCAAAAATTTTAAAAAGTTTGAAATTACTGTCTTTCTTGGCTGGGGCAGTCATTAGCCATCATAGGATTATCAAGTTTGGGTATCACAGAGGAGACAGAGTCTGGGACAAAAGTCCAGACTCGTTAATATTATTTTAGATTTACTCGATTGACGCAGTGGTTGGCAGTCCTTATCCCGGGGCACATTCCTATTTTCAGGCGCCCCCTTAAACAGTCCAGTGGACTGTTTAACTACCAGGCAAGTGATAGCTCCAACAGTTTGGGGAACTGTTGGAGGTTATCTAATTTCATGAACTTACTGTTCATCTCATTTTCAACCTCAAAAGCTCTCCTAGACCTTTTGTCCCACTCTCTTCTTTGCGGTCTTTTCATTGACTGAACGTGAGCTTTTTGCTAAAATAAGTGAGTCCTTGGGACAAACTAACTTCTTCTTGGTTTTAGGACAGCCAAACCTAGGACTCGGTTGAAGGAATAAAAGGAGAATTTTACTATGGCAATCTCAAAAGAGAAAAAAAATGAAATTATCGCTCAATACGCTCGTCACGAAGGTGATACTGGTTCTGTAGAAGTACAGGTCGCTGTATTGACTTGGGAAATCAACCACCTCAATGAGCACATTCAAGAGCATAAAAAAGACCACGCTACTTACCGTGGTTTGATGAAAAAAATCGGTCACCGTCGTAACCTCTTGGCTTACCTACGTCGTAAGGATGTCAACCGTTACCGTGACTTGATTCAATCACTAGGACTTCGTCGTTAATCGAAGACTTAGCTGAGACTAAGAGCTTGGGATATATCCTAAGCTCTTTTTTGTTGTTTTACTGGCAAGAACCCTCCTGAGCGAAGAAGATTAACATAAGAAGGGGGGAGAAATATTAGCGTCTTCTCCATATTTTTCCTTTTCTTTTTTTCTAATGGTGTTAAAATGTAGATGAAAATAGAAAGAAGGCGGTTACATGGCAGATGAAACAGTTGGCTATCAAGCCCTTTCATCAGAAGAACTATACCAACAATTTCAGACAAGGCAAACTGGCCTGCACAGCGAAGACGTTCACAAACGACAGGGTGAGTATGGTAAAAACCTCCTGGCAGAAACTAAGCAGGAATCTCAACTACTGCGCTTTTTGAAGAATTTTACCAGCCTGATGGCTCTGTTACTTTGGATAGGCGGTCTGGTGGCTATCTTAACTGGGACTATCGAGCTAGGTCTTGCGATCTGGCTGGTCAATGTCATCAATGGTATTTTTAGCTTTATTCAGGAAAATCGTGCTCAGAAGGCTACCCAAGCCTTGAAAAATATGCTTCCTGCTTATGCTCGTGTCGTTCGTGATGGTATTGAACAAAAGATTTTAGCAGAAGACTTGGTTCCTGGGGATATTCTCCTGATCGAGGAGGGGGATAAAATTTCGGCAGATGCTAGGATTCTTACCGCAACGGATCTACAAGTCAACCAATCTGCTTTAACGGGGGAGTCCAATCCGGTCAGAAAGCATGATCAGGTGATTAGAGACGAAGATCTTACTACCTTGGAAGCTGATAATCTCATCTTTGCAGGGACGACTGTTTCCAATGGTTCTGCTCGAGTTTTAGTGACCAAGATTGGGATGGAGACAGAGTTTGGTAAGATCGCTCACCTCACTCAGGATGTGGCCGATGATAAGAGTCCGCTGCAAAAGGATGTGGATCGTCTGACCAAGCAGATCTCTCTCATTGCTATGAGTGTCGGGCTTTTCTTCTTCATCGCCTCTGTTTTCTTTGTCAAGGAGCCGATTGCTAGAGCCTTTATCTTTTCACTAGGGATGGTTGTGGCCTTTATTCCTGAGGGCTTGCTGCCTACCATTACTCTATCTTTAGCTATGGCTGTTCAGCGTATGGCCAAGGAAAATGCTCTGGTGAAAAAATTAGCATCCGTAGAGACTCTCGGAGAGACTACTGTTATTTGCTCTGATAAAACTGGGACCTTGACTAAGAATGAGATGACCGTTCATAATATATGGACGCCCAAAAAAGAATACAAGCTAACAGGTCTAGGCTATGCACCCGTAGGACAGGTGCTCCTAGAAGGACAAGAAGTCCGAGCAGATATGGATACTGATCTCAACTGGATTTTACGAGGGGCAACTCTGTGTAGCAATGCCAAGATCAGCCATCCAAATGCTGACAATCCTAATTATACCGTCTTGGGCGATCCGACCGAGGCCTGTTTGGAGGTGGCTGCTCAGAAGGCTGGTATCGATCTATCTGCTAATGATCGGGATAATTATCGCTTGAGAGAGCTGCCGTTTGATTCTGATCGCAAGCGTATGACAACTTTCAATCATCTATCACAGGCTATTGAAGGAAAGTCGACCGCATCCTTTACCAAGGGAGCACCTAAGGAAATCTTGGAGCTTAGTCCCTATATCCGAGAAGATGGTCAGATCAGACAACTCAATGACGGGGAAAAATCCGCAATCCTGAGAGCCAATGATGCCTATGCCCAACAAGGACTCCGGGTTTTAGCCCTAGCCTGCAGGCTCTATGATGATGAAACTGGCCTTGCAGAAGCTAGCGTCGAAACAACAGAAGCTGATATGATCTTTATGGGGCTACTGGTCATGCAGGATCCACCGCGCGAAGGAGTCAAGGAAGCTGTTGCTAAATGTCACGATGCCAACATTAGGATCATTATGATGACAGGTGACTATGATTTGACAGCGGTCAGTATTGCTAAGAGTATCGGGATTGTCAAGACTGAGCATCCTCGTGTGATCAGTGGTCGTATCTTGGCAGAGATGTCTGATACTGATTTGCAGGAGGCCCTCTGTGATGAGGTGATCTTTGCTCGCATTGCACCTGAGCAAAAATTCCGAATCGTCACCAATCTACAAGCATTGGGACACGTCGTCGCCGTGACTGGTGATGGCGTCAATGATGCCCCTGCTTTGAAAAAAGCTGATATTGGTGTCGCTATGGGGATCACAGGAACTGATGTCGCCAAGGAATCGGCTGACATGATCTTGACCGATGATCATTTCACTTCTATCGTTAAAGCCATTGAAGAAGGGCGCAGCATCTATAATAATTTGCGTAAATTCCTCAGCTACATTTTTAACAGCAATACTTCAGAAGCTGTCCCATCAGCAGTCTTCCTCTTTTCCAAGGGGCTGGTTCCTCTGCCTTTGACCGTTATGCAGATTTTAGCTATCGATCTGGGGAGTGATATGATGCCTGCGCTAGGCTTAGGTGTGGAGCAACCTGAGGAAGGTATCATGAGTCAGCCACCGAGGGCTAAATCTGACCGACTGGTCAATCGCAAGATGCTGGTCAAATCGTTCCTCTGGTACGGTGGCATGGAGGCTGTCGTTGCTATGATCGCTTTCTTCTCTGTATATGCTCTTCATGGAGAATTGGGCAGTAGTCTAGCTAGCAGTGGCAGTCTTTATCGTGAGGCTACAACGATGACTTTGGGTGCCATTATTTTTAGCCAGATGGCTCAGGTCATGAACTGTCGGACACGGACGCAATCTATTTTTAAGAGGGGCTTCTTCACCAATCGTACGATCAATCTTGGACTAGCCCTTGAGATTATGCTCTTTTGTCTACTGGCCTATGTTCCTGCCCTCAATGGGCTGTTTAATACAGCACCGATCACTAGTCTAGAGTGGGGTATTTTACTGCTCTGTCCTCTGCCAATTTTCTTTATCGAAGAAGCTAGAAAGGCTTGGCTACGTCAAAAATCTCGGACTTAGGAGGCTTTTGACACAACCCGTGTTTGCATTTTCGCTACAACTAAATTGAGACTGGAAGCAGGATCCAGTCTCTTTAGTATGTTTTAGTTAAGATCTTTCTGATCTTGGAGTGGTTTGCTTTCTGCCTCGTAGGGCCTGAGCTAGGAGGCAGAGCCCTAAGAGCAGGCTAGCTATCCCCAAAATAAGGAAGGGAGCTATCAAGGATGGGCTTAATCTAGCGAAAACTCCCATGACTACTGGTGCTAGGGCACCTCCTAAATTACAGCCCAGCAAGACTAAGGTGGTTGCCGTATGAAGCTTTTCTTTTGCCATATGCTCTGAGACATGATTGAATACAAAGGTTACCCCTAGACTATATACAAATCCTGTCACCAGAGCACCGAGACCGAGTAGTAAAACACTATCAGCCAACCACATGAGGAGCAAACCAAGACCTAAAACGATGGCAACCAGGCTCATTAAATAGGATTTGCACCAAGCAACCAGGCTGCTGAAAACTGCACCAGATAGGATCCCCATCAGCATCATCAGGCTCAAAATTATACTAGCAGCTTGGGCACTAGCATAGCCAAAATGGTCAACGATAACTGGGATGCGCAAGGTATTGATGGAATTGATCAGGATTACAAAGCCTGCATAGCAGGCCATGGCCATGATATAGATGCGCTCTTTGACACTGAGGCGGGAAGTCTCTTGGGATAGGGCTACATCCTTAAGAGAAGATTGTTCAGCTGACTGGGGTTGACTAACAAAGAGCAGGTAAAGAGCCAGGATAAGCAGGGCAAAGGCATAGAGGATAAAGGTTGCTGACCAAGATAAGCCCAGCAACTGCCCAGCTAGGAAGGTCAGTAGGGCTGAGCCCAGCACTTCTGCTGAACCACGATAGCCCAGCATCTTGATCCGCTCACGCCCCTTGAAGCGTTGGCTAATCATGCTGATGGCACGGGCATTGATCAAGCCAATCCCAACTCCCATAAGCAGGCGGGCCATGACAACGAGATGATAGGTCTGAACAAAGACAGGAAAGCTCCCTCCTAGAGCCAAGAGCAAGAGACCAGTGACGATCATCAATCGTTCCGATAAGAAACGACCGAGCAGGGGCGTCACTAGGAGGACGGCGATAATGGCAAAGGAAGGCAGTGACACTAAGAGTTCGATCTGGGCTGTCGCAATCCCTTGCTTGCTATAGTAGGCAATCATCTCCGGTAAGGCCGGCGAGATGGCATAGGTTGATACTAGCATGAGAGATAGAGCTAGCAGGCTGATTTTTTCCATTGTAGACTTCATGATAACTTCCATTCGTTTAAATTCTTGAATCTATTGTGCTTATCAAGTATAATGAAAATCAAATTGAGAAAATAGGACATATGTCCTAAAAGTAGGGACAACAAAATCAACCACTGCGCAAATCTAATAAATCCATAATAATACTAACGAGTTTGGGCTTTTGTCCCGCTCTCAAAAGGAGCCTATCATGTCAAAATCTCTCCAAGATTATATCACAGAGTATGAGCTTGATCGTATTTTTCCGGAGCACTATCTCTCTCATCTCCAGCTAGTTTGCTACGATAAGGGAGAATCTATCTGTCAGCAAGGAGAGGCGCTAGGCTACCTCTATTATTTTATCGAGGGCCATATCAAGATTGTTCGCCGTCTCTTCAACGGTAAGGAGCATATTCTCGAAACCATCCAGCAGCCTACCTTGATCGGAGATATTGAGTTTATGAACCAGCAAGATAGTGTCTCGTCTGTTACCGCTTTGGAGCCTAGTATCGTCATTCAACTGCCCTTGCAGCACCGGGATCAGCTCTTTAGGGACCCCCTTTTTCTCTATCAGATGGGACGGCAGTTGGCGCAGAAACTTGAGCAGCAAAACCGTATCTCCTCAACCAATATCGCTTACTCCGTCAAAGAAAGGCTGGCTACCTACCTACTATCCCATGAGGTAGATGGTTCCATCCAGCTGGCTCCCAGTGTGCTAGCTGATACTTTTGGTACCTCTTATCGTCACTTGAGCCGGGTGATCAAGGCGTTACAGGATCAGAGAATGATCGAAAAAACTGCCTTTCGGACCTATGTCATCACAGATCGATCAGCACTGAAAGAGCTGGTCATTCAAGACTAGGGGGGGATTTCTTTTGCGACTTCTGACTTTATCATTGCTTGCTTTCGTGCTATACTAAAGTTAATCACAACCATGCTAAAGCCTTGCCATATCTGTGGTTTGACTTTTACAATAAAGGAGGAAATCAATGTCTGCACAAGATAAAATCATCAAAGCTCATCACCTGATCGACATGAGCGATATTATTCGTGAGGGGAACCCTACCCTTCGCCAACCAGGAGAAGATGTCACACTCCCTCTTTCTGATGAAGATATCATCCTAGGGGAAAAGATGATGCAGTTTCTTAAAAACTCTCAAGATCCTGTCACGGCTGAAAAGATGGGCTTGCGGGGAGGTGTCGGATTAGCAGCGCCTCAATTAGATATTTCTAAGCGCATCATCGCTGTTCTGGTTCCAAATCCAGAGGATGAAAATGGGAATCCCCCAGAAAATCCCTACAGCTTAGAGGAGATTATGTACAATCCTAAAATCGTCGCCCACTCCGTCCAAAACGCTGCACTGGGAGATGGAGAGGGATGCTTGTCTGTTGACCGTGATGTTCCGGGTTATGTCGTTCGCCACTCACGGATCACAGTCGAGTATATCGATAAGAAGGGTGAGCCACAAAAGATCAAATTGCGTGGCTACAACTCAATGGTCGTCCAACATGAGATCGACCATACCAATGGTATCCTCTTCTACGACCGTATCAATAAAGAAGATCCCTTCGCCATTCAAGATGGTTTGCTTATTTTAGAATAAGCAGGCTGATCTCTATAGATAAAAAGCTCTTTGTACCTGAGTAGGTACAAAGAGCTTTTTTAGATTTCTGGTGGGTTGAAGGACACTTAATCCTTATCCTCCTTGACATAATTCCAAATCGCTAGGATCAAAGAGATAATACTCATGATACAGATCAGCTGGATCAATAATTTTGAAGGCTGTCTCATGGCTCCCATCTGCGTTAGTATCATGAATCCTGAAAATATAGTCATCAAGAGTTGTAAGAAAATATTGGTTAATCCACCTCTTAGTTTCATACTAGGACTTCCTTTCCAATTTGAATAATATGATCCATGCGTTCATATACATTGGGATCATGGGTAGCTATGATAATCAGACGATCATCATTTTGCATGCCTAGAATCAGATCAATGATTTCTTGACTGTTTTTTTGGTCTAAAGCAGCTGTTGGCTCATCCGCTAACAAAATCGGACTATCCTTTAAAATCGTCTTAGCGATGGCAACACGCTGGCTTTCTCCCCCTGATAGGGAAAAGATTTTGCGGTTGAGCTCTACTTGTAAATTGACACGTTTTAGTGCATTTTTCATCCGAGTGAGTTTTTCACTATTTTTGAGCTTCTTTCCGACAAAAGCCAACTCTAAATTTTCTTTAATGGTGCGATTTTCGATCAAACCAAAATTTTGGAATAAATAACTGATATAGTCTTTAAAGTATTCTTTTTCCCTTATAGCTGAGAGTTCACGTCCTTTGATAAGTACCTTGCCGGCATCTGGCTTTTCTAGTTTTCCAATGATGTTTAGGAGAGTTGATTTCCCAGAGCCTGACTGGCCGATCAGGGCATAGGACTGTCCCGCATCAAAGGACATGTCTATATTGTCAAAGATGACACGATCATCGAAGGCCTTTTTTATCCCTTGCAAGTCAATCATGCTATTCTCCTTTCAAATAACTAATATTAGAGTGATTTTCATGATGGAGCTGGACACTAAATAATCCTACTGCCACAAGAAGATAGATCAGAGGTACCAAGGTGACTGAACCCGGTAGCTTCAAGAGCAAGGCTCCTATATACATGACTAGGGCACCTAGGCTGAGACTCAAGAGGTAGGTCTTGTGCATAGACAGAAGCGACATGCCTGCCAATCTCTTGATAAAGAATTCTCGGCGTCCCTGATAGAAATAGATGATATTGACTAGGATCATCAGCATAAAGGAAGTCGCCAAGCTCACACCTACTGCTATAAGTAAGAGATTCTTATCTTGCTTATAGGCTGCCTCCTTGGCCTGGATCGACTCAAAACCGTTAGTCAGGTTGCCAAATTCTGTCGTCATCTTGTGTTTTTGAATCAGGCTGATAACGGTCTCTGGATGGTCAACCAGCATATCTCCTGGATCGACTAGACTGTCGGTCATACCAACTTTTCTGACGATGATGATGGGATCTTTTCTAAAGGAGTCAACAGAGATAGATTGGGTACCTCCACCATCATCAAAAATAGGGTAAGTAAAGACTGCTCCTCCATCGTATAGACCGGCTAAAACCTCGGCGCCCTTAGCGATTTGGCTGACCTCATTGGAGGCAAATCCATGTTTTTCAAAGCGAGTCCATTGTTTTTTGAGTGAACTGTAGTTATTTTTTTGCGATTGCGGAATCAAGATCAGCTCATCGTTTTCCTTCATGCTGTTTAGCTTGTCCTCGGATTCTGGACTTAGCGACAGGTCAGAGTGATTGATGAAGGCAGGATTGACATAGAGGACATTGGAAATCGACTCCTCAGTCGGCTCATAACTACCTGCTTCTGAGCTGTCCGAAATAGCAATATCATCACTATTACTTTCTCGGTAAAGGATGGTGACTGATTTTTCTAACTCCTCATAGAAGGATTTGTAATCTTCTTGTGTGACTGTTTCACTTCCTTCTAGAGTCGCTAAGCTATAGTAGTCTTTATTTTCCTGCCATACTTTTTGACCTGTTTCTAGGAGGGATAAGTCTTTATCAATCCTAGTCATCCCAAAGAAACAATACATAACAGAAGCTATGGCTACAGCCTGAGTGGCAAGCACCACTGTCATCATGATGGCAACAGGTGCTTTACCCTTGATGGATAAGTAAATCGGTTGTTTTTGCAGAACATAATAAAATAAATTAGATAAGCCGGCATTGACCATGACAAACAGTAAGCATATAGCCGCTATTGGCAGGGCGACTAAGAGTAGGCCTGTCAAAGACCAAAGACCAGCTGCTAGCATGACCAATGATACACCTACGATGATGACAAGGGCAGATAGGACCATAAAAACCGTGTCTCGAACAGTCTTCATGAGGGCGATTTGGTGTTTTCCTTCACCTGAGAGTCGACGAATGCCAACAGTACGCATGTCGGAGATATACTCTGCCAATACTAGGGTCATGTAGGCTACCACCCAAGCTATAATGATCATCCAAATCTGCCGATTGGTCAGAAAGAGTCTGAGCAGGACGGTACTGTACTCGGTCGGAAAGACCAAGGCCTCATTTCCTTGGCTATTGAGCTTTTCTGCTACTTCTTCAGCTGACAGCTTACCGCTCACGATAATATAGAGGGTATTATAGCCAGCATTTTTGATTAGCTGGGGATCAGTCTGACGCTTGAGAGAGGAGGGTAGTCTGTCAGAACCGATGGGCGTATAGGTGTTTTCGACCCCGCCTTTACCCTGATCTGTAGTCGCTACGATACGGCGGGCTAGGACGAGATGGTTTTCCTTGGCGAGCGTCTCTAGCTTTTGATCGATGCCGACTGTAGACTGTTCAATGGTGACAACCTCACGGAAGCCTGCCAGCACCTCACTCTGACTGGTCTGTACAAAGAGAAATCCCAAGCCAGCTACGAACAAGAAAGCTAGCAAGGCTAAGAGGCGTTTCAAGTGACGGTACATAGCTGGTTCCTCCCTCTCCTAAAAGACTACTATGCTCTTTATCTCTTCCATTGTAGCCCTTTTGTTAATCATTTTACAGACTGTTTTTTTGATCAATATTGTGGTATTATAATATCGATTGCTTTAAAGCGCTTACATTGTTGGCATAAAAAGGACGGACCCGCTTAAGCGATCCGTCCTTTTTATGCTCATTATCGTTTTTATTACCCTTGGCGCTTAGTCTAGAGCAGCTAGGAGGGCATCAGCTTGCTTATTCAAGTCTGCTGTCACATCTTCACTGGCTACATACTTTCCATCTGCCCAAGCGGAGTCATTGACTTTTGAATAAGTGACTTGATCGACGAATTGTGTCCGAATAAAGGGCATCAGTGCACGATAGCTTTCAGCCACTTGGTCGTGGCCTCCGTTTGCTAAGATAGAGACAGTCGTTACCTTGTCTTGAAGGACTGAGGCACCTGTCGTATCTGAGAGGTCTTCTGCACGGCTGAGCCAGTCGAGCAAGTTTTTCACAGAACCTGGAATGGCAAAGTTATAAACTGGTGAGAAGATCCAGATGGCATCTGCTGCTTTGACAGCATCACGAACAGCCTGTACAGCTGGTAGAACCGGTGTCTCTAAGTCTTGAGAGAAAACCGGGACATCTTTCCAGTCCAGATAGCTTACTTTTGCCTTCCCAGCCAAGACTGCTTCAGCATTTTGAGCCAGTTGGTGATTAAAGGAACCTTGGCGTAAAGAACCGACAATAAATAAAATGTTTTTCATAGGAATTTCCTCTTTCTTTGTCAAAAATGATTTTAGGCTAGTGATAACAGACATTCTGTCTCCTTTGGTAATTATTACTATGTAGTGATAATAGCATAGAAGAACTAAACTGTCTAATGATTAGCTCATCGTTCCTCTTGTGGCTTGAATTTCTTGAGTAAGGCAATCAGCTGTTCTTGCTCATCCGGAGTAAGAACGTCAAAAGCTGCTTCAACTTCTTTGATGTGAGCCGGAAGGGCTTGCTCAATCAGATCTCTCCCCAAATCTGTCAAGGAAATGACATAGACCCTGCCATCGGATTTACTGACTTGGCGTTTGATCCATCCATTTTTTTCCATATTTTTGATCACAATAGTCATATTACCAGATGTAGAGAGGATGGTACTGATCAACTCCCCGATACGCATAGGACCCTTGCTGTAAAGGACATCCAAAACACTGAACTGAGCTGGTGTCAGGTTGTAGTCGCGAAAACTGGTCGATACTTGATTATCTATAGTCCGAAAGGCCTTTCGCATGACGACCATGCTCTTGACCGCTGAATTTTTAAATTGTGTCATTGACTCTCCCTCAATTATCTGTTTAAGATCAGCTAAGGACACTGCTCAGCCTACTTGCTCTCTTTTCTCTGTAGTAGGTAATTGCAGATCATTTTAAGGTCTCTTAAACCGATTTATCCCTAATTATTAATTATAGCTGTTTTTTATTCTAGCATGATTATGAGTAGGCTACAAGCCTAACGCCCAGAATGAGCAAAAAAGCAAGAGCCTGGAACAAAAAGTCCAGACTCCTTATCTCTATTCTAGAGTTACCCAATCACCGCAGGGGTTGATAGTTTTAAGTGTTTATTTTTGGTTATTAGAAAAAATCTTCGAAGAGAGAGAGTTGGTTGTCTTCAGGCATATCGCCTAGAATACCCATCTCATCCATTTTTTCGACTAGGGTACTGGAAAGACCACCACGTTTTCTAAGCTCTGTCTTGGATAAGAATTCGCCCTCTTCTCGACTAGCAACGATTTGCTTGGCTACATTTTCTCCCAAGCCGTCCATAGCCACAAAAGGTGGAATAAGGGTGTCTCCCTCGATCTTGAACTCTACAGCATCAGAATGATAGAGATCTAATTTACCAAACTTGAAGCCACGCTCCAGCATCTCATTGACCAATTCCAAGGTGGTGTAAAGATCGTTTTCAACATTGGTTGCTTCATTATTTTTACGTTTGATTCTGATATCCTCCATCCTTGCTTTGACCGCTTCTAGACCACCACTCATGGTCTTGAGGTCGAAAGCCTTGGCACGGATTGAGAAATAAGCACTGTAGTAATAGATTGGGTAGTGTACTTTGAAGTAAGCTACACGCAAAGCCATCATGACATAAGCAGCCGCATGGGCTTTAGGGAACATATACTTGATCTTACCACAGGATTCAATATACCAGTCAGGCACATTGTTGTCTCGCATGGCTTGAATATAGCTGTTTCGCTCTTCTTCAGAAATCTTCAACCACATCCCCTTACGCACGCGCTCCATGATGCTAAAGGCCATCTTAGGATCCAGTCCTGCGTGCATGAGATAAACCATGATGTCATCACGACAGCCAATAACCGTCGACAAGGTCGCCACTCCATCCTTGATCAGGTCTTGGGCATTGCCCAGCCAGACATCCGTCCCGTGAGACAGGCCAGAGAGCTGTAAAAGCTCTGCAAAGGTTGTAGGGTGGGTCTCATCGACCATCCCACGAACAAAGTTGGTTCCAAACTCTGGAATGCCTAGCATTCCTGTCGGAGTACCAATTTGTTCCTCCGTCACACCAAGTACTTCTGTTCCTGAAAAGAGTTTCATGACATCTGGGTCATCTGCAGGAATATCATTGGGGTCTATGCCTGAGAGGTCCTGGAGTTTACGAATCATGGTGGGGTCATCATGTCCCAGAATATCGAGCTTAAGGACATTTTCATCGATATCATGGAAGTTAAAGTGGGTGGTCTGCCATTCGGCTGATGTATCATCAGCAGGATACTGCACTGGGGTGAAATCGTACACATCCATGTAGTTGGGGATTACCACGATACCGCCAGGGTGCTGACCTGTTGTCCGCTTGACACCAGCAGAGCCACTGGCTAGGCGGTCAACCTCAGCGTCTGGGTAAAACTTATTGTAATCACGCTCATAGCCCTTAACAAAACCGTAGGCAGTCTTTTCAGCCACCGTACCCACGGTACCGGCACGAAAGGCGTACTCTTGACCAAAGATATCACGCACATCCAAATGGGCGTTTGGCTGATCATCTCCTGAGAAATTGAGGTCGATATCAGGAACCTTATCCCCATCAAATCCAAGGAAGGTCTCAAAGGGAATATCCTGTCCATCTTTTTTGAGCGGATGAGCACACTGAGGACAGTCTTTATCAGCTAGGTCAAAGCCCGAACCGACTGAACCGTCTGTTATAAATTCTGAATACTGACACTCCGGACAGACGTAGTGAGGGGGCATTGGGTTTACTTCGGTAATTCCAATCATGGTCGCTACAAAGCTCGATCCAACCGAACCGCGCGATCCCACTAGGTAACCACGCTTATTAGAACGATCAACCAGCATTTGTGAGGCTAAATAAATCACAGCAAAACCATTCCCTAGAATAGAAGTCAGCTCTTTTTCGATCCGACGGTCAATAATGTCTGGCAGGGGGTTACCGTAAACTTCGAAGGCTTTTTCATAGGTCTTTTCAGCAACAGTCTCTTCTGCTTTATCAATATAAGGCGTGTAGAGATCTTTTTTGACCACTTCGACTTCTTCAAAGCGTTCCGCTAAATCTTGAGTGTTGCGGACAACAATCTCATAAGCCAAGTCTTCTCCCAAAAAGGCAAAGTCGTCCAACATCTCATTGGTCGTCCTAAAATGGGCTTTTGGCAGAGGAGCAGGCTGGGCATCCTCTCCTCGTCCGATCGGACGGTTAATCATCGCTCCCTGACCTAGACTGCGGACAATAATCTCACGGTAGAGCTCATCTTCTGGCTCTAGATAGTGGACGTTACCGGTAGCAAGGACTGGTTTATTTGCCCTTCTTCCTACTTCGATGAGATCTCGGATAACCTGCTGGATCCCCTCTTGTCCAGAAATCAAATCATTAGCTAAAAGCGGTTGATAGATAGCTGGTGGCATGACTTCGATAAAGTCATAATACTGGGCCAGCTCCACAGCCTTATCCACACCGCTGGTAACAACAGCGTCAAAGACCTCCCCTTCTGAGCAGGCTGTTCCTAATAAGAGCCCCTCACGATATTGATTTAGAACGGTTCTAGGGATACGGGCTACTCCTTCAAAATATTTGACATGGGAGAGGGATACCAGCTTGAAGATATTTTTGAGCCCTATTTGGTTTTGCACGTAGATGGTGGCATGTTTGATTCTGGCTTTCTTGTAGGAATCTTCTGAGACCAGTTTAGTATTTAGGTCAGCCAGGTCTGTCACACCACGTTTTTCACGCGCCTCCTTGATAAAGATAAAGAGCAGACGTCCAGTTGCTTCCGCATCGTAATTAGCCATGTGGTGATGCTCTAGTGCCACTTGAAAACGCTTGGTTAATGGGCCTAGTCCATGACGCTTATACTCTGGGTAAAGGTTTCGTGCGAACTCCAAGGTATCAATGACCGGTTGAGTGATCAGGGGCAGGTCATGACGTTCATAGTTGGCATTCATAAAGCCGACGTCAAAGGTCGCATTGTGGGCTACTAGCACCGTGTCCTTACAGAAGGCCTGGAATTCTTCCAAGACCTGCAAGAGAGGCTTGGCTCCCTTGACATGCTGATCGGTAATCCCCGTCAGATCAGTCGTAAATTGACTTAGAGGATGACCGGGGTCGATAAATTCATCGAACTGCTCAATGATATTTCCTTTATACATCTTGGAAGCGGCAATCTGGATCAAGGAATTATTGACTGCTGAGAGTCCAGTTGTTTCCACGTCAAAGACCACATAAGTTGCTTCATGAAGATCCATGCTGACTTCGTTATAAGTGATTGGCACACTGTCCTCAACGATATTGGCTTCGAGACCGAAAATCGCCTTGATTCCAGCCTTTTTGGCTCTATGATAGCCATGTGGAAAACTCTGAACATTGGCATGGTCGGTAATGGCCACAGCTGGGTGCCCCCAGGCTGCAGCTTTATCGATCAGCTCCTCAACTGTAGGCAGGGCATCCATGGTTGACATATTGGTATGGGCATGAAATTCCACTCGCTTCTGCCCCTCAGGCATAAGATCCTTACGTGGCGTATGGGTGATTTCCTTGACGTCTTGAACATTCATGGTCAGGGATTTCGTCCATTGATTGTTTTCAATATTACCACGAACCCGCAGCCAAGCCCCCTTGGTGATCATATCGTATTTTTTGAGATCATCGTCGTCTTTGGCCCATTTCTGCATAGCAAAAGAAGAGGTATAATCTGTCATCTTAAAGCTGATGATGTGGCGACCTGTACGGGTTGTACGGCGCTCGACATCAAAGACCATCCCTTCAAAGACAATACGATTTTCTTCTGTTTCGATGTCGATCATAGGCGTAATCTCAGCTTTTTCAAAGCTTGCTTGGCGCTTGGCAGCTCGCTCTTTATAGTCAAACTGTGGAGAAACAGGCGCTGCTTCTTCGCGCTCTGGCAAGGAGGCTTCTAAGGAGGCTAAAGCCTGAGCATTTTCTTCCTGAGCCTTCTCAATTAATTGCTCGCTTCGTGCTTCAAAGGCCTGCTGGAGCTCTGCTGTCATGGCTTCATCTGACCTAATCTGAGCTGTTAATTTGCCAAAGCCAAATAGGGCTAGTTGCTGCTCTAGACGTGGGAGATGGGTCTTTTTAAAGTGATCATTATCGACAAAGCTCGGCGCATGAATAATCAGATTCTTCTCTTCGTGCGATACTCTGAGCTTGGCAAAAGACGAGCGAAAACTAGCACTGTTGCACAGCGGATAATTAAAACTCTCCTCATAATAAGCCTGTAAAAGGTCATCTGTAAAGTCAGGTGTCCTAGCTTCAATATCAAAGGTCACCTTGATATCTGCTCGTTCAAATGTCGATACCAGGCGATCAGCCAACTCACGATAGATCTCAATCGGTAGGATCCTCTCAAAGATAAAGTGGAACTCCCAGTGTCGACTAACAGCATGGACTTTGACTTCCTTGATATCGGCAGCCAAAAGCGCTTGATCCTTTCTCATATCAAGCGGTAGCTCTATTTGTTCCATCAGTTTTACGAACAAATCTGACATAATTGTTGACCTCCATTAGTTCCTTCATTATAGCATAAAAGAGGCAGCTGCTGAGAGTGTAAGTCAGAGAAAAAAACTGAGACCTGCTTGATCTCAGTTTTTAAGTAGCTAGCTTTATTTTTCTGATTAGATGCTAGTTATTTCTTACGTTTTTTCCCTTTTTTCTTGCTCTTTTTCTTAGCAGTCTGAGGTTGTTTCGTGGTCGTCGAACCTAGGGATTTAGTATCCTGTGATTTTTCTTTTGAAGCATCTGTTTGGGTTGTTTCTTTATCTTTAACCCCTGCAGTATCTTTAGATGGAGCTGATTTTTTGTATTTGGCTTGCTTTGCCTCTAGTTTTTCGATCGCTTTTTGGCGTCTTGCTTCTTTTTTCTCAGCTCTTTTCGCAGCTTTTGGATCCTTGGCTAGCTTTGCTTCACGCTCTTCTTGCTTTTTGGCCACTTTTTCACGGCGTTTTTCTTCACGTGCTTCCTTGGCTTCCCATTTCTTTGATGATTTTTCCTCAAGGCGTTCAGATCTTTGTGCACGACGTTCAGCTTGCTTATCATTGTAAGCCTGTAAGGATTCACGATAATCTTTTTGCTTAAGGGCCAATTCCTCTTCAAAATTTGTCAATACCTCAGGCACATCTTGCTGGCGCAAGTCCTCATAAAAGGCTGCCATGGTTACCCCTACATAAGGAGCGAGGATTGATGCTGGCAGATAGATTAAAACACTCAGTAAGATCGACCAAGCAATGATAGCTAACCAACCACTGGATGCTTCGATCTGCTGGACAATAACATAGTATATGGGCAGTGTGACCAAAAGAACCAAGGCAAACCAGCCCAAGAAACTTAAAATGAGCTTGAAATAGTCCATTTTATGATCTTTCATCAGCAAGCGACTCTTGGTGATGTTTGAGGTCAAAGTAATTCCCTTATCTTGGTCTAGGTCATCCTTGAGGGTGAAAAGAGCTTGCGAGTAAGACACAGCCTTGATATAGCCGGGAATAATGAGGAGAATCATCCATAAGATCGTAAAGACAGCGGACATGAAGTAGACACCAAAAACGCTGTCAAACCGTTCATCTTTGAAAGCATAAGTCGCTGCTTGTTTGATAGGGCGCTTGCGTCCACGGATTAAATCGAGGTAGGCGAATTGAGCACCTGCTCCAATCCCAACAGCTCCAAAGAAAGCAAAGAGTCCCACACTCAAAAATGCCATGATCAAGAAGACCATAACCACATTGTTGACAGTTGTGTAACCTGTCATTTGATCTTGACTCTGCGCCTGAGTATAGACTAGTCCGACAACACTGGCTAGAAATAAGGCTAAAATCTCTAAAACCAGCGCTGGCACCAAGCTGACACCGATCCCCCAGGCCCAATTTCCACGCAGAGCGGTCTTAGCCTCTTGCTTAAGCTCTTTTCTTGTTTTCACGATAGACTCCTTTTTAGGTTTAGTACTATTATTCTATTATCATTGCTAGGGCTTGTCAACCAGTGGCCTTGTCACATCAATCGATCTTTGACGCATAAATCCTTAGCTCTAGCCTCTGTGCTAGAAGATTAGCCAGCAAGGCTTTAAGCGTATCTAAGGGCAGGAAGGCCAGATTGCTAAGTACTAATCCTTGGTAGAGAGATGAGTTGTTATAAGCAGCTAGGTAGAGACCTCCTAGGATATCTACCAGAAAAACCCCTGCTAACCATAGGCGGATAAAAGATAAGCCAAACGTAGAACCAGGTAGGATGCTTCTCAATAGAGCCAGGGTTCCCGGCACTAAAAGCCAAGAGCAAATGTAACCTGCTGTCGGTCCCGCCAGTCTTTCCATGGTCATATGACCACCGGAAAAGACAGGAAATACCAAGCCTAAAACTAACAGCAAGAGCAAACAGATTATTGCCTTTTTGGGTTTCAGTAGCTGACTGACCAACATCACTCCCATGTTTTGAAGAACGATGGGGATCGGAGTAAATCCCAAGGGAATAGGCGGTAGCATCCCCAAGACAACAAGAACTGCGCTCATCAAGGCTATGAGGGTAAATTCTTTGAGTTTCATAGTACCTCCACTCAGAAAAAATAAATACTATCGTGCAACTGACAGTTTGGATTGAAGGAGATCTGACAAAATGGGCAAATACCTGAATGGTAGGCAGGCCAGTCAAGGTAATTGTTACAGTTCCCGCAAAGGACCAGTGGGCTAGTCTGGCGATCAATAGCTTTAAAATGATGATCCGCTAAGGTGTCATGGCACTGGTAGCAGGCATAATAAGCCTGGCAATCCCCACAACGCAGAGCTATGACGTCTCGCTCACTATGATAGTGGCGGCAGCGTCCGGCTGCGTCTAAATCTAATCCATGTATCTCTTGCATGACTGCCTCCTTTTTCTCTTAGCCTAGCATAGGGGAACTATTGTGTCAACCTCTATTTAATATCGGGTTTACACCAGTGAGCTGAGACAGAACTTTCTCTGACTTATCCTTTTCCAGATGGACTCATCTTTTACTAGCTTTAGTCTTAAAACATAAAAAAGGACAAGTTACTCTTATCATACTTGACTTGAGTCTTGTCCTCTTAGTATGTATAGATTACTCTCCAAAGAAAAAAGAAACAACAGCCACGACAATAACCGCTCCCAAAATAGACGGCAGCAAGGCATAGCCTGCAATCATTGGTCCCCAATAGCCAAATAGATTTTGGCCAACCCAAGAACCAACAAGCCCGGCTAGGATATTGGAAAGGCAGCCCATGGCTTGACCACGATTAGTCAGCCAGCCAGCAACCATACCGATAAAGGCACCGACAATTAATGGTATCATAGCTTCCTCCTCGCTCTAGAAATTACGGTTATTCCTACCATAACCATAGCGTTCCATAAAATCTTGACGGAAATCAAGGAGATTATCGTCCATGATAGCTTGACGAACCTTTTTCATCAAGTTAACTAGGAAGTAGAGATTATGGTAGCTGGTCAAGCGAATCCCAAAAGTCTCATCAGCCTTGATCAAGTGGCGCAGATAAGCCCGGCTGTAGTTACGACAGGTGTAGCAATCGCAATCTGGATCAAGCGGGGTAAAGTCCTTGGCATAGGCTGCATTTTTGACAACCAGACGCCCTTGACTGGTCATGCAGGTCCCATTACGGGCGATACGAGTCGGTAGCACACAGTCAAACATATCTACTCCTCGGATAACTCCGTCAATCAAGCTATCTGGGGCTCCGACACCCATGAGGTAGCGCGGTTTATTCTCAGGTAGTAAGGGCGTTGTGAAATCAAGGACCGCATTCATTTCCTCATGGCTCTCACCAACGGCAAGTCCTCCAATCGAGTAGCCAGGAAAGTCCATGCTGACAAGATCAGCTGCTGATTGACGACGCAGATCTTCAAATCCTGCTCCTTGGACAATCCCAAAGATCCCTTGGTCATGCGGACGGCGGTGGGCTTTAAGGCCCCGCTCGGCCCAACGACTTGTGCGCTCGATAGATTTTTTGACATAGTCATAAGGTTGATAGAACTGCGGGCATTCATCAAAGCTCATCATAATATCTGAGCCCAGATTATTTTGGATGGCAATGGCCTTTTCAGGGGACAGGAACATCTTAGACCCATTGAGGTGATTCTTGAAGGTCACGCCTTCTTCTGTAATATTTCTGCTATCAGCCAGTGAATAGACCTGGAAACCGCCACTATCTGTCAAAATCGCTTGATCCCAGTTCATAAACTTGTGCAAACCGCCAGCTTCGGCAATCAGCTCATCGCCTGGACGCAGCCAAAGGTGGTAGGTATTGGATAGGATGATCCCTGAACCCATCTCTTTTAGTTCTTCCGGTGATTGCGTTTTAACTGTTGCTTGAGTCCCCACAGGCATAAACATGGGGGTGGGAAAAGTGCCATGTGGTGTGATAATCTCACCTAGACGAGCACCCGTATGCTTTTCTTTCTTAATCAAACGGTATTTGATTGGATAATCTGTCATTCACTTCTCCCTCGTCTTACCTTTATTTTTAAGAGCAAATTAGCTTCACTATTTTAACAAAATAAGACAGACTTGTCACTTAGAGCAGTAATGGGCATAGAGGCTGAAATTAATAATTTAAAAAAGAGCTATACTATCACCAGCATTAGAGAGCTAGTGTACTGCAAGAAGTGAAATGTACTCGTACATTATTGCTAGTAAAGATAGTCTAGTTATTTCGGGTAAAGGTATCTTATCGTGAATTAGTGATTATACATATCCAGTTTTTGATATTGTACAAATATTGGGGAGAACGATATAATTATCATAATATGAAACAAAATCGGAGGTGCTCTTATGACAATTAAAGAAGAGTTAGGACGACGAATTAAAGCTGAAAGAAATCGCCAGCAGCTCACACAGGGGGAGGTATGTGGAGACGAAGAGAAACTAACAATCCGACAGCTTCAAAGAATTGAAGGTGGTCAATCCATGCCAACTCTAGAAAAATTAGAGTTCATTGCTAATCGCTTGGGAAGTAAAATAGCTGACCTATTGGATGGTAACGATATTCAAGTACCTGATGATTACTGGAAATTAAAGGGACAGATCGTAAAGTTCCCTATCTATGCTGATACAGAAAGAGTCCAGCAAAAGCAGGAACTGATCGAAGAGATTTATGACAAGTACTTTGATATTCTGCCCGAAGATGAGTTGCTCTTTTTAGATCTTTCAGAAAATATCCTAGAAAGTTTCCAAGAAAAGGATATTCCTAACATCGAGGAGATTTACGAGGATGCCTTTGAGCAAGTACTCAAGAAAGAGACACTTGCCCTTAATGACTACCTTTATATGAGTTATTTTTTACAGAAATGCGGAAAATCAGCGGATTATGATCAGGCAACCTTCAAGCTGCTTGAGCAAAAATTGCTTAAGCAGGAACTGATGGCAGATGAACTTTATAATATTAAATTTTTGATTGCTGTTATAGAAGCTTCTTCGGTTTATGTCCTTCATGATGATTACCGGAATCTTCTTCCTTTGCTGGAGAAGGCTCAGCAAATTATTGACAAGGCTCAGCTTCCCACCTATAAACCAGCCCTTTTAGAACTTGAAGCCAAGTACTATATCAAGGTCGTTAAAGATAAGGTAAAGGCCAAAGAACTCTACCAGCAAGCCTTGATGCTGGGAGAGATCTTAGGCGATTCTAACATAGTTGCAGATGTTAAGATGGAAATGGCCAATGATGGGATAAATTAGCAGAAAAACATATTTTTGTGTTTTAGTTGTCATTATGAAAAGGTGACATCGATGTCGTTGTTACTTTTAAAAGTCTAGGGTAGAATAGATTCATCAAATGAAAGGAAGTCTTTATAAAATGAACTTGAAAAAAATGTTGAAAGTTTTAACTACTCTTGCTCTTTTAGGAATGGTTATATACTAATACTTAATACTGATCATAAACGCTTATATGGGGTTGATCAAGCTCTATAATCTCAATAATAAACAACTAGCTCTATAATACTGCAGTAGGTGGGGCACCTGCTACAGTATTATGGAGTTTTTTCATAATGATAGATTGTAAAATGAAGTGCAACAAAAAACTCATAGGTCCTCAATCGTGTAAACCATAAGTAACCACACTAAACAGCACACGAGAGAGAGTTTTGAAGAAAGCATTGGCATAAGAAAAAAGATAAATGAAGTTAGCTATATCTTTAATTGTTCCTTCATCTATCTTTTATTTTATATTAATAATTAAGGTGATAATTTGAGATTAAAATTATTTTATTTAAAATCACTTCTAAATCTATCATCTATTAAGGAGCTATGCAACCAATAACTAGGTTATAATTGCGACAGCAATCCCTGCTCCTGCTGCTGCTCCTAAAATAAACTCTTTAGCAGCACCATTGAGTTCTACAGCGTTAAGTTCTTCAAACATTGCCTCTGTTTGAAATTCTGTTGTTGAGATATCTAAATTATTCATCGTCTCTCCTTACCATTGATCATTTGTTCTTAAGCTTTCTGATCTGATACTACTTTTTTTCTACCTAAAATTGAAAGTAGTAGGGTTAATACTAGCATGACAACAGCTACCAGTAAATGGTTGGTTTCTAGCATTAAGATTGTTGCCGCAGTTAATAATAAAATCGATTCAAAGTAATCTTTGGGCTCGCTATTAATCATATAAGACTCCTTTAAGTGAGGACAGCGGCACCTACGACAACACCAGCAGCGCCTGTGATAGCACCAGCAACGAACCAACCATCTCCATTTAGTTCTTCTGAATTAATTTCCTCAAATTGTACAGCGGTCATCTTGAGTTCGTTTTGTTCTTTCATTTTATTTTTCCTTTCATTTTTAAGTTGTATTCATCCTATTAATTTAATTAGGTGGCAATTATAACACCTAAACCGACACCAGCAGCAACACCTAGACCACCGGCAATAACATGACTGGCACCATGTAATTCTTCAGACTTAATTTCCTCAAACTCTAAATACTGAAAAGCTTTTTCTTCGATTTTCATATTATCATCACCTCCTTTCAAAATCAGATTAATCATTTAATTAGTTTTAACTAGTTTACAGAATAACTGGATGCAGCAACCCTTGCCAAATTAATTTTCCAAAGTTAGTGTGTAGTTCTTCTACAGCGACTTCTTCAAAGATCTGTGACTCAGATTTATAGTTTTCTTTTTGCATAGCCTCACCTCCTTTCAATAAAGCCAGATTTAAAAAGAATTTTGAGTTTCAATTTTTTTAGAAATCAATTTGAGAGCTCTTTCTAAAATATTTAAATTAATATTAATCTGTGGCATAATAGATAACCCTTCCTCTTCTTCATTGACGTAAAGATAGGTTAGTATACCAAGCTTTTCTAAAGACTTCATTATTGCAAAAGATTGATTACTTCCTGTCCTAACCGCAGTCATAAGTCCTTGATTACGATAAGATAGGTTTCGTGAATCTAAGATACCGGAAATTATATCAGAGATATCTTTTACCTTTTCTTCTATAACCTCTCTAGACTTAATATAATATTCCAGAGTAATGTTGGCTGATTCTAGCCCCAAAAGATTCCCATTTTGAGTTGAGAAATGCTCCATAATTTTTGGATTTTGCTGTAAATTCAAGTCGACTCTTTCATTAACGCAGATACAACCAAAAGGAGTAATACCGTTATTAATGGCTTTACTGAGGCATAAAATATCAGGTTTTTCAGATAACTGCTGGAAATAGAATGGTGTTCCTGTTTTAAAAAAACCAGTAGCTACTTCATCAAAGACTATCAAGACTTGATTTTCTCTTAGTAACTTTAAAAGGGAATTGAAAAACTTTGTACTTGCAAAGTAGACACCCGCTGAAGCTAAAATAGGCTCAATCATCATAACATCATAAGAGGAAGCTACTTTTGCAATATAATCTAAGATATCCTTTTCTTGTTTTACAGATTTAGGGTAGTCTATAAAGGTCACTTCTCCATATTTAGGATAGAAAGAGCTATTGATATCTTTGTCAATACCACTAACTGATATACCTCCAAAAAATGTACCATGATAAGAATCCTTGAAAGTTAAAATTCGGTTATGTTGGCCTTTTTTATTGATGTAATCAGCAATTTTCAAGGAAAGTTCCGTATTTTCTGATCCAGAATTGGTATAAAGGACTCGCTTAAAACCCTGTCCTGTTAATTCTAATATTTTCTGGGCCACTTCATCGTAAATATCATGCTGAAAAGAATGAATATCAACATAGGGAATCTTTTCACTTAACACCTGCTCAAATCTTCTAGAAACCCGTTGGTACAAAGAATCACTATAACCAAGAGAGGTATTCCATAACCCACTTCTTAAATCAAGATACTTCCTGTTTTGATTATCATACAAATAAGTGCTGTCCGCCCTGACTGGTTTAAAGTCATACATGGTTTCATTGCTATATGCACCATTTAACAGAGCATAATTTTTCATTTTCTCCTCCCTCCTAAATAAAGTAATCAAACAAACTATAGATAAAATTGATAAAAGAAAAAATTATCATAAGAAAATTTACTATACCTAATATAAAAACATCTAATCTAAATTTTTTATTCCGTAAAAACATATCCTTGAAGTAAGTCATATAATCTTCTACTCTAAGTAAATTACTAAGATACCAATAACCATCTAACTTTAAGAAGGGAACTAGGTTGGTGACAATCAGCCCCATATTAACAATGATTAATCCAAATAAGAAGCTAGATGGATATAACAGAGCAACTAAGGTTAAGAAAAACCAAATGGCAACCTGAAATTTCACACCAGCCAAGACCAATTCATTCTTTTTTCTGCCTTTCAAGGTTTTATAAAAGGGCACTTTGATAAAGAAGACAGGCATGGAAAAATATCTCAAAGAAAATCCAAAAGTAACTTTAGAAGGTTTCAAATACTTGTAATAAACCGAGAAATGAGCATACTCATGTAAGGGGAGAATTATCACAGTCGTCACAAAATAAATAGCTGCCATATCCCAGGCTGAAAAGCGTCCTAGTGAAAAATGACT
Source organism: Streptococcus sp. ALY_208 (assembly GCF_058314295.1). Lineage (NCBI taxonomy): Bacteria > Bacillati > Bacillota > Bacilli > Lactobacillales > Streptococcaceae > Streptococcus > Streptococcus sp. ALY_208. The sequence continues at coordinate 46,917 of NZ_JBZFUI010000004.1, read as the reverse complement.
TAAATCAACAGAAGTTATTCTTGCTACATGAGGTAGTAAAACTAGACTAACTACTAGCATTAAAGATGTTAAGTACCACCTATTTAAAAATAAAGGAATTTTATAAAAGGCATTAATTTTAGAACTATCTAAAATTAGTCTAATCAAATGAAAATTAGTCAATTTTCCCCTTTTGTAAGGAGAAGTATAAAAATCATGTAGAGGGTTATCAGGCTCTTCAACATTTGTCAAATATTTTTCCAAATGATGGTTAGATGTAATCATACGATCATTTCGCACATTATATAGCCACCTTCTACTATCATCAATTTGGTACTGAATATTTTTGTATTCTTTAATGGTTTGATACATATCTATCTCCTAAACAATAGTATAACCATAGTCCAAAACGAGATTTTGTCCACGCATAGCTCTGCTATTTTCGCTTAGAAGGAAAAGCATTGCTTGATTAACATCTTCGATAGTTACAAACCTCTTGTAGGGAATTCGTGCTAATAAGCGTTTTCCAAAACTCGAAGACAGGAGTTCTCTATTCCTATCACCGATAATGTATGAGGGCGATATTGTATTTATTCTGATATCCTTATCCTTTATTTTGGCATAATCAACTGATAAATTTTTGGCTAATTGAATTAAGGCACTTTTAGCAGGGCCGTAATCTATTCTTTGCTCATGAGCGACAATTCCATTTTGAGAAGCCATAAGCACAATCGAGACCTCATCAGACAGATAATTATAAATTGCCTTCATGGAAAAAAGAGCTGCTCTCACATTAACATCAAATGTGCTATCCCAATCTTCAAGTGTAACTCCAAAAGTATCATTCATATAATTGACACCAGAAGTAAACACAACACTGGAAAAAGTTAGGTTTAATTCTTTTAAAAAGGTTTCCATCTTTCCGAAAGCATCGTTTTGGCGGAAATCAACAGAAAGGTAGTTTGCTAAGCTACTTGAACTCCTAGGAAAATCTATCCCAACAATCTGATCAAAATTTTGAGAATAGCTTTTTAAGAAACCCTGACAAATTTGACTTTCTGACCCAATTAAAAGTAAATTATTACTCATCAAAGACTCCTTCCACCATGGCATAACTGTCTAAATCCTCTACAAGTTTCAGGTTAAGCCCTAATTTTTTAAACATCTTTTCTAATACTTCGTATGAATAAGAATATTTTACAGAAATACCTAACTTTTTAGGACTTACCAAATTATAAATAATCCGTTCCTTTTCTTGATCAAAAAAATTAACATTGTAAAATTTTTCGCCATTTAATTGGCTAGAATTTATAAGGCCGGAAGTAGATTCGAAGAAACTCTCTTTTAAGAAATCGAATACAATTCTCTTAATATGCGGCTGGGTCATTTTAACTTTCTTCAAAAAATCGTAGAAATCTCCGTGACTAAAAAGTGAAACTGTAGTCGCTGGAATAATAATCACTTCAATATTTTTTTGTGGAAGATTTTCAATTTCTTGTATGGTAAGAGAGTAAATCCTATCGCGCCCCTTTGTTCTAATATACTCTGACATCTCTTTGGCGGGCTCTAAGCCAAAAATGTTGTAGCCTTCTTCAAATAACGGGTTAAAAATTCTACCAGTTCCGCTACCAATCTCTAAAACAGGCATTGACTTATCAAAAAATTTTTTATAACTATCAATATCATCCTCTAGCAATTCATCCTGATTAATAATTGACCGGTAATAATTTGCAAAGATATTATCCTCATAAAGATTTTCAATGATCTCTAATTCTGCCGCTCTTTTTTGAAGTTTATTAAAAATTAATGATTTATCCATAAACTTGCAACATCTCCTTTACCTGACTCATTGTTTCATCATCAATATTGCTATCATTATTCTTGATAATATATTCTAGATATTGAGTAACCAAAGCATTAACTTTGAATAAACGTCCAGTTTTAACATTAAAAACAAAGTGTGACTCATCATTTCTAAAAGCAATCCACTCCATCTGACTAAGTGGCAAATCAACTGCTGCCATCTGGTAGTTATTATATGGGGTAATAAACTCCATTTCCCCGTAAACATAGGTGATCTCCAATAAGGCTGCTAGTAAATATTTTACATCCTTTTTTATGGGTACTTTGTCGATTTCCGGTAATTGTAAGCTGGCTTGATTATGTAGTTGCTGGTAACTATCTCCCGAATTTCCAAGCCTAATTTTCGCTTGAGAATCTAAATAGAACTGTCCTTCCATGAAATATAAAGAATTTAATTTTGTAATTCCTGTTAACACACCATAATCTGAAATGTAATCAGTCAAACTGACACGCCCAGAATTTATAAACTGCTTAAAGAGATTTTCCAAAGATTCTTGATTCAAAGGCTTAAAACTTAGATTCTCAAAATTTGATACAGATTTAATAATTACAGGCCATTTTTCTTCAACCACTTTATTACTTGTATAAACAGCACTATTAATTGCAAAATGACTTAATAAATTACGATTTTCTAAAACAAACCTCTCTAGATCATCTGCAAAAACATGCTTCAATAAACCTCTGGGTAGATTGGGATAAATAGCAGTCTTAAAGGCTTTAAATCCATTTTGAAAGACTTGCCCTGTCTCAAGAGCAACTAGTTTATGATACAAATCATGATTTTCTAACTCCGCTTTAATTTCCCGTATTTTAGACTCCTCAAGCAGACTATCAAGCTTATCCATGTCAATGACATCGATTTTTACATCTAGCTGGTCTTGCAAATAGTTTGCAAGCCGCTCTAAACGGTTATTTTCTTCAAGTCTGATAAAAATATATTTATCAAACCCTAAGAATTCTAGGTAGTCACTAAAGTCTTCAAAACTTTGATTATCAAAATCAAAATAATCCAAACTATATTTTTTATCCATTTGGGTTGATAATTTTAGTGAATATAATAACTCATCTTTTTCAAATACAAAATTTAATCCAATCATATTTCCCTCCACTTTTATCCTCCTCATAATAGGGAAGAGTCACAATAAAATTTGTTTAATTTTATTGTGACTTTCCCCTATTAAATAGGGTTTGTCATTGACTATTAATTCAAAATCAATCTTTTTAATTTAATGTTATAATCACTATTAATATAGAAAGGCTAATTTATTTATGAGCCAACAGCTTAGCTGCCCATACAGCAAAAGCTACACCTGCTCCAACCACCATACTTTTCACCTCCTTTCAATATTTCACTTTCTCAATTTTTCTTTTGTTGTCTGGCTACTACAATAATTAATGCTAAAAGCATCAAGAGCCACACAAGTAAACTTGACGTTTGTAAAGTAGCACGATGCCAAGAAAAATCTTCCCATTTAGTAAAAAATTTGGTAAATAATCCCATAAAACTGTAATCTGTTACCTTAGCGGCAGTTTTATCCATACTAGAGAACATCGGTAAGAAAGCTGAAATTAGCATGGTCGGAACCGTGACAACTTGGGCCATAACTTGTGATTTCACAACTAATCCTAGTAATAAGTAAAGAAGTACAATTGCTAAAGCTGTGAGGCCGCCAATAGCCCAATAATTCACTAAATTATCAATAGGTACATCCAAAATAACCGGAGTAAGCGTCAGGTAGACTATTGTTAAGACTAGGGGGACAACTAATGTCGATAGAAGATACTCATTAGTCCTAACTCCACTGAGTAACAATGTCTTTAGAGTTTTCTTTTCCTTTTCATCTGCTAAAATAGTTAGAATTGGGCTGCCTACAGCTAAGACAATGGCAAAAGGAATACAAAGCGTTAGATAAGCAAGGCCTATTTGATCCTTTGGACCGGACTGACTGTCTATTATAAACCGGTAAAGGTAAATCAGGGCTACAGGCATAAGTACCTGTAAGAGAACACTTTTATTAGATAGAATAATCTGACAGCGCAACCAAAGAAGGGCCGTAAATTGTCTAATCATTGAGTTTTCCTCCTGTTAATTGAATAAAAATATCTTCTAATGTTGGCTCACAAGAATGGATGGTCACTATTTTTTCGCCATCATTAACCATGACTTGACCTAGTTCAGTAAAATCTAAAGTTCTTTCTGAGCCGTCTTCATAACTCAATTTAACTCGCTTGTCCTGATTATATTTCCGGATTAGGTCTTTGGGACTCCCTTGTTCAACTAATCTCCCTTCATTAAGCAAAGCTAAATTATCACAAAGCAAGGTCGCTTCATTCATGTCATGAGTTGTTAAAAAGATTGTTGTCCCAGATTCTTTTAGCTCTAGAATCAGCTCATGGATGGCCTGAGAGGTTGCCGGATCAAGACCTGAAGTTGGTTCATCAAGAAATAGAACTCGAGGTTGGTTCATCAAGGCACGAGCTAGAAGCATCCGCTGTTTCATACCTGTTGAGAGTTTTTCAGCAACTGTCTTGCGGCTGTCATAGAGACCAACCCGCTTGAGGAGATCATCGATAGCAGCTTTATCTATTCCATAATATTTAGCATAAAAAATCAGGTTATTATAAAGGGTCATTTTTTCATAAAAGCCAGTAGTATCACCAACTAAACCAATTTTCCCTAATTCTTTACTTGTTAATTTATGGGAATTTCGTCCTAAAATTGAGGACTGACCGCTATCTTCTCTTAACTGTCCTGTCAAAATATTGATTGTAGTCGTCTTTCCTGAACCCGAAGGTCCAAGAAATCCAAAAATTTGACCCTTTTCAATCGAAAAACGAATGTCATCGAGGGCAACAGTCTTACTAAACGTTTTTCTAATGTCCTGAGCAACAATAACTGAAGTATTCATACATGTTCCTTTCTTAACGGTATGGCGTTATTATAAAGAAAGGGGAACAAAAAGAAAACGACATTCTTGTCGGCTACATGGATGCCCCATTGAAATTTATTATTACAATTCAAACTCTCTGATGTGTCTTTATTTTTTAACAAACCTAGAATGCAGATTATTTCTTATTTCGAATGACTTAAAAACGAGGCCACATCTATTTTGACCTCGTTAGTAAATCTGTTTATTAGAATAGTAATTATGCTATTTTTTCTCTAAATTTCAACCTGAGCAGCTACTGTTTGAGCTGGTTGATTCCCGAGGTTTTCAAGGGTTACTGACTTAACTTCTGCTGCGTTAGTGAAGACAACCATGATTGTTTTTTCTTTTCCTGCGGCTTCAAGAGCTGATAGATCCGCAACAGCAAGTAGTTCACCAGCTTCAACACGCTGACCTTGGCTTACTTTAGGAGAGAACGGCAATCCATTTAGACTGACAGTATCAATTCCGATATGGACAAGCACTTCAAGACCATTGTCCGTTAAGAGACCGTAAGCATGTTTTGTGGGGAAAATACTAGTCACAACACCTGATACGGGTGAATAGACAGTGCCATCAGTTGGTTCTACTGCAAATCCATCTCCCATCATTTTACCAGAGAAGACTGGATCTTTAACTTGATCAATTGGAATAATCTCACCACTTGCTACTGAAAGTACGGTTTCTGTAATGCCTTTGAAGTCATTTTCAGGAGCACTTACTTCTTCTTTCTTAGAGAAGTCAACAACTGGGATACGAGCTCCTGAATCAAGAAGATCTTGAATATCTGTCTTGAGACCATCAGCTTTAGGTCCATAAACGGCTTGCACGCCATGACCTTGGGTGACTAAACCAAGGGCTCCGGCCTTCTTCCAGTCAGTCTCAGATCCAACCTGTGCCATGTCTTTAACAGTCACACGCAAACGTGTCATACAGGCATCAACATCTTCAATGTTATCTTGTCCCCCTAGAAGGTTAATGATTTGAACAATTTGTGAATCAGCAGAAATACCGGCTTCAGTATTATTAGCATGGATAGCTTCGTCTACTTCTTCACTATCATAGTTACCATTGCGCCCTGAGGTTGCAAGATTAAATTTTTTAATCATAAAGTTAGCCATAAAGTAAGAAGCAAATCCAAAGAGAGTTGTAACCCAGATGAAGTTGATCACATCAAGGCCTAGGCCAGCTTTGATCGCCATCGGCGTCCTAGTCAAAAGCTCAATATTACCAAATGAATGAAGACGCAGAGGGACTAAATCTGCCACTGCAAAGGCTAATCCTTGGATGACAGCATAAACCAAATAAAGTGGTATAGCCGCAAACATAAACATATATTCCAGTGGTTCTGTTACACCTGTTAGGAAGGTCGCTGCTGCAGCAGAGATAAACATAGACTTATACTTTTTCTTCTTATCAGGATCAACATTGCGATACATAGCGATCGTCATTCCCATCAAGATCCCTGAAGAACCGATCATTTGACCAACTTTGAAGCGAGCTGGGGTCACAGTAGTCAGCAGTTCATGATATTTAGTAGGATCTGATCCTTTGAGGTGGATCAAATCGGTAACCCAAGCCAACCATAAGGGATCTTGTCCCAGTACGTCTTTACCAGTTGTAATAGAATGGTAGGTTCCACCTAATTGTGTATAGTTCATTGGAATTGTCAGCATGTGGTGCAAACCAAACGGCAACAAGAGCCGCTCCAGAGTCCCATAAAGGAATGGCGCAATAAAAGGAGCAGTATCTTGTGAGTTAGCCAACCATTGACCAAAGCTATTGATAGCAGACTGGACAAGGGGCCAGAATATAGCTAATAAAAGTCCCACAATAGCAGAGCGAATAATAACAATAAAGGGAACAAAGCGCTTTCCATTGAAAAATGTTAATACATCCGGTAATTTACGGAAATTGTAGTATTTATTGAAAGCTGTCGCACCGACAAAACCTGCAATAATACCAACAAAGACCCCCATGTTAAGGGCAGGTTGGTTAAGCACATTGATAAAGTAGTCTGGTACATGCATAGCACCGCCAAAAACATTATGAACCACCGCTTTATCATCAGCTAGCATATCAGTGGTTACGCCATAGAAATTACCCGTAATCAGGTTAATCAATATGAAGGCAATCCCAGCAGAGAAAGCACCACCCGCACGCTCTTTTGCCCAACTACCTCCAATAGCTAGTGCAAAAAGCAAATGCAAATTATTTAGGAAGCCCCAACCTATCTGGGCAATCAAGTTAGTAACTTGCACCCAGATAGCATTGTTGGGAGCTATTAGGGCAAGAGAGTTCCCAATACTGATCATCAGTCCTGCAGCCGGCATAACTGCAATAACAACCATTAAGCACTTCCCGAATTTTTGCCAAAATTCGAAACTGGCTAAATTTTTTATAACCTTCATATTATTCTCCTTATATTGTTATATTATCTAAGCAAATTTTATTCAAACAAGATCAAATGGACAGCATAACTTCAACGCCGAAGTGGTCAGATACGACGGGGTAATTTTTATGGTTGAAGATGACTCGACTGGATTGGACAGGAACCTTATGACTGACAAAAATATAGTCTAAGCGTTTATCATTTTGCTGCTCTTTCCAGCCATCAATTCCCTGAGACACTGTCACACCGTCATCTCTATCCTGCGCCAGCAAATAGGTATCTAGCAGACCATATTCTAAGATATGGTGATAATCTGCTGTATTGCCAAGGGCATCTGTATTAAAGTCGCCCATAAAAATTTTAAGACCTCCAAAGTCTGAATGATTGACTAGCCGATTGAGATTATCACTTTGAGTTTCCGTTTTGCTAGTCGGAAGGTTCATGTGGCAGCTATAAATTTCAACTGGAGTTCCTTCCACATCGACCTTGAGTCGGATAATTTTCCGAGAATCAATCGTGTCAACACTTTGGCTTTTAGAGGTATAAAAATCTTCAACATCTAAAACTTTATACTTAGTTAGAAGCGCAAGGCCTTCATCGTAGCGACCATAACCAATATGAGAATTGGTCCAATGGTAGGTATAATCACTGACTCCTCGCTCTGCTATCAAGGATTGTAAAATCAGTCCGTAATTATCTTCTTTAAGAATCTCTGTGACTTTTGAAGAAGAGATTTTTTGATTAACTTCTTGAAGCGCAATAACATCGTACTTATTTTCAACAATAGTATCTGCTAGAATAGATAATTTTCGATCTTGCTCCTCTTCTAACCAGGCATGAACATTCAGCGTCAGAAGTTTCATCCTCAGTCCTCCTTGTAAGGTATCACCGTTTGCCAATCAAAATTTTAGCTGAATCATTCTTAAAGATAGGCTGAACTTTCTAAATATGACAGTTTCTTTTCCCCTAGATCCTGTGAGTGACATATGGCTTAGCCTCTGTGATAACGCTCTGTAATAGCTTTTAGGAACTCTTTTCGATCTTGTGTTAAGTGGTCCTTAGTCATGCGCCATTTCCAATTATGGCCAACGGTGTTGGGGGTATTCATCCGACTAGAGCTTGGCAAATCCAACACATCTTGCATGGTTGCGATAACCACATCGCTGACTGTGGCATAAAGTGTGCGTAGCAGGGCTTGGCTGATAGGTTCACCAGGCGCGCGATGTGTATATTCGTCTGTATAAACTTTTGCCTGGTCCGATAAACTTTCATACCAGCCACGGATCACATCATTATCATGTGTACCCGTGTAGGCTATGGCATTTGCCGTATAAAAATGCGGTAAATCCCTGTTTTCTGGATCTGGTCCCTGTAGTCCAAATTGAACAATCTTCATACCAGGAAATCCTGTATCTGACAATAACCGATTGGCTTTATCATCAATATAGCCTAGATTTTCGGCAATAATAGGAGCTTGACCCAAGGCTGAATCGATAGCCTGGAACAAGTCATAACCTGGCCCTGGTTGCCAGGTACCATACCTTGCCGTATCATACTTAGCATCAACCTGCCAAAAATCTGAGAACCCCTTAAAATGATCAATACGAATAACGTCATATAGTTTAAGACTTTCTTGGACACGATAGATCCACCAGGCAAAGCCACTCGCTTGATGCGCCGACCAATCATAGATGGGATTGCCCCAGTACTGTCCTTCATCACTGAATTCATCAGCTGGAACACCTGCTACATAAACTGGGCAACGTTCCTGATCTAGCTTAAATAACTCTGGTTTCGTCCAAACTTCCACACTGTCAGCCGATACATAGATTGGCATATCTCCAATGATCTCAATGCCTGACTCATTAGCATATTTTTTTAAAGCACCCCATTGGGTAAAGAAAAAATACTGAGCCACTTTATGGTAAGTAATAGTATCTGCTAGCTTTTCACGGAGGTCGTTCATTGTTGAGGGGTCTCTTAGAATGGCTGACTTGTCATCCCATTGTTGCAATGCCTTTTGACCAAAATATTCTTTAAAAGCCATAAATTCAGCATAATCGTCAAGCCAAGCATTGTTTTTCTCTTCAAAATCTGCTAATCTGGATAGGTTCTCTTGAGCAGCCAGAAAGTTAGCTGCTGCCTCTTCTAAAAGCGGACGGCGACTAACAAATAAGCGACCGTAATCTACAGATTCAGGATTGTCACCATAATCCGCCGCTTCCAGATCTGCCTGACTGATCCATCCTTGCTGACTCAATATATCTAAATCAATAAGATTCGTATTGCCTGCCACTGCCGAAAAGGATTGGTAGGGTGAATCCCCATAGCTTGTTGTTGTCAATGGTAAGATTTGCCAGTAGCTCTGCTTGGTTTCTGCTAAGAAATCTACAAAGTCGTAGGCCGCTTGACCAAAAGAGCCTATCCCTCTTGCACCCGGTAGTGATGTGATGTGCATCAAGATACCGCTTCTACGTTTCCCCATTTGTCACCTCCAGCAAGTCACTCTTGCTTCTCTTTTATTTGTATACAACCAATTATACTGGAAGCGCTTTCTTTAGTCAATGAGTTTTCCGTAATTCTTTTTTGTTGTTTTATCTTTATTACGTATATTTTTTGGGTTTCTACTATTTGATACGTAATTTTATAGATTTTTATAAGTCTGTTATGCTAGAATCAGACCATGGATAATAAAGTTAATGTACCCAAAAGTAAATACAGACAAGTCTATGAAGATATTAAGGAGCAAATTGAGAACGGCAGTCTCCAGCCTAATCAAGAGCTTCAAACAGAAAATGATCTGATGGAAATTTATGGCTTTTCTAAAGACACTATTCGAAAGGCCTTATCCCTATTAGAATTAGATGGTTACATTCAAAAAATGAGAGGGCGTAATTCCATTGTTATGGAACACGGACGTACCAAAAACAATTACCTCTCTGAAATCAAGACATCTGATGAGCTTAACAAAGATTCTCAGTTAGATATTAAAACACAGCTGGATAGTCTCTACATTGTTCAGGGTGAGCAAGAGATCATGGAGGTTTTCAAGGTTGATGACAGCATCGATTTCTATCGTGTAGGACGTCGGCGCTTGATCAACGACGAACGTATCGAATTTGAGCTCTCCTATTTTGATAGACGGCTTGTGCCTTATCTCAATAAAGAGATTGCGGAGAAATCTATCTATCGGCATTTAGAAAATGAACTCGGCTTGCACATCACTCATGCTCGTCGTGAAATTTCCTTTCGTTTTGCGACTGAAGAGGAACAGGCTAATATGGATCTAGGTGACTTTAAAATGGTAGCTGTTGTAACCAGTTGGACTCATCTTTCAAATGGACAACTTTTCCAGTACGGCTCTATCAGCTATCGACCTGATAAATTTACTTTCGTCACAATGGCCAAGCGATGAACTTATAAACGAACAAATACCGCCAGATAATCACTTTCTGGCGGTATTTTTATTTTGTATCTTTTGCTTTGCATCACTCAGGGGCTTTGTATCTTGGTTTAGATATTTGCCCAGACGCTTTCTAAAATATTGGTTTGGTCTCGGTCTGGTCCAACCGATAAGGTAGAGATACGAACGCCAACAAGTTCACCGACACGACGAACGTAGTTACGTGCATTCTCTGGAAGTTCATCCAGACTGCGACAGCCTGTGATATCCTCTGACCAGCCTGGCAGTTCCTCATAGATAGGTTTACAACGTTTGAGTTGCTCCAAGCTAGCAGGATAGTGATCGATGCGCTGACCATCAAGATCATAAGCTACGCAGATTTTAACGGTAGCAAGCCCCGAAAGGACATCGATCGAATTGAGGGATAGATTGGTAATTCCTGATACTCGACGACTGTGGCGCATAACAACCGAATCAAACCAGCCAACTCGGCGAGGACGACCTGTAGTTGTCCCGTATTCGTGACCGATTTCACGGATACGATCACCAGTCTCATCGTTTAGTTCAGTTGGGAAAGGCCCATCACCAACACGACTTGTGTAGGCTTTGCAGACACCAACCACCTTATTGATTTTGCTTGGTCCTACACCAGAGCCAATCGTCACGCCACCAGCTACTGGATTAGATGAGGTAACAAAGGGATAAGTCCCTTGATCGATGTCCAGCATGACCCCTTGGGCTCCCTCAAAGAGCACGCGCTTGCCACTGTCTAAGGCATCGTTCAGGATAACAGACGTATCTGTCACATATTTCTTGATCTGTTGACCGTAGTCGTAATATTCTTGGAAGATAGACTCAAAGGCCAGAGCATCGCTCTCATACATTTTTTCAAAGAGGCGATTTTTTTCTGCTAGATTGATCTTCAAGCGCTCTGCAAAAATATCTTTATCCAATAGATCTGCCATACGGATTCCAATACGAGCCGCCTTATCCATATAAGCAGGGCCGATCCCCTTATTGGTGGTTCCGATTTTATTATCTCCTTTAGAAGCTTCTTGAAGCTGATCTAACTTGATATGGTAGGGCAAGATAATATGGGCACGGTCAGATATACGTAGATTATCGGTTGTGACCCCTTGGTTATGAAGATAGTCCAGTTCCTCAACTAGGGACTTTGGATTGATGACCACACCATTACCAATGACAGCTAATTTTTCAGAAAAGAAGATCCCTGAAGGAATCAGGTGGAGCTTAAAGGTTTTACCATCGATGACGATGGTGTGCCCTGCATTATCCCCTCCTTGGTAGCGGGCGATGACCTCAGCATCCTGGCTCAAAAAGTCCGTAATTTTTCCTTTACCTTCATCCCCCCACTGGGTTCCAACAACTACTACTGATGTCATACTATTCTATTGGGCAACTCTTGATAGAAGCTCCCTCACCTTTCTAGATATAAAGTGGTAGATTTCGTACCTACTCATTTTTACAAACACCTTATTATAGCAAAAATTCTAACACTTTTCCAAGAATACAGCGAAATCGACTATAAATATTAACCAAATCTGCGTATGCTCCTCATTTTCAAGCAAAAACCGAACATTCGTCTTGTCCTTACTTTTCTTGGCAAGAAGGCTGTAAGGTGCAAGAGAGTCTAATAAATCTTGGAGGAGGGTAAGGAGCCTGGGGCTTCGTTCTAGCCTCCGATGCTAGTTGAACCCTACCCTCATTCTTTGATTTCTCGACCGTTTGTGGGTTGGATGGGGCGAGCATTTTTGAAGCCTAGAGTTTTTGAAAACTTCTTAACCTGTGCTTTACTAATTGATTTTTGCTCTTTGAAGACAATCCAGTTGACACCTTCCGTACAGGGTGGCGTTGTGAGTGACCCTTCGAAGTTATAGTAGTCATGACTAGCAGGGTAAAAGGCACTGAGGTCTAAATGATCTGAAAGAGGGATTTTCTTATCAACTTTATTAGTCATCTTGTCCCAGACGGCTTTTAGCTCTTTATTTTCCTTGCCATACTGATAGAGAACAGAGACCACTGTCATCTCTCCTTGATCCGTCTTGTAGACAAAGTGACCTTCTAGAGGGTAGGTCTTTCCGTCAATGTGATTTTCGCTAGGATTATGAAAATGGAATTGCTCTAATTTATAGACCTTGTTTGCGATAGTCAGAGTGTCCTTACCACCTTTAACTTCCACTTCAATCGTGTGCCCATTATCTTCTACTGAAGCTTGGGAATCTTTATAATCTAAATCGAGCTTTGGAAGATCTAGGTCCTTGGCTCCAGTAATATCGATAGGCGATTGGCCGTCGCCATTTCCTTGATAGTCTTTGAGATTAAGCTCTCCCCAGTGATCTGGACCAGTTGCTCCAGAATAGCCCCACTGCGCTTCCTTAGCTGTTACCTGTTTATGGGGGAAATTGACAACTGCTAGGCTGACAAGTAGGGTAATCAAAACTAGAGCAAAGATGAGATATTTCTTTCTTGACATCAGTATTCTCCTTTATACCTGAGATATGTTTCTATTCTAGCACTTTGCAAAACTTTTTCCAGAATTTATTTTCATATGAATCTATTTGCTCCGAACAAATGTTCGGATATTGCTGCTAGTCTTAGAGAGGGATAGCGAAAAGTTGAGTTTAACTGCCCATCTGGTGTATAGTAAAGTCGTTTAGACTACTGTTTTATTTTAAGGAGACTACGCCTATGACAATTAACCAAATCTTACAAGAAAGCTCTGCTGACTTAGCGATTCTTGAGGGATCCTTTGGTCTGGAAAGAGAGGCACTGAGAATCAATCGGCAAGATCACCAGCTCTCTGAGCTCCAACATCCTAAAGTCTTAGGAAGTCGGAATTTCCATCCTTACATCCAAACGGATTATAGTGAGGCACAGATTGAACTCATCACACCAGTGACTCATTCAACTAAGGAAGCTAGGCGTTTTTTAAAGGGCATTACTGATGTTGCCGGACGCTCTATTGATCGCTCCGAATATTTGTGGCCCTTATCCATGCCACCTAGGATTGAGGAGTCTGCTATTGTCATTGCTCAGCTAGAGGATACATTTGAATACCATTATCGCCAGCATTTAGCTGACACATATGGGAAAAAACTGCAGTCTATCTCTGGAATTCACTATAATTTTGGTCTGGGAGAAGATCTTATGCAGAAACTCTTTGAGCAGAGCGGCTATAGCGATCTCCTGGCTTTCAAAAATGCTCTCTATCTTAAGCTGGCTCAAAATTTTATCAAGTACCACTGGCTGCTGACCTATTTATATGGTGCCAGCCCTATTGCGGAAAAAGGATTTTTTGATAGCTCTCTAGAGTCAGCTGTTCGCTCTATTCGAAACAGTTCATTGGGCTATGTCAATAAATCAGATATCAGTGTTTCATACAGTAGTTTGGAGCAGTATGTCACTGATATTGAGGCCTGCGTCGCAGATGGCCGCTTAATCGCTGAGAAAGAGTTTTATTCGCCCGTGCGTTTACGCGGAGCCAAGCGCAGTCGAGACTTTCTGACGCAAGGGATTACCTATCTGGAATTTCGTTGCTTTGACCTCGATCCCTTTGATCCCTTAGGTATCAGCCAAGCCACCTTGGATACTATGCACCTCTTCATCCTAGCTTTACTCTGGCTAGACCAGCCTAAACAGGTCGACAAAGAGCTTGAGCAAGCTAGAGAACTGAATGACACTATCGCTAAGGCTGGACCTTTGGAACCTCTGCCTGAAGCAGCTGATCCAGAGATTATCCTTACGGCTATGCGAGAACTTATTTCTCATTTCCAACTGCCAGATCGCTATGGGCAACTTTTATCTGACATCGAACATCAACTCGCTAACCCTGAGCTGACAGTAGCCGGACGTCTGAGCCAAAACATCACTAGCCTGTCCTTGGAGACTCTAGGGCGTCAACAAGGACAGACTTACAGCGATTTAGCTTGGCAGGCGCCTTACGCACTCAAGGGCTTTGAAAGCATGGAACTCTCAACTCAGCTCATCATGTTTGATGCTATCCAAAAGGGGCTGTCACTTGAAATTTTAGATGAAAGCGATCAATTCCTCAAATTAAGTTTTGGCGATCATATCGAATATGTCAAAAATGGCAATATGACTGCTAGGGATAACTATGTAACACCCTTGGTTATGGAAAATAAAACGGTCACCAAAAAAATTCTGCAACAAGCTGGCTTTCCGGTACCAGGTGGCTATGAATTTCATGACTTAGATGAGGCTCTCCAGTATTTTGCGCATTTTCGCCAAAAGGCTATTGTCATCAAGCCTAAGAGTACAAATTTTGGTTTGGGTATCTCAATTTTTAAGGAAGGCGTCAGCCGAGACGATTATATCAAGGCTGTACAGCTAGCCCTGGCTGAGGATGATAGTATCTTAGTTGAAGACTATGTTGCTGGAACCGAGTATCGTTTCTTCGTATTGGAGGGAGAAACCTTAGCTGTCCTCCAAAGGCAGCCTGCTCATGTGATCGGAGATGGTCATTCTACTATAGAAGAGCTCGTTGCTATCAAAAACCGTAACCCACTAAGGGGAACGGGACATCGCTCTCCTCTTGAAAAGATTCAGCTAGGAGAGATTGAACGGCTCATGCTGGAGCAGCAAGGTTACACACAGCATAGTATTCCAGATCAGGATAAGCGTGTTTATTTGCGGGAAAACTCCAATATCTCAACGGGGGGAGATTCGGTTGATATGACTGAGCAGATGCATCCTAGTTATCTAAAGCTGGCCGCTCAAATGGCGGATGCCGTAGGGGCTTGGGTCTGCGGGGTTGATCTGATCATCCCTGACTACAAGCAAGCATTTTCACCACAATCGCCTAATGCAACCTGCATTGAACTTAATTTCAACCCTCTCATGTATATGCACACCTACTGTGCTCAAGGACCAGGACAGGTTGTCTCAACTCGAGTCATTGAAAAGCTTTTTCCAGAATTGTAAAAATATCATAAAAAAGGCTGAGACAAAGTTCTCAGCCTTATTATATGGTCACTTTTATTTGCTACAAGACATTGATTTATAAACTTATCTTTATAGCTTGGGACTAGGCGATGAAGTCTTGAATATCTTCTGGTGCCAAGGATGAGTCACAGACAACCTTTACAGAGCCATCTTGTGCAACCAAAAGTCCTGGAACTGTCGCCACACCGTAGCGCTGGCGTAGAGCTTGGATTTCCTCAAATTGACTCATATCTTCACTGTGTAAATAGTATACCTTAGCGCCACTTTCTTCAATGACCTGACCTAATTTAGGTGCAAAACGTTGGCAAAATGGACAAGTTGGGCGACCGATAAAGAGAATAAATTTCTCTTTTGCATCAATTTTCTCACGGGCAGCAAGTGCTGTAATAGGCTCCATCAGGGCAACAGCTTGATCAAATGTTAACATAAGAGTACCTCACTTTAGTTATTGGTTTTATCATAAACCAAGCCAGAAGGAATTGCAATTTTTTGCTACGATGGTATAAAAAGAGATGGACTTTCTGTCCATCTCCAAATATTGTCAACTTACTGTGCTTCTTGTTCTTCTTTCAGAAGTTTATTGTCATACATTTTGATGAATGGATACCATACTATAAAGGCAGCGATAGCACAGACAATTGCTGTCAAGAAGGCTCCAAAAGCTCCTGAACCTGGTGCTCCAATAAAGGCATTAAGTCCAACAGGAGTTGGCCAAGGAGATTGCGAAATGGAGAAGCCTGCAAAGCCTAGTTTAACTGACCAGTAGCCAATTGAAGCGCTAACAATCGGAGCAATGATAAATGGAAGTGCTAAAAGCGGATTGTACACAATCGGCATACCAAAAATTAATGGCTCATTAATATTGAAAACGGCAGGTCCTAAAGATGCACGCCCAAGCAGTTTTAGCTGTGGTGCTTTAGCTAAGAAAGCAATATAGAAGCAAAGAAGTAATGTTGCACCTGAACCACCAATAGTAACATATGAATTGGTAAACTCACCAGCAAAAGCAATATGAGAACCATGGGCATTTTCAGCCATATTGGTCAAAAGTATTGGGTTAACAAGCCCCATGACGATATTAGCGCCGTGAATACCTACGATCCACAATGCGTGTACAAGAAGATAAATGACTACTATACCCAACCAACTATTTGTAATATTACGAACGAAAGCAAAGGGAATGGCGATCACCTGATAAATATCTGTTCCAAGGGCGATAAAAGCACCATTGATGACAAGAATAGCAACAGCAACGACACCAGCTGGAATCAATGCTGAGAATGAGCGTGACACACCTTCTGGTACCGCATCAGGCATTTTAACAACCCAATTACGATTGATACAAAGTCTATATAATTGTACGGCTAATATGGACATTAGGATAGCTGTAAACATACCAGCAGTAGATAAGCGATCTAGACTATTACTACCAATTGTCCATCCATTGATAGTAGCACCTTTAACGTTCAGATAGTCAAATGCTCCCTTAGAAACAATTAATTGTGGTATTGTTAGGAAGAAGGCGAAGACAGAAAGGAGTGCTCCGTAAACAGGGTCAACATTTTCTCCATTTTCTTCAGCGTAAATTTTAGTGTACTCATGGCCAATAACAATGGCAAAATAGAGCGATAAAATCCCCATCGTACAATTATAGCCTTGCAAATACAAAGGTGCAATTTTATCAAAAGATCCCGCCCAGATGTCTTTCAAAAAAGTCAACATGGGGAAAGCTTGTGGAATAACACTAATTACGAGAAACATTGATCCTACAATGGTGAAAGGGATAGAAGCCATCCCTGCAGCGACGATAGCACGAACAGGCCGCCAAGTGGATACAATACTCATCGGTCCCATTAGGTATTTTTCTAAGAATTCAAACACTTTATTCATCTCGAACCTCCTTAAAGTGTGAAATAATATACTATTTAATACTTGCTAGATATTCTTGAATGCGATAATACTGCCGATCTGTTTTTTGATTGATTCGATACAGTTTTCTTAACATCCATACAGATATTAATATTCCTAACATTAAAATAATAATAATAAACAAACGAGCGGTTACATTACTTGAGAGAAAAGGGAAAAAATATCTGTGCTGATTAAATAGTGCTAGTAAAATTAATACACTATTGACAGCAATATTAATATAAAAATAATTTTGTGTTATACGAGCAGGTTTTTGCTCACGTGTGTACATCTGGTACTGTTCCCACGTACAAATAGCTCCCATACCGCCTAGTAGTATAGGCAAAAATGACATACCCAATTTATGTGATGATGACAATAATAGAAACCAATAAAGATTGGCAAAGAAGAAAAAGACAACTGTATAGCGTATCAAAAAATAACGTGTGTAGTACATGTTTTTGATTCCATTTTCTTTTCTCAGGTTATCAATTTTTGCTTTTTCTCCATTCGTCAAGGCGGCCATAGCTTCCCTCCTCTTAGTCAATTTTTTTATACAACTCAAGCATTTCCAAGGCTACTTCCCGCAGGGTCATGGTTGTCATCAAGTGATCCTGAGCGTGTACCATGATAATTTCTACCTTGATGTCTGTACCACTAGCATACTCTTGTAGCAGATCAGTCTGTGACTGGTGAGCTTTTAAGAATTCTTCATTTGCTTGATCTAATTTTTTTTCGGCAAGGTCATAATCTCCTTGTCGCATAGCGTCAAAGGCTTCATGGACAATAGCACGCGCATTCCCAGAATTGAGGATGATTTCAAATGCGGCAACCTGTAACTCTTCTGTATTCATACCTTTAATTCCTTTCTCCTAATTGTAAAAATAGCGCTTTAAACTCTTCAAAAGTTTGGCAGGTCAAGATTTTAGACTGTAGTTCCGATTGATCAACTAAGTCGGCAATACTGCTAGCAATGATCGGCAAGGCATCATTTTCATAGACAGACATAGAAATCAAAAATATCAGTCGAATCCTTGGATAATCACCGCTCCACTGTAACCCTTGACGAACAAGGGCGACAGCCACACGATGCTTGGTCCCAACCGCTTTCAGCGGATGGGGAACTGCTATGCTATCGCTAAAAACTACCGAGCTCATCAGCTCCCTTTGCTTAACCATCTCTAACATCCGACTTTCAAAGTGATGACCTTCATAGTCAGCAATGCTATGGATAAGCTGGGTGATAACCTTCTCTTTCTCAGCATTATCAAAAATGAAGAAGGATTCTTTTGCAAAAAATTCATCAAAAACTTGCTCTAATGAGCTATGATCTTTCTTTGTGATATGACTGATGCGTTTCTTTTGTTGAAAACCAGCAATTTCTTGCCTGATATGACTAATCTCCTCATCATCTAAAAACACAGATACTGTAAATACTGGAATGTTGAAAATAAGGGTGGAGAGATCAATCGATGAAACAATAAAATCAATGCCTTCTAGCTTTTCATCACTAATCTCGTAGTAGCCAATAACATCAAGGATACGGACGATATTTCCCAATTCGTTTTCAATACGGCTTTTGAGCATTTGGGCGCTGCCATAACCTGTTGCACAAATAACGAGGATATTGTATTTGGTATGCTCTTTGTAGCGTTCTTTAGCCGCCATGAAATGAAGAGCGATGTAAGCCAATTCATCTTTTGATACAGAAAACTGGCTGAAGGCCGGCATGAGCGACAAGGTCTTTTCAGCCAGTTGATACATATCTGGATATTTGTTCTCAATCTCATCCGTCAGCGGATTATCTAAGACTACCTCGTTTTCCAAGCGTATCAGCATGGTTGAGAGATGGGATAGCAGGCCTTCGATCAACTGAAAATCATTTTTGACAGCTGGATTTAGTGTATCGATGGCTGCCAGCAACTCTTCTCGAATACGATCTTCCTGCTCCTGGACGATGTGATTGGCATTAGCTTGCTTTTTCGTTACTAAATGTAGGGTGATGTAATCGACTTCCTCACTGGGAAAATCGATCCCTGTCACCAAGCTGATTCTATCTAGGATACGCTGGGCAATTTTTCGCTCATAGCGGTCAGCAATATCGACTGCCTCGGTAAGTTTACTAATCTTGAACCCTTCGGTAATTCGACGAATCGCTAGAGCAATGTGAATGACTAAGTTTTGAATAACATAATCGGAGAGCTTTAATTCTCCTTCTCGGCATTCATCAAGAACGATAATCGTGAGTTCTTCAAAGCTAATCTTTTGACTCAATAGATCATTATCAACGTAGGTATGCAGGGTATTAACGAATCCCGAACTGATGAAATAATCCATGATAAAGCGTCTCTTATCACGTTCACTACCAGTGATATAAACACCTCTATTAGGCTTACTCTCAATTTTTAGATGGTAGGGAGTAAATTTTTCACGAATTTTTTTAAAATCACTGGACAAGGTTGAACGGCTGACATAGAGCTCATCAGCTAAATCATCAAAGTAAATTTCATTTTGCTCAAAAAGAAGTTTATTGAGTAAATAGTTGTAACGGTCGTTGATATCAGAGACTTCCCTATAAGGAAGCTGGGATAGATTGAGATGCTGCTCCTCCAAAAAATCAGAGAATTCTTCATCATCTAAAATATCCAATTTATATCCATGTCCCTGCTTTGAGGTCAACTCTAACCTAGGGTAGGCAGATAGCTTATCCACTAAGGATTTGTAGTAGGTCCGAATCGTTCTATCTGAACACTCAAGTTGATCAGCCAATTCTTGACTGGTTGTATAGTGATCCTTGTTTTTAATAAGAATCTGGAGAATTTGTCTTTCACGTTTGTTCAGCATGAGACACTCTCCTCTCACTAAATTTAGATATTTTCCTTAACCAAGGCTGCCATTTTCTCAATTCCCATTGGAATAGGGATATAGGCTTGTGGAGGAATTTGAACGATAGGCTTGTTCTTTTTAGCAGCAGCATCTGCCAACTGCTTGAAATTCATTTTTGTCTGAGGGCTGACCAGATAGAGGTCGTATTTATCTGCTTCAATGCGTTTTTGACCTTCTGGCACACCAACGGCATCCATTTCAATGTCTTCTCCCTGTTCTTGCAACATGGTCATTGTCTTTTTAGCGATCATGGAAGAAGACATACCACCTGCACAAATAATCAAAGCTTGTTTTGTCATAACATGAGGCTCCTTTTCGTTTATTTCTAGTTTCATTATATAACAGCGCTTTCAATATATGCATAGCTACTTTTTCCGTATCCCAGCGGAAAATATCTCTATTGATACGGAAACTTTGGAAATCTATTTCTTTAAAATTTCCGCTAAAAAAGACCAACTTTTTCAGTTGGTCTTTTGCCTTTATAATAAGTCCACTTAAACAACCTGCCGGTAAGTGATGATAACGTTTTTGAGCTTAAGCTGATATTCTTGCATGATTAACTGCCGCAATTTAACATCATTGATGGTTGATGCAACGACAAAACCATCTGGCGTTTCATATTTTATGGATAAAACATTCATCAGATTGGCATTTTGGCGAATATCCGGCTTATCAGTTTCCTTAAAACTAATGAAGTATGTGCTCGTCAGCTTGCCATTTTTCCCCTGATAGGTCGGCGTGGTTATTCTTTTTCTTACCCACAAAACAAGGTAAACCATTAGGACTAGTATAGCAATGGCAAGTAAGCTATTCAAAATAGTATGCCACATAAACATCACCCTTCCTTCTCTGACTATTTTTAGAAGCCATTCAGATGGATTATAGTCTTAGATTTAATAACGCATCTAGCAGACTATAAGTGTTCTCCATTTGAAGCAATGACCTCTTTATACCAGTTGAATGATTGCTTAGGTGAACGGGCATAGGTTCCTGTGCCATCATCATGTTTGTCCACATAAATAAAACCATAGCGCTTGCGCATTTCCCCTGTTCCTGCAGATACAAGGTCGATACAGCCCCAAGGTGTGTAGCCCATGAGATCAACACCGTCTTCATCAACAGCCTTAATCATCTGTTCAATATGGGCCTTTAGGTAATCAATCCGATAATCATCATGTACCATGCCATCCTCTGCCACTTGGTCAATAGCACCAAAACCATTTTCTACAATAAAGAGCGGCAGGTGATACATATCAGTAAACCAGTTGAGAGCATAACGCAGGCCTTCAGGATCAATCTGCCAGTCCCATTCGGATGCTTTAACGTAGTTATTTTTGACCAAGTCTTCCGTTTCCAGATAGTCATAATGTGGGTTATTTGGACGGTGACTGTCAATGGCAAAGGACATGTAGTAGCTAAAGCCGATATAATCAACGGTTCCAGCTAATAAGTCTTTCTTATCTTGGTCAGTCACATCAACATCAATGCCTTTACGTTCCCAGTATTTTAGGATGTGTTCTGGATAATAGCCATGCACATGTACATCAGCAAAGTAATAACGCTTTTGCATGGCTTTTTGCGCCATCAAAACATCAGATGGCTTACAGGTTGCCGGATAGATAGGGCACATGGCAATCATGCAACCAATCTGCAAGTCAGGATTAATCTCATGACCAATCTTGACCGCACGCGCAGACGCTACCAATTCATAGTGGGCTGCTCTGTACATAATAGCTTCACGGTCATCGCCTTCTTTATAGACAATACCTGAATTAGTAAAAGGTGCAAAATCTTCTTGATAATTGGCTTGGTTGTTGATTTCATTGAAGGTCATCCAGTATTTGACCTTGTCTTTATAACGACGGAAACAAACTTCTGCAAAGCGAACAAAGAAATCAATAACCTTGCGGTTGGTAAAGCCACCATATTCAGTAACCAGATGATAAGGCAACTCAAAATGCGACAGGGTCACAACCGGCTCTATACCATATTTGAGACATTCATCAAAGAGGTCATCATAAAACTGCAGGCCTGCTTCATTGGGCTCAGTTTCATTCCCATTTGGAAAGATGCGGGTCCAAGCAATAGAGGTCCGGAAACATTTAAAGCCCATTTCTGCGAAGAGTTTGATATCTTCCTTGTAGCGGTGATAAAAATCAATGGCCTCATGATTGGGGTAGTATTTGCCTTCAATCACACCATCAGTGATCTCACGTGGAACACCATGCCGGCCTGCTGTCATGACATCAGCAACGGAAATTCCCTTGCCGCCTTCCTGCCAGCCACCTTCCAATTGATGGGCTGCTACTGCACCACCCCATAAAAAATCTTTTGGTAATCTAGACATTTTTCCCTCCTGATACTAAAAACTTTGTTAGGCGGAGGTCCATAACGGTTACCTCTGCCATTTCATCTCAATTATAGGAGGAAAAAGTAAGAATGACCATATATATTTTTTCCTCACTTCTAAGGAAATTTATGTTTTTTTCTGCTCTATAAAAAGAGTCTGAAGCAAAAGCTCCAAACTCTTTGATAGTGTTTTACAGTTACTGGACTAGCACAGAGAACTTTTTGCCCACTCACTCTTATAGTTCTGCGATTTGATAAAGCTCTACTTCAGCTGCTGTTTCTGAGCCAAACATATTGATCATAATTTTGACCTTGTTGTTTTCAATCTCAGTAACACGTCCTTCTTGTCCCATAAAGGCTCCGTCAATGATTTGAACAACATCACCAACCTTAATATTGGTATCAATGACATCGACTGTTTGCCCCATGGATAGAAGGATGGCACGGATTTCCTCCTCCAAAAGAGGTGTTGGTTTTGAGCGGTTACCATGAGAGCCTACAAAACCAGTGACATTTGGTGTATTACGGACAACAAACCAGGCTTCATCCGTCATGACCATCTCAACAAGAACGTAGCCAGGGAAACGATTTTCTTCGATTTCCTTGGTTTGTCCATTTTTTTCAACATTGACTGTCTGAGTCGGTATCTCGACACGTAGGATATTTTCTGTCATATTGTAAGTCTGCGCACGTTGCAAAAGATTTTCTTTTACTTTATTTTCGTAACCTGAGTAGGTTTGAAGGACAAACCAGCCCTTATCAAATGAGTCTAACATTGGCATTTCCTTTCATAATAAAAAAGCCTTTTAGGGCTTTCTTTTTTCTTTGCCACTATTATAACATAGATTGGTCTTTTTTACATTTTTAATTTTCTTAAAAAATGGTATAATGCTACAGTATGTATCAAAGAGAACCAGCTGTAGACTCAGCTGCCGCTCTAAGATCCAGCTCAAAGCTATAAGCTATATAACTTTTTGAGTAGATTTTGTTTGTTTTACAAGGAGACTATAGAGATGATGAATGAAAAAGAATGGGTTGAGTTTTTCGAACTGATCAACGGTCGTAAACCTAGTCCTGCTGATTTTGAACAGGGAAGACTTGCTGGGGAGTTTACGCCGGATGCTCAGTCAAACTCGCAAACAGCACCTATCCAGGAAGCTGAGACCCCAGCACCTGCAAGCCCTAAAATGACACAGCCTGCTGCCCAAGCACCAGCAGAGCCTGTCAGTCCTGCCAACACACCAGTATCTCCACAGGTCAATCCCAATCCTGCAGTTTCTAATCCAGGAGCTGCCCCACAGGTATTTGCTACTAACCAGCAGGCAAACCCTAACATGACTTTTCAGTCAGCACCTGCGCCTAAAGCTCCTAATAAGTTTATGAGTTTCTTCAAAAAGAAACCTGGTAAAAAAGGCTGGCCTTTATGGCTCAATCTTACCTTGACTGCCGTTGTGGTTATCCTTATGATCTTTCTGGGTATCTTTGCCTCCAGAAGTCAAAGAAAAGCAGATGTTCAGAACATCAGTGGTGATTGGCAATTAAAAGAGGCTTCTATCTACAAGGATGATGATTGGGACAGCTTCTATAAAAATGGTAGTATTAATACTGAAGATGAAGATGACTATGACTATCTCGAAGCTAACTTCTATGTGACGGAAGATAATGACACCTTGAAGTTTTATGGCGGTTATGATGTATCAGAATTTCTTGATGAACTAGGTGATTACTATGATGAGTCTGATACTGTTTCAGAACTTAAAAAGCTAGATCCAACATTCGTAACCCCTTATTTCTCTGTTCCTAGCCACCCTAGCTTGGAGATGACCATCCACTCTGAGGATCATAGTCTCGGTGTTCGTGCTGATGACAATGATTACAAGGAGTATCTCCCTCTCTATGTTTACGCTAAGGAAGAATCAGATGCGGATGCTTACGATGGCGATATCGAAGAACTAGAGGCAAAATATTTTATGATAGACGGTGATTTGACTATCGTCTACTACGAAGATGA
The DNA here is from genome assembly GCF_058314295.1 of Streptococcus sp. ALY_208. NCBI lineage: Bacteria > Bacillati > Bacillota > Bacilli > Lactobacillales > Streptococcaceae > Streptococcus > Streptococcus sp. ALY_208. The sequence continues at coordinate 22,216 of NZ_JBZFUI010000004.1, read as the reverse complement.
TGATCCGGTCTATATGGAACGTTATGAGGCTTTATCTAAGTCTAATGCTAATAAAATTAAAAAAGATGCAAAAGATCACAGTAGATCATTTTCAGACTGGGAAAAAGGACCTACTACCGGTGATAGCGATAGCGACGACTCTATATCAGACAAAGAACGCAGTGCTTTCCAAGCCGGATAAGCTTACATTACTAAAAAACAACCACTCGATAAAATCGGGTGGTTGTTTTAGTTCTCTTATCGATAAAGAAAAGCCCTAGAAAGATTGAACAAACTAGGGCTTTTAGTCATTTTTAAAATGGTAGGTTGATATTGGTTAATAGATAGTCCATGGCAAATCGTAAACCGAAATCAAAGGCATATATGATTGCCGTAAAGAAGGCCGTATACTCAATAACAGCTATAAAATCAATCCAACGTTGCTTTGGCGATGGCCAGTTCGTCTCTTCTAAAATCTGAAAAATTCCAGCAATAAATTTCACGGTATCTCCCCTTTATGTGTCCCTCAGTTATCAGCGCGTTTCCTTGTGCAGGGTATAGCGCTGACAATGCTTACAGTACTTATTGACTTCTAAGCGTCTTGGTTTTGGAGTGCTGCTCACGCTGATCGAGTAATTACGGGACCCACACTCTGAGCAGGCCAAGCTTGCTTTTTTCTGCGCCATGACAACCTCCAATGTTTCTCTATCTCTCTAGAAAACCCTTAGTCAGAACCAATAGTTCCCTTTAAGCTTTTCCAGTAAAAGATATCTCAAGCTTTATCTTGTTTATTGTAGCATGAATGACCAAAGGGTGCAAGGGGGACAGTGCACTATTGCTCTCACTAGTAGAGCTGAGTTAGGCTAGGTGCTAGCTAAACAAGCCGGTAAAACTGTCCCAAGCATCCTTGGCTTTATCGATTATTCCTGAGTCTTCCACAGCTTTACCAACCTTATCTTTGGCGTCATTAGCTGCATCACCGATACGGTCGACGATTCCTTTGGACTCTTGATTGTTTTCATTGCTATTTTGGCTATTAGGATCATAGGTTAGCTCTTGGCCGTCTGTCATATAAGCGTTCTGCTGTTTAAACTGAGTGCCCTTGGTATAAGGCAGAATGTAGCTGGCTACCTGGCTAAACACGGCATCTGATGAGCTGTAATCGCCAACGATATAGTGATTTTTATCAGTATGTTCAAAGCCGACCCATTGAGCAATCACCACATCTGGTGTATAGCCGATCACCCATTCGTCACTGACCAAGTCCTTATTGAAATCAGTCTCTGTTGTCCCTGTTTTACCAGCCATAGTGTAGCCATAGGCATTAGCATTGACCGCTGTCCCGTTAGAAAAGGTTCCTAGCATCATGCTGTTTAGCTTATCACTGACTGACTTGCTGATGACACGTGACGAAGCTGACTTGTACTCGACCAAGGGCTTACCAGACGCCGTCTCGATACGGGTAATAAAGTGACTTTCATTCATCACACCATTGTTGGCAAAGGTTGAGTAGGCTTGAGCCATTTCTAGAGGATTGGTCGTCACACTTCCTCCCAGTGCTACTCCTAGATTCTTGGGAACCTTATCCATATTTAGGCCAAATTTCTTCCCATAGTCAAAGGCTGTGCTGACCCCCATCTCATTGAGCAGATAGACAGCAGGGATATTGTAGGAATTGGCCAAAGCTTGGTACATAGGCGTTGTTTCAGACTCATAGCCATTATAATTTTCAGGGGTATAGCCCTGATAGTCCCGCACCGTATTTGGCAAGTCTTCATCAATATCATAGCCTTCAGCTACGGCTGGTGAGTAGACCACTAGAGGTTTGATGGTTGAGCCGGGGCTACGTTGCGATTGTGTAGCATAGTTGTAGGAACGAAAGGTCGGGTCACTGACATCGCCGATACGTCCGACTAATCCACGGACACCTCCGCTTGATGGATCTACAGCAACACTAGCTGACTGGGCTGTACTGCCATCGTAGACAGATGTTGGAAATAGGGAGGTCTGGGCATAGACAGTCTGCATTCCCTGTTGATAATTGGTATCTAATTCGGTATAGATCTTATATCCATTGTTTAGGATATCTTTTTCTGAGATGCCATATTTATTAATGGCTTCATTGACCACCGCATCAAAGTAAGATGGATAGTTGTACTCCTCAATTTTACCAGCATAATCGTCTGATAGCCGAGAATTCATGTCAACGGCTTGGAAACTCTTGGCATCGCCTTCTTTCAAATACCCAGCAGCCATCATATTTTGGAGGACGGTATCTCGCCGATTGGAAGCATTTTCCAAGGAGTTCAGAGGGTTATACATTTCTGGCCCTTTAAGCATCCCAGCTAGAGTGGCAGCTTCATCAGTCGTCAGATTAGCCGCACTGGTACCAAAGTACTTGTGACTGGCGTCTTCGACCCCCCATATTCCATTTCCGAAGTAGGCATTGTTCAGATACATGGTCAAGATCTGATTCTTATTGTATTTTTTATTGATTTCTACTGCTAGGAAAAATTCCTTGGCCTTACGTGTTACCGTTTGTTCTTGGCTGAGGTAGGCATTTTTGGCTAGCTGCTGGGTGATAGTGGATCCCCCACCGAACTTACCGCCTGTCAAAACGGCTAAAAAGAAACGTTTGTAGTTAATACCACTATTTTTGTAGAAAGAGCGATCCTCGGTGGCTATGACTGCCTTTTCCAAATCATCAGAAATCTGATCTAACTCAACATAAGTTCCCTTATTTCCCATCAGATCCCCAGCTTTTTGACCATTTTTATCATAGATAACGGTTGAGGATTTGAGAGATTCTTGCAGATCAGAGACATTGGTTGTCTTTGCCAGATAAAAAAGATAGGCTGCTATAAAGAGCACCAGGGAGGTCAGAGCGATCACTAAAATTTTAGTGATCTGATAGCGTCTCCAGAAGCGTCGGATCCAAGACTGCCTGTCTGGGATGATCACCTTAAGAAAGGACAGCTTGGGGTGCTTATCAATAAATTTATCAAGGCGTGACTGGTGTTTATGGCCTTGACTGCGATGATAAGGACTTTCTTCGACTTGGAGTGACTCTAATCTTTGTGTCATACTCAGTTCATCACTGGGCTCCTGCTCAAGCGTTTTTTCTTCTTTGTTAAAAATTTTTTGGCCAAGAGTTTGGCTTATTTTTTTGATACGGTCTAAAAACTTCATAGCTTTATTATAGCAAGAAACTCCTGAAATCTAGGAGGAAAACCTCTTTTATGATAAAATCAGACCATGACTATGACAATTACCATTAAGCTGCCCGAGCATTTTAGAACCAGCACTGTCAAGGATTTGCTTGAATCGCATTGGCTGGTCCCTCGTAAGATCAGACATTTTCTACGAACCAAAAAGCACCTGCTAGTCAATCACTCTCCCATCAACTGGCAGAGTCCCGTCCAAGCAGGGGATGTTATTACTCTGCTGTTCGATGATGAAGACTATCCCCAAAAATCTATTCCGATGGGAGATCCAAAACTCATTGATGCCGTTTATGAAGACGAGCATCTCATTGTCGTCAATAAGCCTGAAGGAATGAAAACACATGGCAATGATCCAAGAGAGATTGCTCTGATCAATCATGTTTCTGCTTATGTCGGCAAGACCTGCTATGTCGTCCATCGTCTGGACAAGGAGACTAGCGGTCTGGTTCTCTTCGCTAAAAATCCTTTTGTCCTACCGATTCTTAATCGTCTGCTGGAAGATAAGAAAATTCGTCGTCAATACTGGGCATTGGTAGACGGAAACTTTAGGTCGGATTCTCTTAGCTATAAAGACTCAATTGGGCGCGATAGACATGATCGGCGCAAACGTATAGTCACCTCTAAGGGAGGACAGACAGCTATAACTCATGTCACCAAGTTAAAGTCTTTTAAGCACTGTACACTGGTCAACTGTCAGCTGGAGACTGGTCGTACCCACCAGATTCGTGTCCACCTTTCTTATCACGGTTATCCCTTAATTGGAGATCCTCTCTACCATCCTAATCCTTCCGGACGTCTGATGCTACATGCTCATGAGCTCACCTTTATTCATCCATTTACAGGAAAAACTATCGAGTGCTCTGTGACCTCTCAAAGCTTTGATCATCAATTACAGTCGCCTAGCCTGCTTTAAAGTCCGTTGCTTTGCGCAATTTCTTATGCTATGTCTAACTACATTGTCGATGATTTGGTCAGTCAAGGACGTCAAGTTGCTCCTACGGAGGCTATTACTAAATCACGTCAGTTGATGGACGGGCATAAGTTCGAATTATTTGTCCTGGATCTTAGCTTCTTGGGCTGGGCACTATTAGCCTTATTAACATTGGGAATTGGAAATCTTTGGTTGTCTCCTTACATTTATGCGACACGTGCGGAATTCTACCGTAAGCTAGTTCAAGAAAAGCCTGGTATCGTTACCGCTAATTTCTAATATTCTAGTCTATTAGCAAGTGCTCTGGATAAAAGTCTAAATCCGTTAGCATTATTCTAGATCTACCAATTGGACGCCCCTTATCCCTTGTTAGACAAGTGATAGCGGTCAACCTATACTAGTAAGATGAACTTACTGTTCATCTCATTCTCTCATAAAAAAGAGCAGCGTTTCATCGCTGCTCTTTTTTGTCTTTTCTGACTGATGATATTCTATTACATCATGCCACCCATCATACCTGGGTCCATGGCAGGAGCGCTAGAACCTGCTGATTCTTCTGGATGATCAGCCACAACAGCTTCTGTTGTCAAGATTAGACTAGCTACTGAGGCTGCGTTTTGGAGGGCAGAGCGACTAACTTTGACAGGGTCAATAATACCTGCTTCAACCATGTCTACCCAGCTTCCATCAGCAGCGTTGAAGCCTGTTCCAAGCTCACTGCTTTTCAATTTTTCAATAACGACAGATCCTTCGTAGCCAGCATTGCGGGCAATTTGGCGGACTGGTTCTTCCAAGGCACGCAGAACGATATTGCGTCCAGTGGCTTCATCACCATCAACCTCAATAGCCGCAACATTTTTAATGACATTGACAAGGGCTGTACCACCACCGGCTACAATCCCTTCTTCAACAGCGGCACGAGTGGCATTGAGGGCATCTTCGATGCGGAGTTTCATTTCTTTCAATTCGGTTTCAGTTGCTGCCCCGACCTTGATGACAGCAACACCACCAGACAGTTTAGCCAGACGTTCTTGTAATTTTTCACGATCAAACTCTGACGTTGTGGTTGCTAATTGTGATTTAATCACATTAACACGATCAGCAATAGCTGAGGCTTGACCAGCTCCTTCAACGATAACTGTTGAATCTTTATCAATAGTCACTCTGGCTGCTTGACCTAGAGTAGCCATGCTAGCATCTTTGAGTTCAAGTCCAAGGTCTTCAGTGATCACTGTACCACCTGTCAAGATAGCAATGTCCTCCAGCATGGCCTTACGGCGATCACCAAATCCTGGCGCCTTCACTGCTACAACGTTGAAGGTTCCACGAATCTTGTTAAGAACAAGAGTCGGAAGCGCTTCTCCATCGACATCATCGGCAATGATCAAGAATGGACGATTGGTCTTAAGGACTTCTTCTAACAAGGGTAAGACTTCTTGAATATTTGAAATTTTCTTATCGGTAATCAAGATGTAAGGATTTTCAAGATCAGCGACCATTTTTTCGTTATCAGTTACCATATATTGAGAAAGGTAACCACGGTCAAATTGCATCCCTTCAACAACATCTAACTCAGTCTCCATACCACGAGATTCCTCGATGGTGATGACACCGTCGTTGCCAACTTTTTCCATGGCTTCTGAGATGTATTCCCCAACCTTTTCGGAACGGGAAGAGACAGCTGCTACCTGAGCGATAGCCTCTTTGCCAGACACGGGCTGAGCATTAGTTTTCAAGCCTTCCACAGCTGCTGATACAGCCTTTTCAATCCCACGACGAATACCGATTGGATTAGCACCAGCTGTGACATTTTTAAGCCCTTCACGGACAATGGCTTGTGTCAAGACAGTCGCTGTTGTTGTTCCGTCTCCGGCAATATCATTGGTTTTTGAAGCTACTTCTGAAACCAATTTGGCTCCCATATTTTCAAAATGATCTTCTAATTCGATCTCTTTAGCAATAGTCACACCGTCGTTGGTAATCAAGGGTGACCCAAATGATTTTTCTAGTACGACATTGCGTCCCTTAGGGCCAAGCGTTACCTTGACAGTGTCAGCCAAAGCATCTACACCACGCACCATAGCAGAACGTGCATCTGATGAAAATTTAATATCTTTTGCCATAATGATTTACCTCTCTTATGTTTGAATTAGTCTATAATCGCCAAAATGTCTGCTTCACGAATGATAGTGACCTTATCGTCACCATCTTTAACTTCCAGACCTGAGCCGTTCTCAACCAATACTTTATCCCCTTGGGACACACTTGGAGCAATAAGCTCACCAGTCAATGTACGAGCACCCTGGCCAACTGTCAAGACCTTGGCTGCTTTTGCGGCTTCATGTGAACCACCGGCCAAGACAAAACCACTTGCCGTTGTTTCTTCTACTTCTTCAAATTTTACAACAATACGATCACCTAATGGTTTTAACATAATAGACCTCCAATATTTTTTAGCACTCTTATCTTTCGAGTGCTAATTACAGTTATTATTCTATCATTTGGTCAAAAATAGTCAAGAAAAAAGCCTTACTTTATTCTTGGCTTTTTTGATTATTCTTTGATCTGGGCGCTATCACACGATTTTGTCCAGAGCTGCCGCAATGCCATCATGATTATGATCCAGAGTAATATTGCCTATACGTTCCTTTAAGGCTTCAGGTGCATTACCCATGACAAAGGCCTGTCCTACTGTCTCCAGCATCTCTAAGTCATTATAGTTATCTCCAAAGGCAATGGTATCTTCCATAGCTACCTGATAATAGTCAGCAAACTCAGCTACTGCTTGTCCCTTGTCAATACCAGCAGCCATAATTTCAATTAGATGGGGTAGAGACTTGGCGATAGAAAGATTGGTGAATTCATCCTTTAAGATCTGCATGACCTTATCTGTCTTATCTACTGGACACATGACCAGAACCTTATGAGCTTCTGTTAAATTTGTCAGTTCAGATAGCTCTACTGGCGTTGATTTTAGACCAACGACATCTTCTTCCTTGGCAACCAGGCTGTGAGCTTGCTTGGAGGAATACCAATCTTGATAGGAGTAGATATTCCAAGCTAAATCACTCCCTATCTCCTCGATTTTTTGAGCCACTGAAATAGCTGTCGTCATCGCTAGTGAATGAGAGGCGATCGTTTGTTTATCGTCTGTCTGCAAAAGAGCACCATTGTAGGCGATGATAGGTGTGATCAAACCAAAGTCCTCGGTAATCGGTCGAATAGCTTCTGGCATACGGGCAGACACTGGGACAAATAAGAATCCCTTGTCGACACTAGCCTTGATACTTGCCTGAGTCTTTGGTGTTACGATATGGTCTTGATTTAAAAGTGTTCCATCAATATCACTGAAAATAATTGGCATTGCAACTCCTCCTTGTGCCTTATCAGGGCTAGTATAGCACATTGTGAAAGGGCTTTCAATTTGTTTTTATTTCTTTTCTCTATTTCAAAACAAAACAAGCACCCAATAAAAAGGGCACTTGCTTATTCATGTAATTTTTTTGAAAGATAGTTTTGGGATAGGAAAATAAAGACATTATTTAAGATAAGGTTAGAAGGGGAGTTCTTCCGATTCTAATACAAGGTCGGTCAAATCATTGTTTCCATTGTTCTCCCTCATGGCTCTTTGAGCTCTGCTCTCTAGGAGCTGGAAGGTTTGTCCTAGAACCTCGGTCACATAATGCGTTTGACCGTCTTTTTCATAGTGTCGCGTTCTTATTTCACCGTCAAGGGATAGAAGACTTCCCTTACTCGCATAGGCAACCAAAGTCTCTGCTAGCTTTCCCCAAAAGACGACGCTGATAAAGTCAGCTTGGCGCTCTCCATCCTGAGACTTGAAGCGCCGATTTACAGCTATCGTCATATGAGTGACGGAACGATCACTCGAGGTCTTAACTAGCTCTGGCTTGGCTACCAAACGACCGATGAGTACGACTTTGTTGTACATATTTTCACCTCCTACTTATCTATCCGTAATTTATTTTGAAAATAAGGATATTTTTTGAAAAAAATAAAAAAATCAGTAAAAACTGATTGATTTCTATAAGATTAGGCTATTGGGTTAATTACTCTTTTCGTAATCTCCGATTTTCTAATATGAGATGAGACTGCAATAAAGTCTGTCTGGATACAGAAATTAGCATTCAAAAAGAGGGGATTAACACATTTAATTAAATTAACAGGGACTTAATTTTTCCAGTGCTTTTCTGGATCAAAGGCTTCTCCAACTAAGGCTGTATCTTCTAATTCGATGATGCCACGCTTTTGAGGCGCATTGGGTAAGGCCAGCTCACGTGGAGAGCACATCATCCCGTAGCTGTCTTCACCACGAAGCTTGCCTGGAAAAATCAAATTCCCACTTGGCATCATGGCACCTGGCAGGGCTACAATCGTTTTGAGACCAACCCTTGCATTAGGGGCACCTGCTACAATTTGCACCATTTTATCTGGTCCAATTTTGACTTGGCAAATATTGAGATGGTCGCTATCAGGATGCGCTGCCATTTCGGTAATCTGTCCCACCACAAAGACAGGAGAAGGAGCCCCTTCAAGTCTTTCCTCAAAGCCTTCTTTTTCAAGCTCTTGATTGAGAATAGCCACGTCCTCATCCTTTGGGAAAACTTGACCATTGCCATCGATTGTGATGAGGCTAGATGCTTCAAAAATATTCCAAGCTAGCGTTTTCCCTGTCTCGGACTCAAAGATCCGTGCCACCTTACCTCTGCGCTCAACCTCACGCTTGAGTGCCTTTGTATCCTGAAGGATGACCATCAAGACATCACCAACTTGTTTTTTATTGTATGCAAAAATCATGTCTTTCCTTCCTTTACTTTAGTCCGCTGAGGAACTGATTGATTTCTTCTTTGGTTTTTCTCAGTTTATTGACCAGACGGCCAATTTCCTTGCCATTTTCAAGGACTACTAGGCTAGGAATACCAAAAATATCCCACTGCTGAGCTACTGGCATAAAGGCATCACGATCTACCTGAATAAAGGTATAATCAGGATTAGCTGCCTCGATCTCAGGAAGAGCAGGATAGATAAACTGACAATCAGGGCACCAATCTGCCGTAAAAAGAAAAACGTATTTTCCCTCTTTTTCGACATAGGCCGCTAAGTCTTCTAAACTCTCTGGCTTAATCATGGTCTTCCTCCTGATAGCTAATAGCACCTGCATCATAAATGAAGTCCAAAACGCGACCATCTTCAAAGACGAGACCGCCCTTTAGGAGATTGCCTTGGGAAGCATAGCTCTTGATAAAGAGGACTTGAATTGTTCCCATAGTTTCAAAATAGGTACGAATCTCTTGGAGTTGACGCTTAACTTTTTGAGTCTCCACCTGCTTTTGAAGATGATAGCCTAGAGCAGCCAGACCAGCTAGACCCACTAGAGCAGATGTTAGTACTAATTTTTTTGATTTCATGCCATCCATTTTAACACAAATGCAGGACTAAAGCGACCTGCAAGAAGATAAGTTGAATTGGATTTTAGTCGGAAAAATCAAGTCAGGTTTGTAATCACTTTGTGCTACAATAGGTTTATAGAATCGAGGTAAATGATGACAGATTTATTTTCAAAAATTCAAGAAGTTACTGCTCTCAAAGGGATCGCTGGCTATGAACATCAGGTTCGTGATTTTTTACGTCAAAAAATGATCTCGACTGTCGATCGCATCGAAACGGATGGGCTAGGGGGGATCTTTGGCGTTAAAGAGAGTTCTCAAAATAATGCCCCACGAATCATGGTAGCTGCTCATATGAATGAGGTCGGCTTTATGGTCAGTGAGATCAAGCCAGACGGTACCTTGCGGGCTGTGGCTGTCGGTGGCTGGAATCCTCTGGTCATCAGCTCACAGCGCTTTAGTCTCTTTACGAGACAGGGACGTGAAATTCCTCTTATTTCAGGCTCTGTTCCGCCACATTTCCTACGTGGTAAAGATGGGCAAAGCAAGCTCCCTGATGTTTCAAGTATTATTTTCGATGGTGGCTTCACAGATAAGGATGAGGTTCTAGCCTACGGTATCGCACCAGGAGATATAATCGTTCCTGATAGTCAGGCTATACTGACGGCTAATGGCAAAAACATTATCAGCAAGGCCTGGGATAATCGCTATGGTGTCCTCATGGTCAGTGAATTGTTGGAGAATCTAAAAGGACAAGAATTACCAAATACTTTAATCGCTGGTGCCAATGTTCAAGAGGAGGTTGGTCTGCGACTCAATTTGATCCTGATCTCTTCTTTGCTGTTGACTGTTCACCGGCAGGGGATGTTTATGGAGATCAAGGACATATCGGTGATGGTACTTTGATCCGTTTTTATGACCCAGGGCATATTATGCTCAAGGACATGCGGGACTTTCTACTGACAACTGCTGAGGAAGCTGGTGTCAACTATCAGTACTATGCTGCTAAGGGAGGAACTGATGCTGGGGCAGCTCATCTACAAAATCGTGGTATCCCATCCACAACCATCGGTGTCTGCGCTCGCTATATCCACTCCCATCAGACACTTTACAATATGGATGACTTCTACCAGGCACAGAACTTCCTACAAGCTATCATCAAGAAATTGGATCGCTCGACAGTAGATACTATCAAGGCTTATCGTTAAATCACCAACTTAAAACGCACTTTTTGCGAATTGCAAAAAGTGCGTTTTTATAAAAGAAAATTCTATTAGAACATAGCATATATAATGATAGTGCTTATAATATTGTTTAGCATATGAAGAGCAATGCTGTACTCCAAACGATTATAACGATAGGTAAACCAGCCGATCACGAGGCCCATGCCTACATAAGTCACCAAGGCTCCCCAACTATCTGGAAAATGAAAGAGGCCAAATAGTAAGCTAACTAGCAAGTATCCCCACCAGGTATTGTCAAAGATTCCCTTTTGGAAAAATCCTCGGAAGGTTAGTTCCTCAGTTATAGGAGCCACAAAACCTGTAAATATCAGCATATAGATGAAAGGACTGGCTTTAGCTATCTCCTCAAGGGCCGTTTGATTGGCCGTATCGCTCTTTCCTTGCAACTCCATGAGCCAGCTTCCCAATGTGTTAATCCCTAGCATGGCTATATAGCCTAGGAGGAGGCCCCCGATGAGCAACTTCCAATTCAAGCCCTCTTTATGGATCAACTTGTAATGCTTGAGCAACCAGACCGATAACCCTGTAATGATCAGGTCGATTACAATTAATATCCCTATCTGCCAAGCAGGTAAGTGGATCTTGAGGATGTCTTCAACATTAGACGCATCCATACCCTTGGCGGCTGCAATAATCCCTTGGAAAATTTGCATTATCACTCCAGACGCTTGCTCACCTGCTAGAACAGCAAGGGCTAGTCCAAAGTATAACAGGCGATCATACCAACGTTTCTTTTGTGTTTCTACCATAAATTTCTTTCCTTTTCTATCTCAGATTTTCAAGACAGGGTCAGATTAGACTCCCGTATAACCCAGACCCAGACTGACTGACGAACGTTTTATGTCCTCTATTCTAGCATATTGTTAGGAGAGAGGGTAGCTCTTTTTTATTGGCCCACTAGTCCTGCCAAAAAAGCTCATCTAAAGACTTATCCAATGCCTTGCAAATGGCTATACAGAGGTTGATCGTGGGATTGTAGTCCCCTTTTTCAATGGCTGAGATGGTCTGGCGCGATACCCCAACCGCATCTGCTAGGGCTTGCTGGGTGAGGTCCTTGCCTGCTCGGGCTGATTTTAGTCGCAAGTTTTTCATTCCTGATCCTCTTTTTTGTCTTTATAAAAACGGTAGAGAATAGAGATACCCATAGCAAAGTCAGCCAAGGCAATCACGCCCAGACCACCTGCCCCATGCTCAGAAAAGAAGTCCCATTTACCTGTAACGGCTTCTAGGATCAAGAGAAAGGCAATCACGCCCAGACCAGATAGGATAGAAAACCAGCCAAATACCTTAGCGTATTTAGCATAACGCCCGAAGCGCTGATCGGTAAAAAGACTGGCTCCTCTGGCAGTTGACAGTGATGTAACAATAGCTGCTCCTCCCCACATAGCCAAGTTTATGATAAAATCGGCGGATATGACCGGTTCTAGAAAGGTATGGGTATAAAGGACAGCTACCATAAACCAAAAGGCTGGGATATAACTAGATCGATAGATTTGAAGTTGACGTTCATCATAAGCCGGCTGTTTTTTTATCTTTTGAACATCTGGATCATCCTCAATTCCAGCCTCGATTTTTTCCTGAATAGCTCTAGCTTTTTTAAATCCCCAGGCTAAAGCAACCAGCATTCCTGTAAATAATAGTACTCCTAAGCCGGCTAGAATTCGTCCAGCTAAATCCCTAGCTACTATGAATCTCACTATCATGACAAGGTCTATAAAAGCTGTGCCACTTAGAAAAATCACTTGGCTTTTAACAAGATTTTGTTTGTTCATGGTGCGCCTCCTAAATACTAGCGTCATTTTCTACTCTTTAAGAATAATAGTCTATCGACTTTTTGTCAACTATATCTTACAAAAAATATTTTATAAACGTCATTTTGCTAAACTTGGCTAAAAAAATCCTCTGGGCAATCTGTCCAGAGGATACTTATTATCTAGGATTCTGACCCATGGTAAAGATGGCCAGGGTATTTGGTCCAACGTGGGCTGAAATGATTGGACCTAAAGGCATGACAAGTACTCGGGAGATAGCAGGGCTCTCTAGCAACTGCTCCTTGAGAGACTGGGCTGCGGCTTGGTCATTAGCATAACTAACGATGGCTGTTGTCTCTTTAACGTCTGTGAGAGCATGGGCAAGCATTTCTTTCATAGCTTTTTTGCGGCCACGGATCTTAGCTAGAGGCACCAGATAACCTTGGCTATCCAGCCACAGCAAGGGCTTGATATTGACCAGGCTACCTATGACAGCTGAACTCTTAGATAAGCGCCCCCCACGCATCAAATGGTAAAGATCATCTACTAAGAAATAAGTACGCAAACGAGGCAGGATGTCCTGTATACGCTCCATGGTCGCCTCTAAGCTGGCACCTTCCTTTAGCATGTCAGCAGCTACCATGGACAGGTAGCCTTCACCCCCTGAAGCAGCTCTGGTATCAATAATCTCAATTTGGGCTTCTGGAAAATCTTCTAAAACCAAATCACGGGCAATGGTACTGCTTTGATAGGTTCCAGAAAGTACGGAAGAAAAGGCCAAGTAGAGCACTGGCTGTCCTTTTTGTGCATAGGTGCGAAAGGCTGCTTCAAATTGACCGACATTGACCTGACTGGTCACTGGCTTAGCGCCGTTATTCATAGCATCTAGAAGCTTATCGCTGGTCAAACGTCCTTCCCCGACTGTCGGATACGTCGTCCCATCCAAGGTAATGGTCAAACCTAGAATATCAATGTCATTTTGAGCGGCCCAATCTTCATCAAGGTCAGCCGTCGAATCCGTTATAATCTTAAATGTCATAGTCATCTCCATCTGTTTTTCAATGGCTTATTATACCAAAAAAGGTAGACCTTGCCTACCTATGATTTATTTCAAATCATCCATCAACTTTTTGAGTTGGCTCAGTTGGTCCTCGTTGAAAGAGCCCAGTTTGGGTGTGTAGAGGTCGATGTGATCAGTCATCTTGTCCAAGTCAGATTTGACGACATTAACACGTTCTTCCAGTTCACGCGCAGATACTCTCAGGGCACCTTGAGAAAAGATCGTCCACTGCTCATTAAGATCACTTGTGGCGACTTCGACAAGATTAAGGGCTGTATTTAGCTCTGCTGCTGCTCGCTCGATATAATCATCTGCCGTTTCGTCTTCTTCAGTAAAGATAATGCTGAGCTGGTAATCATCATAGCGTTGACGACTGCCCGGAACGTACTGGGCATCAAAAACACAGATAATCTCGATATGCTCAAAGCTGGCATAGTGACTGAGCTTATTGAGTAAAATATCTCTAGCTGCTTCTAGCTGATTGGTCTTAAAGTACTGGTGTGTTTCCTGCCAGAATGCAATCATATTGTAGCCGTCCACTAACAGTATCTTGCGCTTGGGCATAAGACTTCCTCTCGTTTATAATTTATTGCGAAAAACCTCATACATGAGAATAGCTGCTGCTACACTGGCATTGAGGCTTTGAACATGACCATCCATAGGAATCGTGATCATTTCATCAACGTGTTTTTTAATATTGGCAGAAATTCCCTTGCCTTCATTTCCGATAATAAGAGCTAACTTTCCTGAAGTGTTCCATTGAGTCGAGGGAGTGCCATCCATATCTGTCCCAAAGACCCAGAAGCCAGCTTCTTTTAAGATATTCAGGGTCTGGCTAAGGTTGGTCACACGAGCAATGGGGACATGCTCAGCCGCCCCTGTTGCCGTTTTAGCGACAACAGGAGTGACACTGACAGCTCGATGCTTAGGAATAATGACGCCCGTCACTCCTGTCGCATCTGCTGTCCTCAAAATAGAGCCAAAGTTATGGGGGTCCGTCAGTCCATCTAGGATAAGGATCAGGGGGTTCTCCTCTTGATCTGCTTTTTCTAGAATGTTCGAGAGCTCACTGTAGGTAAACTCGGATACTCGTAGAACAAAGCCCTGATGGACAGCACCTTGGGTCATCTCTGCTAATTTTCTCTTGGGTGTCCAAGAGATAGCTACCTTTTTTTCAGTTGCTAACTCTTTGAGCTTGTCGACATTTTTTCCTTGCAGATCATCTTGGATATAGAGCTTATTTCCAGTATTAGCCTGAAGGCTTTCTGTCACAGCATGGACACCGTAGACAATGTCCGTTTCTTGATGTGTTTTCATGTAGTAAATACCTTTTTTAGGACTTGGCCTACTGTTGAGACACCGATCACTTCAATACCTTGAGGGGTGACTATATCAGACAGGCCTGTTTTAGGGACATAAATTTTTGTAAAGCCTAACTTGGCTGCCTCAGCAATCCGCTGCTCTAATCGATTGACCCGGCGTATCTCTCCCGTCAACCCAATCTCACCAATAAAGGCATCTTGTGGATTAGTGGGCAGTTCCTTGTAGCTGGAAGCAATAGCTACAGCTACAGCTAAATCGATGGCTGGCTCATCTAACTTTACCCCACCAGCTGATTTGAGATAGGCATCTTGATTTTGCAGTAAAAGACCACAACGCTTCTCCAAGACTGCCATGATCAAGCTGACTCTGTTGAAATCTAGTCCGGTCGTTGTTCGTTTAGCATTGCCGAAGACTGTGGGCGTCACTAAGGCCTGGACCTCTGCTAAGATAGGCCGGGTGCCTTCCATTGTCACAACGATAGCTGAACCGGTTGCGCCATCCAAGCGCTCCTCCAGAAAGACCTGACTAGGATTTAACACCTCTATTAAACCGCCAGAGCGCATTTCAAAAATACCGATTTCATTGGTTGAGCCAAAACGATTCTTGACGGCACGCAGGATACGAAAAGTATGATGGCGTTCCCCTTCAAAATAGAGAACAGTATCTACCATGTGTTCCAGCATACGAGGACCAGCTAACTGACCTTCCTTGGTCACGTGACCAACGATAAAGGTGGCAATATTATTCGTCTTAGCTAGCTGCATCAGCTCCGCCGTCACTTCACGCACCTGTGAGACCGATCCCTGAACACTTGTTACCTCAGGACTCATCACTGTCTGGATCGAATCGATGATCAAAAAGTCGGGCTGAAGACGCTCAATCTGCTCTCTAATATGCTGCATATTGGTCTCTGCATAGAGGTAAAACTCATTATCACTATCTCCCAAGCGCTCACTGCGCAATTTAATTTGCTCTGATGACTCCTCTCCGGAGACATAAAGGACCGTTCCTTGTGACGCTAATTGGATAGATACTTGAAGTAGCAGGGTCGATTTTCCAATTCCAGGATCTCCACCGATTAAGACTAGACTCCCTGGAACGACACCACCGCCTAAAACACGGTTAAACTCTTCCATGTCTGTTTTGCTTCTTGCATAATTGATCGAGCTTATATCCTTGAGCTTGGTTGGTTTGCTTTTTTCTCCTGTCAGACTGACTCTGGCATTCTTGACTTCAGCAACTTCTACTTCCTCAATAAAAGAAGACCAACTCCCACAGTTAGGACAACGTCCCAGATATTTAGGGGAATTGTAGCCACATTCTTGGCAGACGAAGGTTGATTTTTTCTTAGCGATCGTTGGTATCCTCCACTCTTAGTTAGTTTCCTGTCGAGCCAAAGCCGCCCGTACGCACTCCGTCAGCCTCGTCCCCATCAGCGATAAGAAAGGGGGCAAAGACAGCTTGCACGATGCGCTCACCGATGTCGAGGCTTACAGGTTCTTGGCTGATATTTTTCATCTGGGCAAAGATGTGCCCTTCATTATTAGGATTATCATAGTAATCCTTATCAATCACACCGACTGAATTGATCAGAACCAGCCCTTTCTTACGTGGATTTGATGAGCGATCAAAAAGATAGAGGACTTCTCCTGGCTGCATATAGGCTTTGACACCAGTTGGGACTAGAGCGATTTCTCCAGGCGCAATGGTCATAGGAGCAGCAACCTTCAAGTCATAACCTGCTGCATGAGCCGTCTCACGCTTGGGAAGGAGATCCAGCTCCTGATATTGGCTGACTAGCTGAAAACCACGAATTTTTGACATGTGTCACCTCAATTAAATTAATACTCTCATTATACTATATTCGTAAAATAAATGATAAAAGTGACTCCTTCCACCTCTTTTCGTATTTCTACCTCTTTTAAGCCAGAACAATCTTTCTCAACACCTAAGCCATAGCCATTTATTAGCTTTTCTTCAAATGCTTGATCCTACCTGACTTCCTCTCTTAAGAGTCAGCTGCAGTCTTTGTTTTCACTGCTTTTATGATATAATAGGTAGGATATTAGTATTATGGAGAATCGTTATGAAAAAACAAAAAATTGCTGTCCTAGGACCAGGTTCATGGGGAACTGCTCTTGCTCAAGTCCTAAATGACAATGGGCATGAGGTCCGTATCTGGGGAAATATTCCCGAGCAGATCGATGAGATCAATGACAGACATACTAACACCCTCTACTTTAAGGATATTGTACTGGACGAATCTATCAAAGCCTACAAAAGTTTGGAAGAGACCTTGGATGGGATTGATGCTGTTCTCTTTGTGGTTCCGACAAAGGTAACACGTTTAGTCGCTAAGCAGGTCGCTGAACTGCTAGATCACAAGGTTGTCATCATGCATGCCTCTAAGGGACTGGAACCTAGCACACATGAACGCCTATCCACTATCCTTGAAGAAGAGATCCCTAGCGATAAGCGTAGTGAAATCGTTGTAGTGTCCGGCCCAAGTCATGCTGAAGAGACTATTGTTCGCGATATCACTTTGATCACAGCGGCTTCTAAAGAACTCGAAACTGCTAAATATGTCCAATCTATCTTTAGCAATCGCTATTTCCGCCTCTATACCAATACCGATGTTATCGGCGTTGAGACTGCCGGTGCCCTTAAAAATATTATTGCTGTCGGGGCAGGAGCATTGCATGGTATGGGTTATGGAGATAACGCCAAAGCTGCAGTTATTACCCGTGGCTTAGCAGAGATCACCCGTCTGGGTGTCAAGATGGGGGCTGACCCTCTGACTTATAGCGGTTTATCTGGTGTCGGTGATTTAATCGTTACAGGAACGTCCATCCACTCGAGGAACTGGCGGGCTGGGGATGCCCTTGGACGTGGCGAAAAGTTAGAAGATATTGAACGCAATATGGGCATGGTCATCGAGGGTATCTCAACTACCAAGGTGGCTTACGAACTCGCCCAGCAACTCGGTGTCTACATGCCAATCACCACAGCCATTTATAAGGCCATTTATGAAGGGGCAGATGTCAAGGAATCTATTCTCAATATGATGTCTAATGAACTGCGCTCTGAAAATGAATGGCAAGAAGATCAACTGTAAATTTTAAAAGGATATCAAAACTATGCAAAAAGTTAGAAAAGCTGTTATTCCTGCTGCAGGTCTGGGAACACGATTTTTACCAGCTACCAAGGCACTTGCTAAGGAAATGCTGCCGATCGTTGACAAACCGACGATCCAATTCATTGTTGAAGAAGCGCTTAAATCCGGTATTGAGGAAATTTTGGTGGTTACCGGTAAGTCTAAGCGCTCAATCGAAGACCATTTCGATTCCAACTTTGAATTAGAATACAATTTAGAGCAAAAAGGAAAAACCGACCTCCTCAAGCTGGTCAATGATACCACCGCTATCAATCTTCATTTCATCCGCCAAAGTCATCCCCGTGGTCTGGGAGATGCAGTTCTTCAGGCTAAAGCTTTTGTTGGCAATGAACCGTTTGTGGTCATGCTAGGGGATGATCTGATGGATATCACTGATGAGTCAGCTGTGCCATTGACGAAACAATTAATCAAGGATTTCGAGGAGACTCATGCCTCTACTATCGCTGTCATGCCAGTCCCTCACGAGGAAGTCTCTGCTTATGGAGTTATCGCACCACAAGGGCAAGGAGATAAGGGACGCTACTCTGTCGAAACCTTCGTAGAGAAACCAGAACCAGAGGAGGCACCCAGTGACTTAGCTATCATCGGACGTTACCTTTTGACACCTGAGATTTTCGATATTCTGGAAAATCAAAAACCAGGCGCTGGTAACGAAGTTCAGCTCACCGATGCCATTGATAGGCTCAATAAAACACAGCGTGTCTTTGCTCATGAGTTTACTGGTAAGCGCTATGATGTCGGTGATAAATTCGGCTTCATGAAAACATCGATTGACTATGCCTTGCAGCATCCGCAAGTTAAGGATGATTTGAAGCGCTATATTATTGAGTTGGGAAAAGAGCTCTCTTCTGAGAAGTAAGATAGACGTTTCAAATAGATGAAAAAGCAACGGACAAATTCCGTTGCTTTTTCTATTGATGAGGTAATCATAGTATGAATAAACCATTTGACAAAGAATTTTGAAATACTTCGACAGTCAAATACTCCGTATTAATATTCTACTCCGGACATTACTTCTACTTGAATTTAATGAAAAATATTGTATAGATGAACAAAAGAATTAATATAATAAAAGAAATCCCAGCTAGAATGAGCTTAGTTCTTCCTTCTTCCATTGGTCCGAGTACAAAATGGTTGAATATCCATAATAGTATAAATATTGTAAGTCCTATTAAAGTCTTAAGTAAAGTCGTTCTATTATACATTCTATTCTAACCTATTACAGCCAAGCACTTCTCGTATATTGAATGGGATTGTGTCTTTCTTACAAGCGTGCATTCAACTCAGCTGATAAGTCTTCAAAGCCAGGTTTACCAAGGAGGGCAAACATATTCTTCTTATAGGCTTCAACACCAGGTTGGTCAAATGGATTGACAGCATTGAGATAGCCTGATAGTCCGATGGCTAGCTCAAAGAAATAGATTAAAAATCCAAGGGTGAATTCATCTTGTCCCTTTATGGTCAAGAATGTATTGGGAACTCCCCCGTCTGTATGTGCCAATAAAACGCCATCAGTAGCTTTCTTATTGACAAAATCAACATCCTTACCTTGGAGGTAACCAAGACCATCGAGGTCCTCAGCCAGTTCAGGAATGGTAATGTTTTTACGTGGCTTGTCAACACGAATCACAGTCTCAAAAATGTTGCGGTAGCCTTCTTGGATAAATTGACCAAGAGAGTGTAAGTCTGTTGAGAAATTAGCTGAGGTTGGATAGATCCCTTTTTGATCTTTTCCTTCAGACTCTCCAGCTAGTTGTTTCCACCATTCCCCAAAGTATTGGAGTGAGGGTTCGTAGTTAGCCAAGATCTCCGTTACATAGCCCTTACGGTAAAGAATATTACGGATAGCAGCGTATTGGTAAGCTTCATTATTAGCAATTTGGTCTGACGTATAGGTCTTGCGAGCCGCATTAGCCCCTTCCATCAGTTTAGTAATGTCAGCTCCTGATGCAGCAATTGGCAAAAGTCCCACAGCTGTAAGAACTGAAAAACGTCCACCAACATTATCTGGAACTACAAAAGTTTCCCAGTTATTAGCATCAGCCTCTACTTTAACAGCACCCTTAACACGGTCTGTTGTAGCGTAGATACGCTTATTAGCCTCTTCTTGACCGTATTTTTTAACCAAGAGTTCTTTGAAAACACGAAAAGCAATGGCTGGCTCAGTAGTAGTCCCCGATTTGGAGATGACATTAACAGAGAATTCTTTATCTTGTACATAATCCACAAGATCAGCTAAATAGCTTGAAGAAATAGAGTTTCCAGCATAAAGAATTTGTGGTGCCTTGCGCTCCTGTGCTGTTTGAAGGTTGGCAAAGTGATTGTTCAAGAAGTCAATAGCAGCTTTGGCACCAAGATAAGATCCTCCGATACCGATCACAACAAGTACTTGGCTATCAGATTGAATCTTAGCAGCAGCTTTTTGGATACGGGCAAATTCGTCCTTATCATAATTCTCAGGAAGGTCCAACCAACCCAAAAAGTCAGCCCCTTGACCAGTTCCCTTACGAAGCATCTGATCAGCAACAGATACTTGAGGTTGCATGAAATCAATCTCTTGTTGGCTGATAAATGTATCTAGAATTTTTGAATAATCAAATGTAACTTGTACCATTACGTACACCCCTTTAAAATCTATAGTCCCATCTAGTTTACTCTTTTCTAAAGGATTTTTCAATCTTTTTGGGAGCATTCTGGATATTTTTGAAAACGGTAACAAAATAGTCTGAGACAAACGCTCAGACTCCCTATTCTTAGTATAAATTTACCAAATTTATCCTGCTCTTATATTTCATATAGGCTATCTATAGGATCCGGCGGCGCTGGATCTTAGGTGCAACTATATAAAAAAGAGCACACACCTGACATCGCTTAGGGCTGCTGGATTCCTCCCCTGACCCACTTCACGCACAAATGTTGCTCCGATAGGTATTATAGCATAAATTTGAAGCAGTGCCAATACTTACTTATGTCGCTAGCACTTAGGCTTATATTTTAAAATTTTTGACAATGACCGTGAATGAGTAAGATTATCTCACCAAGGAGATTTCTTCTCTTTTTCCTTAGCCATCTCTTCTTTAATAGCTTGTTGCCTGGCTTCCTCATAGACAGCCTCAACGTCATCATCGTAAGCTCGGCGCAGCTGAGCTTTCTGCTCTTCTAACTCATCCATTGTCCTATGAAAATCTGCCCGTTGATAATCCTCAGTAATCTCCATCTGGTTTAGATGACGCATAGATTCCTCAGGAATATCGCCTTCTAAAATGTCATAAACTTGCTCTTTGAGATGAGTACTCTCATGGAGAAAGTAGTCATAATCATCTTGAGCTTCTTCCATTTTACGATTCAGTGCCCGTTGATCCTCATCGTAGCGATCCTCAATCGCTTGTAATTTTCGCATATCTACCATAACGACACACCTACTTAATAGGATTTCTAAGATCCGGCTTCTGAATAGAGGAGAGGTAACCAGATGCTGCATCTGCTGCCTGACCTTCTAAAGCGCCAGCGATATTAGTCGCATAAGTCGTTTGTGCATAGGTCAGCATCTCCTGGGATAAGGTATCAAGTTTCTTTTGTAAGGCTTCACCATCCTTATGCAGTTTGTCTACGATACCAGAAACTGCTGCTCTAATCGCTTCACGTTCTTGCTCTTTTATTGCTTCATCAGCTTTACTCATAAAACTCCTTTCGTTTTCACACTTTTTACATTACAGATAGGGCATGGGTAAATTATTGAAATCGTCAGCTCCTTGGGCATCTACTGCTATCAGAGACTGGGCACAGTTGATCAAGCCTTGAGAAAATTGAGACATATTCGCTTGATACTGGGTAACACTGGAGATATCCAGCTCCTTAATGCCATTATCCCAGCGCTCTGCCATGGTCAGAGGCTCCATCAAGGTCTCTTTTTCTGCGTCGGATAAGTGCGTCCCCATATTGGCGATGAGCAGTCGATTGGTTTTAATCAGAATGATCGCAGACGCCTCAGCTCCTGCGATAAGACCAATAGCCTCTGCCACTTTGCCTGAAATATCAGCGTCGGCTACCTGTGTCGCCATATAGAGGAGCTCTGAGCGCAGTAAGATCCGCTGACCATAGTCAGCTGTCCCTTTGATCTTGGC
>NZ_JBZFUI010000003.1:0-211243 GCF_058314295.1 Streptococcus sp. ALY_208 | reverse complement strand
ACTGTTTCCCAGCTAGAGTTAACCTTCCACCCTAGAGGGAGTTTAGCTCAGCTGGGAGAGCATCTGCCTTACAAGCAGAGGGTCAGCGGTTCGATCCCGTTAACTCCCATTAGATTAAGTAATGAAACGTTAAGGATTTTAGTTTGAGTAGACTTACTTAATAAGGTCCCGTGGTGTAGCGGTTATCACGTCGCCCTGTCACGGCGAAGATCGCGGGTTCGATTCCCGTCGGGACCGTAGACTCGTTAGCTCAGTTGGTAGAGCATTTGACTTTTAATCAAAGGGTCACTGGTTCGAGCCCAGTACGGGTCATTCTAGCGGGTTTGGCGGAATTGGCAGACGCACCAGATTTAGGATCTGGCGCTTAACGGCGTGGGGGTTCAAGTCCCTTAACCCGCATCATAATAGGCCGGCTTAGCTCAGTTGGTAGAGCATCTGATTTGTAATCAGAGGGTCGCGTGTTCAAGTCATGTAGCCGGCATTTGCGAACGTGCTTTAATATTATTACTAAAAAGAGAATCGATCGTCGATTCTCTTTTTTATTTGTATATAATGCAGTCTTTCTTTAATCTTTTAGATATTCCTGATAAATTGATAACTTATTGTCTAGATTTTGTATGTAATCTTGCAACTCTGATGTTTTATTGATTAAGTACTGTCGGTGCTCTTGCAAGAGTTTGAACCGCTTATCTATAGTTTGTGGTCCCTGATATCTCAGATCCGCATATTGTTTAATGTATTTTAAAGGCATTCCCATTGCCTTTAGGCGCTTGATGAAGTTAGCGAATTCTAAGTCCTGTTCCTCAAATTCTCTAATACCATTGATTCGATTTGCTTTCAGAAATCCTTGTTTTTCATAATAACGTATAGTTGATTCTGTAAGCCCTGTTTTTTTAGCAAATTCTCCGATTTTCATTTAATTGTTGACTTAAACCTCACTTTAAGTTTTACAATTACTATATCACAATTATATGGTATTGTGAAATTAGCAGAAAAGAGAAAAAACATGGTACAAGATCGCTTTACTATTGGGCTTAGGAAACTAAGAGAGATTGATGGCTCTCTTGGATTAGAATTTAAAGAGAGTTTGGATAAGATATCACCAGATTTATCTAAGATGGTAATTGAATTATTTGGTGATGTTTATACTAGAGAAGGTTTGTCGCTTAGAGAGAGGGAGTTGATCGCCATTTCAACATTACTGGCTATGGGGGATTGTGAAGGGCAATTACGCATGCACACATCTGCGGCTCTAAGAGCTGGTGCTACCAAGAAAGAAATTACTGAAATCCTTCTTCAAGATATCAATTATTGTGGTATTCCTAGAGTGTTAAATGCTGCCAAAATCATTCTGGAAGTGTTTGAAACATTTTAAATTATTATAAGACTAGTGGTAGATAACGATAACTGGGTATCAATATGGTTTAACGGTTAATATTTATAGCTTTATTATGGGGGAAGGTAATGAGTAAATAAAGTAAAAGCCAGAGCCTTATAGGCCCTGGCTAATATTATAGACTAATAATAACAAAGAATTTATTAGTCTTATTTTAAATAATGGGTGAAGCGACTAATTAGAGACTTTATCGACTTTTGAGTTCTAAGTATCTCTTGTACCAGATTTTGATATAAGACTCTGAGAAAGGTCCTTTTTCGTTATTGATCCAATCTACTAAAATTTTAACATTCTCTTTTAATATAAAATCTATATCTTCAGAGTAGTGCATCTCTTTTTTATGCTCTTCATATTCATCGACATCTAAAAGTTTTTTTTCATGATTTTCAAAAACTTTAACATCTAGATCATAGTCGATATATTTAAGAGCCTCTTCATCCATAACGTAGGGACTGGCAAGATTACAATAGTAAGAGACTCCATTGTCTCGTATCATTGCTATGATATTAAACCAAAACTTCTTGTGAAAATAAACTATAGCAGGCTCCCTGGTAACCCAGCGCCTACCATCGCTTTCTGTTACCAGAGTGTGATCATTAATGCCAATGATTGCATTTTCGGTTGTTTTTAAAACCATTGTATCTCGCCAAGTTCGGTGTAAGCTACCATCATGCTTATAACTCTGAATAGTGATAAAGTCGCCCTCTTTTGGTAATTTCATGGCAACTAACCTTCTAATAAAATTTATTCCTTATTAGTGTAACATAATTTGAGGGAAAAATCATATTTATAGATATTCCCTGAGGGCTGAGTTTATCGCATCAAAGTCAAAACCTTTTCGTGCTAAGGCTTGAGTTACCATTTGTTTTAGTTTATAGCCATCATATTTTTTTTGGTACCTTGGCAGTAATTTTTCAATTTGCTTATAGAGTAATTCTACCTCAGTTTCATGATCCTGATTAATATCAAGGCTTGTTATCATCTGTTTAATCTGAGAAGAATTAAAGCCTTTATGATAAAGTGTTTGACTGATTTTTTCAATTAAGGCATGGTGAGGAAGTTTGTTTTGATATTTTTTGATAAGTTTTTTAGTTAATTTATTGAGTAAAACGTCAAAATCTTCCTCCTCTAAGAGGTCTTGTGTAATAGTTTGAGGGATCCCTTTTTCCTTTAACTTTTGGACAAGAATTAAAGGGCCTTTATCACCGTTATAGCTATTTTGCTTAATATAATATTCAGCATAGGCATGATCATCAAGCCATTTATCAGCTTGCAAACTAGTAATTATTTTTTTAATAGCTTCTGAATCAATTTCATGTTTATCTAAATAGTCTTGAACTTCTTTTTTTGTGCGTTGTTTAAAAGAAATATAGTATAAAGCTAGATCTTTTCCATATGAGAATTGTGCGTAAGTCTGAATTTCTTCTAACTCTTTTTCACTGATTTCTTTTCCCTTAGATAGCATAAAGTGTACCAGAGTATCTTCTGTAATATACAAGACAATCTGGGTATCTGTTTCCATCTGAAAGAGACGCTTTTTCTTTTCCAATTTGGTTATTTTCATAGGTTTATTATATCAAAAATGATAAAATATAAGGTACTGAGCTTTTAGAGTTAATGAGGGTGAATAGTGTGAATTTGAAAGTAAAGCAAAGAGTACCCCTGAAAATCAAGCGTATGGGGATTAACGGCGAAGGTATTGGATTTTATAAAAAAACACTAGTGTTTGTTGATGGGGCATTAAAGGGAGAAGAGGTTTATTGTGAAATAACAACTATCCGTCGAAATTTTGCTCAAGCAAAAATTATCTCTATCAACAAACCTTCACCCTTTAGAGTTGTACCAGAGTGCCCAATCTATGACCAGTGTGGTGGCTGTCAGATCATGCATCTACGCTATGATAAACAGTTAGAATACAAGGATGATGTGATTAGACAGTCCTTGAAAAAATTCAAACCAGAAGGATTTGAAGCATTTGAAATTCGCTCCACAAAAGGCATGGATAATCCAACCCATTACCGTGCTAAGTTACAGTTTCAGACACGTGCATTTGGTGGAAGCGTGAAAGCGGGGCTGTATGCGACGAATTCCCATAGACTTGTCCCTTTAGAAAACTGTCTGGTTCAGGATGAGCTTACTCAAAATGTCATCAATACGATTACTGAGTTGCTTGATAAGTACAAAATCCCAATTTATAATGAGCGTAAAATTCCTGGTGTCAGAACGGTCATGGTACGTAAGGCAGAAAGAAGTTCTCAGCTGCAGGTCATTTTTGTTACGAGCTGTGATATTCGTTTAAGTGGTCTAGTGAAGGAACTTCGCATAATCTATTCACAGCTTGTAACGGTGGCCGTTAATTATAATAACTCAAGGTCTAGTGAAATCTACGGTGATAAAACAGAGATAATATGGGGACGTGATAGTATCGAAGAAGGAGTTCTTGATTATCATTTTTCGCTATCACCTCGTGCCTTTTATCAGCTTAATCCCGAACAAACCCAAGTGCTGTATAGCGAAGCTGTTAAGGCTTTGGATGTTTCCTCAGAAGATGACCTGATAGATGCTTATTGTGGAGTGGGTTCTATTGGTTTAGCCTTTGCAGGTAAGGTGAAATCTGTCCGTGGCATGGATATCATTCCTGAAGCCATTGAAGATGCAAAAAATAATGCCTTAGCTATGGGATTTAACAATACCTACTATGAAACTGGCAAGGCTGAGGATCTGATTCCTAAGTGGTATGAAGAAGGATTTAAGGCTTCTGCTTTAATCGTTGATCCTCCTCGCACTGGCTTAGATGAAAAGTTACTAAAAACTATTACAGTATTCAAGCCGGCTAAAATGGTCTATATTTCGTGTAATGTATCAACCTTGGCCCGTGATCTAACCGTTCTATCAAAAATTTATGACCTGCATTATATTCAATCGGTTGATATGTTTCCTCACACAGCCAGAACGGAAGCTGTTGTAAAATTAACCCTGAAACAAGGGAATTGAGCTAGGCGGAAATCCTAACAAATCCTTATTTGACAAGGGTTTTGAGGGGACAGATTTTGACACCATTGTGATTTTGTGATATGATGAGGCGAGAAAGTAGAGTAAAGTATGTATCGCGTATTAAGTATAGATGATGAGGTCGTCGTATTAGCAAATTCAGATGGCCAGGTCAAAAGAATTAATCGCTCCTCTTTCAACTTTGAGCCTAGGCTAGGTGATCGAGTCGATTTATTTTTCGATGACTATAATGATGTCATAGCTACTAGAGCCAAGCTGGTAGAAGATGGAGCGTCCTCAAGAGGTGTCCGTTCAGCACTCTTGCAAGGAATTTTTGATTTATTTACTGAGGTTTTATCCATTCACAATGATCAAGTGGGAAATTTGAAAAAGATCATTTCTCAGTTGTTTATCGCTTTTTTCATGTCTTGGGCTCTGATTGGCGTTGTTATAGTAGAAGTCATCATTTTTATTGAATCAGTAATTTTGTTAGCCTATCAGGCCTTTCTAGTAGTAGTGCGATCTCTGTTTGCTTGGATTTCAAAGCGATTAGATGGTCATGATAATAAGCCATCTGAAGATCATTCTTATCCAAATAGGAATTATGATGCCGGTTATGATAGAGATGACGAAGATAATTACATTGTTGATTTAGATACCCTCGAGTTATCAGCAGATGACAGGGATCATATGAATGATGATTATTAAGGCGATTGGAGTGATCCAATCGTTTTTTACAGCCTGCCTTAACCTTTCTTTATGGGGGAAATTTTGCTAAAATGGTAAAGAAATAAACATTAATAGAGGTAAACTATGTCTAAATTTTTAGTTTTTGGTCACCAAAATCCTGATACGGATGCTATTGCATCGTCCTATGGGTGGGCTTATTTGGAACGGACAGCCTTTGGGCGTGATGCTGAGGCTGTTGCCCTTGGTGAACCAAATGAGGAAACAGCATTTGTTCTCGATTATTTTGGTGCAGAAGCACCACGTGTGGTTGAATCCGCTAAAGCAGAAGGCGTTAACCAAGTTATCTTAACAGACCACAATGAATTCCAGCAGTCGATTTCAGATATCCGTGAAGTGGAAATTGCCGCTGTTATCGATCACCATCGTGTAGCTAACTTTGAAACAGCTAATCCCCTTTACATGCGTGTTGAGCCAGTTGGATCAGCTTCTTCGATTGTTTATCGTGCCTTTAAAGAAAACAATATTGAAGTGCCAAAAGAAGTGGCAGGCCTTCTCCTATCTGGCTTGATCTCAGATACACTCTTGCTCAAATCTCCAACGACTCACGAGTCAGATCCCCAAGTGGCTAAGGAATTAGCTGAAATTGCTGGCGTCAACTTAGAAGAGTATGGCTTAGCCATGCTCAAAGCAGGGACCAACCTTTCAAGTAAGTCAGCAGAAGAATTGATTGATATTGATGCCAAAACCTTTGAGTTAAATGGCAACAATGTGCGCGTGGCACAAGTCAATACAGTAGATATTGCCGAAGTTCTAGAACGCCAACCTGATATTGAAGCTGCTATCAAGAGTTCCCAAGAAGCTAATGGTTACTCTGATTTTGTTTTGATGATTACAGATATCCTCAATTCAAACTCAGAAATTTTAGCCCTGGGTAGCCATATGGATAAGGTTGAAACCGCCTTTAATTTCAAATTAGAAAATAATCATGCCTTCCTCGCTGGAGCAGTTTCTCGTAAGAAACAGGTGGTGCCGCAGTTGACAGAAAGTTTTAATAACTAATAAGAATCCCCAAAGGTAGATTACCTCTGGGGATATTTTTATGGAGATAACTATTGCTAGAAATACGAGTCGTGATTGCTAATAGGATAGTCGGGATCACCTTATGCTATAGGATGTCTAAAAAAGCCTTGTGCATACGATAAGTGAAATCAGTAAGATCTTCACTGGGACCGTGTTCAATAGTCCATTTCATCAATGAGCGAACAATAGAGGCATAGAGTTGAGTTAAGAGATCTAAAGGAATCTTACTAGGAACATTCTCTGAACGTAAAAGCTCATTGATATAGAGCTGGCAGAGCTGATCAAACCGATCTTCAAAGCCTTGTTGATTTTCCAAGGGTGTTTTTAACAAAGCCTTGAGGAGGTCTGTATGCTCTTGATAAAACTGGTAAATATCTTCTAGAAAATATCTTAATCCCTTATTGCCAAGAGAGTCCTCGTACTTGGCAGCGAATTTTTCCTGAAGCGGCTCTAAAGTCTTTGTAATCAGTTGTTCCAATAGGTCATACTTATCTAAATAGTGGCTGTAAAAGGTAGAACGGCTGATTAAGGCTTCTCGGCAAATGTCTTGAACAGTTAAAGTATAAAAGCCCTTATCCAGAATTAGAGTGACAAGTGCGGACTCGATGTCCCTTTTGGTCTTGAGAATACGGATATCTTGCGTCATATAATTGTCTCCTGTTTGTTGCTTATCAGACAGTTTTCATACATAATGTACGATTTCCTACAAATTATAGGAAAGTATCCCTTGCCTGTCAACCTTATTCCCCTTATACTAGTGGTATTGATGAGGAGACATCGTATGAATATTTTAGTGGTTAATGGGCATCCTGATAGAGAAAGTTTTAGCCAGTCTATCTATGAAACAGTGATAGCAAACCTAGATTCTGCCCAACATCAGGTAAAAATGTTAGAGCTTAGTCGATTGCACTTTGATCCTGTTTTACGTTATGGCTATCGCAAGCGCATGCCAGAGGATGAGACCATACTTTTATCGCAAGAGCTCATTCAATGGGCTGATCATTTCATCTTTATCTACCCCATATGGTGGAGCGGCATGCCTAGCCTCATGAAAGGCTGGATTGATCGTACCTTTACTCCGGGTATTGCTTATTCTTCTAATACCGAGGGGAATTTCATCTGGAACTACCTGCGTGGCAAACAATTTCGTAAACTTCTAAAAGGAAGAACGGCGGATATTTTTGCGACCTCTATGGCTCCCAGTTGGTGGTATAAACTCTTTTCAGGATGGATCAGTGTACCAGATAGTTATGGAGTAGCAGCCCTAAAAAGTGCTGTTCTCAATCATTGCGGTATTAAGACACGCCGAGTGATGGTGCTGGGCAATATGGGACGTGCAACTTGTACGATGGAAAAGCGTCAACACTTTTTAAAAGAAGTTGAACAAAATATACAAAAATTATAGCTTGAAAATTGTCATAAACGACCGAAGCAGTCCTTGCTTCGGTTTTTTCTTGCTAAACATAGAGGAATGAGATATACTTTCCTCAACAACTAACCACTGGTTAGTTGTTGAGAGATCAATGTTCCATAAGAAAGCAGAAACGATGATGAAACAGACTTTTTACCAAGTGGCAACAAAATATACAGCTAAAAAATATCATATCAGTCCTCATATTTTTAAAGTGAGGTTTGATTTATTAATCTTTCCAGTTAGTATCTAGATTGTGGAAAATCAGGGATCCTACTTTTTAATCGATACAGGCATGGGGAATATGGCACCGTATGCTGTGGAGACTTATTTGGGTAGTAAGCCATTGGCAGCGGTCTTTTTAACACATGGTCATTCGGATCATGTGGGAGGAATTGCCCAGCTCAGGGATCTATATCCAACCCTACCTCTGATGATAGACAAAAGAGAGCTGCCTTACGTTTCGGGGCAAAAGCCTTATCCAAGACGTAAAAAGGTGGAGTCCGTAGCTTTTAATACCAATTGGCTGGAAGATTTGAACAGTGAGAGAGCAAATTATCTCTTAGCAGATGCAGGGCTGATACCCATTTTTACGCCTGGACACTCACCGGGTCATACCTGCTACTACCATGCAGAAGATGATGTTTTAATTGCGGGAGATTTACTGACAACTAGCCGATTGGGACGTCTTAAACCGCCGATGAAAGCCTTCACGGCAGATATGCCTCAGGCTCTAAAGACAGCTCATGATCTTTTGCAGACCTATTCACAAACCTTGATCAGTGTCTGTCACGGAGGAGAGGTTGCCAATGCCCTAGAAGAAATGGAGAAGCGTAAATGGTATCAGAAAAAATAAATCAGACTAAGGAGAGTATTCTGGCTGCTGCCCAAAGCTTATTTCAAGAAAAAGACTATCAAAACGTGGGGATACGAGAGATTGCTAAGCGTGCAGGTTGTTCACACACAGCCATTTACCTCTATTTTAAAAATAAGAGTGAGATTCTCTATGAGGTGGCCCATAAGCCCTTAGAAAAGCTGTATCATACCTTATTGGCTCTGGAAGATCAAGACTTGACACCCAGTATAAAATTATTGAAAGGAAGCCATATCTTCATACAGTTTGGCTTCGACCACTATAATTCTTTTTCCCTGCTTTTTCTGGATGATGGTGAACGTGTGGATCAAGAGCAATTTACCTATCCCATTAGTGAGCTGCGGATGAAGAGTTTTCAACTTTTGAAAGAGACTGTTATGAGTTTACTGAGTCCTGATTTGACGCAGGAGCAGATCATCAATATTGTACGTGGTGTCTATCTTTTTCTCCAAGGCATGGTAACTAATTATGCAGATGGTAAGACCCGTTATAATGAACGTCTGCGCACTATCGTAACAGACTATTTAACCTACACGATTATTCAGAAAAGGAAAGAATAATATAAATGACTCATTCTTATTTATTAGTTATTGATATGCAAACAGATTATGTTGGAAAGGGAAGATATCGCTCCAATCCCCAATTACTGTCGGCGATTAATGATAAAATAGCCAGCTATCCTGAAGATCATGTGATTCATATTGTCAATCGTTTCTGGTGGGAGCTGAGTAGGAAGCCCAAGGTATTTGCTCAAGGTTTGTCGCTTGTATCAGATCACATATTTGAAAAACGTCGGGCATCTTGCCTCAGCAATACCGCCCTCTTGGCTTTCTTAAAGGAAAGAGAGGTCAGAAAGCTGGAAATTGTCGGTGTCGATGGTAATGATTGTGTTAAAGCATCTGCTCTAGCAGCAGCTCGTTCCGGGTTCAAAGTAACTTTAGATGTAAAATGTATTGGGGTTGCCAATAAAACCAAATTCACAAAAACAAAAGAAAAATTGCTGGCAGCAGGAGTTTCTTTTGCGAACTAGAAAGAAGACAGGCTTAATGTCCAGTATTATGATTAGCCTTCGCTTTCTGCTAAAAGTGCTAACACTTACGGGCTTACTAGGCGGTATTTTAACTGGAAAACCTTGGGCAGTCAAAATCGGTTTTGCCTTTTTAGGATTACTAGTGGTACTAGTCTGGAGCTGCTATAGTGCACCTAAATCACCACAAGTATTGACTGGGATTCCTAAGCTAGAACTGGAAATTTTTATTTTTGGACTTGGATCAGTAGGAGCCTTCGTACTTTATGGGAAAGAAGGGATGGGTTACTGCTATATGCTGACTGCTTTATGTGATCTGCTGGGTATCTATCTGCTAGGCCTAAATCAGTATTGAAATTAAAAAACACCCTTAATCCTTTTTACGGATTAAAGAGTGGTTTTTAGGAGTCATGGACTAGTTTTTTAAATAATTGTTGCGGTAATACGAAGATATCCTTGGCGACAATCTTAAAATAGAGAGAAAAGAAGTGGCCTATAATTGCTAGAAGAAATTTGCGCTTAAATTTTGATAAGGCCATAAATTGCCTGAGAACAGCTATTAAGGTTTTGGGAGATAAATCTCCCAAGTTTTCAATATTTGAGTGGAATAGAAGATCGAAAGAGTCATCGAAAGATTTCTGCAGGTACCGTGGGTTTAAATTGTCCAGCCATATATTGAGGGCACGATTGACCTGCAGGCTTCCCTTGGTGACACTTGCAAGGCGGCTAAATGCTTGATTCCCAATCTGCCATGTGAAGGTATCGTGCTGAAAGAGACCAGGCCCCCAAGTTTTGCTGTGAACAACGATAGTTCTATAAGGATTTTCGAGTAGCTGGCCGACAACAGAATCTTGAGGAATAAAGGCTGTGATGCGCTGCTGAAGCGTGTCAAATGACTTTTTGGGGATCATACTTGGATGAAGACCAGGAGAATCATAGGTGTGGATTGCAATAAGTTTATTTTGATCCTTTGGGGATAAGGAACTGCCTGCAAAGATAGCAAGACTACCGCCTTTAGAATGCCCTGATAAGATATAGTGACCATTTAAATGGTTGATGGCCTGCTGCAGATACTGAGAAGCTGCAGTTTGGGCAGGAATTTCTGCCTTGTAAGTCATATAAAAACTTTCTTTCCAGCCAATTAGACTATCATCTGTACCTCGAAAGGCAATCAAAAATAGCTTGGACATGAGCTGAAAAGTTATAGCTGAGAACTGCTTTTCTTCTTCTTTATCGACATCATCAATAAAGGCACAGGCGATAATATTTTGATAGCGTTTGGCCGTCATGACTTTTTTCAAGAGATTAATACGATTTTTACAAGCAGTGGGAGAAAAAGGTTTGGAGCCATATTTTTTGAAAAAGGCTCTGGCTAACTCTCCTAAAGCTATGCCCTTTGATA
Organism: Streptococcus sp. ALY_208; assembly: GCF_058314295.1. NCBI lineage: Bacteria > Bacillati > Bacillota > Bacilli > Lactobacillales > Streptococcaceae > Streptococcus > Streptococcus sp. ALY_208. Next base: position 200,372 of record NZ_JBZFUI010000003.1, on the reverse strand, counting down.
AATCAAAACTCTGGCTTAGCAGTTCATTGAAAGGGAGGTAGCCTACTTCCGTGAGGACTAGGTAATCTATCTCATTTAGTGGACAATCATCAAAAGTTTGATCATGGATAGTATCAAGATAATTAAGCAAATTAGCCATCGTCTCTCCTCCTTTTATAAAAGGAATTATATCATACTTTTACCTAATCTAAACCTGATAACCCCAGCCTTTCTAACCAGCATTTGAATGAGTCGATTGTGATTTGATATAATTGATAACAGCTAATAATAAGCTAATGTTCTTACCCTTTTAAGCGCTTCTCTGTCTGAATGCTTAGAAGGTTATGCTGCTTAATAAGTTTAAAAGAGAAGAGGAAACTCATGATTCGTGTTTTTAATCCAGACAAGCTGACTGCTCAGCCGTTTTTTCAGGAGTTGATAAATTACCTTGATAAGCACAATCAGGTAACTCTGAGGCAAATCAAGAAGGACTTCTACCAGGTAAAGCATTTGGAGCGCCATTTAGAAGAGTATATACAAGCTGGTTATATTAGCCGGTATGAGCGTCGCTATGATCTGCACCTACAGCTGATAGAAAGTGAAGATCAGCTGCAAAATATCCAGTTAGATGATCTTTTAATGATTGATACGAATAGCCCTGCTTATGAGAAATTATTGACCTTTGAGTTTCCCACCTATCTAGCAAACACTACTAATCAAGCTGTTGTAGTGGAGCAAACTGATTTTGCTAGGGAGCGTTTGACGCTGTCTAATTATTTTTACAGGCTTCAAGCGGGTTATCCCCTGTCTTCAGCTCAGCACGTTCTCTATAACGTTTTAGGAGATGTTAATCCTGAGTATGCCCTCAAGTATATGACAACTTTTCTTTTAAAATTTGAGCGTAAGGACAGGGTCAAGCAAAAACGACCAGATATTTTTGTCAAAAGCTTGGTGATCTTAGGCTATATAAAAGAAGTGGGGCCGCAGACCTATGCGCTCATGATAGACTTTGATCATGAGGACTTGAAGTTTTCGGTCAGTTAAAAAACGGACACTTGTACTGAGCCGCAAAAGTTAAATGTTTCTACCTAACTTTTGTGGCCCAAGTCATTTCCAGTCCGTTTTTCTTTATTTTATTCTTTTTCAATAAACATAAGATATAAAAAGTAAGGCGCCCCGATAATAGCAGCAATAATACCAGTTGGGATACCAGTACCGATAAGGAGGAGACGGCCAATGGTATCAGCAATCAGTAGAAGAATCATACCAACCATCATAGCGGCAGGGAGATTGATTTGATGCTGACTGCCCAGCCAACGTTTAGTTATGTGGCCTGAGATCAGGCCGATAAAGGTAATATTTCCAATCAGAGCAACACTGAGAGAAGCCAAAATAGTAGCCATTACTAGGGTGATCAGACGTTCTCTCTGAAGGTTTAAGCCGAGGGCTAGAGCAGTTTGATCATTGAGATTCATGATATTAAGAGAACGGCTGCGGCTAAATGTGACTCCCCATGCTAACAGCAGCAAGGGCGAAAAAATAGCTAGACTGGCCCAATCATTACCAGTGATCTCTCCACTGAGCCAGGAGATAATATACTCCATCTTATTGTTATCACTTTTACTAATAATAGCAATCATGATTCCAGATAGCATGCTGGACATCCCAACACCTGTAATAATCAATCGAGTTGGACTGATATTCCGATTCCGATTGAGAGAGATCAGGTAGACGATAAGGATGGCAGACAGACCACCTACGATGGCTAAAAGAGGTAAACTCCTTGATGTTGTCAGATCATTTTGATCCAAGACACTGATAGTGATAACCATGGCTAGACCTGCTCCAGCATTGATCCCTAAAATACCAGAATCCGCTAAGGAATTCTTAGTTAGAGTTTGCAGTAGACTGCCGGCTAGAGCGAGTGATCCGCCCCCAATAATACAGGCTAGGATACGAGGCAGTCTAATCTGAGTGATAATAAAGCTAGCAGCAGAATCACCCTGTCCTACTAAGAGTTTGAAAATATCTACAGGACCCGTCTGTGTATAACCTAGTGAGAGGGCTAGTAAGATTATCAGGACTAAAAGAATCGTCAGTAGTGCAAAGTTTTTGATAAGGCTAACCTTTGGCGTCATAGATTACCTCCCCTTCGGACTAACCATAAAAAGCAGGGTAAGCCGATGATACTGGTGAGCGAGCTAATAGGGACTTCTGTTGGTGGATTAAGCACTCGGCTGACCAGATCGACATAGAGCATAAAGGTAGCCCCAGCTAAGGCAGATAGAGGCAGTAAACTGCGATAATTTCTAGCGATAAAGACCCGCATAAAGTGAGGAATAATGAGGCCAATAAAAGCAATCGAACCTACTAAGGCAACAGCTCCTGCCGAAAGTAGGAGCACAATACCTAGTAGACAAAAGCTGATGATATTGGTGCGCTGTCCAAGCGATCGAGAGACCGTTTCGTCGAGGCTGAGGATAGTTAACTGGTGAGATAAGCCCTGTGCTAGAAAGAGTCCCGCAATAATAACTGGAGCAATGATTGTCAACATTTTCCAATTAATCTGAGCCAGACTACCAGCCTGCCAACCAATAACACTGGTCTCTAAATTGAAATAGAGTGTTAGAGCCTGTCCGATCGATGAAAAGAGCATAGAGACCATAGCCCCAGCTAGGATGAGACGAATAGCATGGTATCCCTTGCCTGGCTGATAGGCAAGACCAAATACGAGAAAGGCGGTCAGAAAAGATCCCAATAGGCAAAGGACAAGGATGAGACTATAATGCAGACTACCAAAAATAGCATAGCCTATAATAAGTGCCAGACCAGCTCCAGCATTGATCCCTAAAAGACCGGGATCGGCGATTGGATTGCGTGTAACCCCCTGCATAATAGCCCCCGATTGTGCCATAGCAGCTCCCACTAGGGTCGCAGCCATTAAGCGTGGTAAACGAAGGTCTATAATAACATCTTGATCAGCTGAATCGGTCAGGGGATGTATCAGGACTTGCAGCACTTGATCTTGAGAATAGTTAATAGCCCCAAAGCGCAATGAGAGATAACTGGCACAGATAAATGCCAAGAGCATAACGAAAAAAACAAGCCACACTTTACTTGGCTTATTTTTTAGCTTTTTTCGATGGATAAGATGAATCGAAAACATGGGCGGGTTCCTTTTAGTTTTGTACCTTCTTGACAGCCTCCACAAAAGCAGGGAGTTGTTTATCTAAAGACATAGGATCAGAGAAGTAAAAGAGTGATTCATCCACTTCAAGGACGTGGTTATTTTTGACCGCAGGAATATTTCTCCAAACATCGCTTTCCTTGAGTGAGCTAGCTGAATTTTTAGTAGACTGACTGACATTAAGGATAGCGTAGTCGCCAATATAATCACCAAGTACCTCTTGTGAGACACCATAATAACCTGTAGAAAAGACATCGTTCTGAACTTTTTGTGGCGCTTTATAGCCGAGAGCATCATAAATTAATTCACCGCCACGGCCCCAGTTATTACCGTAAAGATAGATATCCTTGTCATAAAAATCCATAACGGTAAAGGTGCTAGATTTCGCTAAATAAGGATCTAGCTCTTTTTTAGCTTGGCTAACTTTGGTTTTCCAGCTGTCCAGCCAAGATTTAGCTTCTTTTTCCTTATCAAAAATCTTTCCTAAATCTGTCATGACTTGTAGGTAATCCCGTTTACCGTATTCAATGACAAGAACAGGCGCTATTTTCTTGAGCTGCTTAATATTCTTATCTGTTGAAAAGACTATGATAAGATCAGGATTTTCAGCTGCAATGGCTTCCGTATCCTCTGAAGTTAACTTCTTAGCTTTTTTTAGCTTATCACCGAAAGCAGGATTGTCAATCTCATTGTCTAGTGAATAGCTGGAAACATCAACACCGAGTTTGAGGAGATAGCCGGTATAAGAATAAGCAAAATTAACAACCTTCTTAGGGTTCTTAGGAATATCACCGCTATAACTATAACCAGTGATTTTAGGCATGGATGAGAGTTCAGCTTGCTTATCTTGCTTGTTCTTACCGCAAGCGACAAGAACAATAATAGCAAGTAGAGCAAATGCAGTCAGTAATGTTTTTTTCATGGCAGCTCCTTCTTTATGATTTAGCTAATTGATAGGTTAATAATATAGGACGTTGATGAACAGGATCTTGGGCTAGCTGGACCTCAATATTGAAGATATCCTTGAGAATATCTGGTGTCATGATAGCTTCAACCTCACCTCGATATTTTATCTGTCCTGCCTTCATGGCTAATAAATAATCGGAAAAGCGGGCTGATAAATTGAGATCATGCAGCACCATGATAATGGTTTTCCCCATCGTCTGATTGAGTTTTTTCAGAAGCTCAAGGATTTCCAACTGATGGTTCATATCTAAATAAGTCGTCGGTTCATCTAAAAAAATAGTATCCGTATCTTGTGCGAGAGCCATAGCAATCCAGACCCGCTGACGCTGTCCACCAGAGAGGTTGTCCACCAGCTCATTAGCATAGGTAGTGACGTCAGTAGCTTCCATAGCCCAATGAATCTTGGTGAGATCCTCTTGAGTCAAGCTACCGAGATAACGTTGGTGGGGGAAGCGACCGTAAGAGATCAAATCATATACAGTGATACCTTGGGTAGCTTCTAAGACCTGAGGGAGGAGCGCTATCTTTTTAGCGATAGCCTTAGTAGGTAAAGATGCAATATCTTGACCATCTAAGAAAATATGACCGCTTTTAATACCTTGAATGCGAGTTAAGGACTTGAGTAAGGTAGACTTACCACAACCATTAGCACCGATGATGGTAGTAATCTTTTCTGGTGCAATCGATACAGAGAGGTCTTCGATAATGCTTTTTTTATCGTAAGCGACCTGAATATGATCTGCCTTGATTGTAGACATAGACCTCTTCTTTCTAAGGCCACTCTAGCGACTAGATAACGCTAGCAGCCGTCTATTTTAAAAGCAATAATAACTAAAATAACTTGATTTTCAAGGCTTATAAAACTGAAAATCTTTTCACATTATAGCATAGATGACTGAATTTTTAAACGATTTTTATAAATGATCAAGGAACAGGAAAAGCTAATCCCCGCAAGGGATTAGCTTAATTAGAATCATTCTAAATAGAGAGATTATGGATCATATTTATAAATATTTTTTAGCTACTGCCAAGTCACCTTCATAGGCTTCACGTCTGCCATTGATGATCTGAAAAGCATCGGCCCCCTTACCAGCAATAATGACCGCATCCTGATTATTGCTGGTTTGGCTCATGGCCTGCTTGATCGCCAATTCTCGATCCACTGTGATAGTGACGGGTCTGCTGATATAGCCAGCAATTTCTTGAGCGATAGTGTAAGGATCTTCCTTGTTTGGATCATCAGCTGATAAGATCACCTGCAACTCAGGATAGGAGTTGATGACGGCTCCAAAGTCAGCTCGTCGGCTTTCGCCCTTATTGCCAGGTGCTCCTAAAATCAGAGTAACCTGGCCGGTTTGATGCTGAGTGACAACCTCTAGGAGTTTTTGCAAACTATCTCCATTGTGGGCATAGTCTACAAAGATCTTGGCGCCATTAGCTTGAGTGAGGACCTCCATTCGTCCTGGAACCCTAGTAGCAGAGATCGCTTGTTTAATATCAGCAGGACTAACGCCTAGACGCAAGCAAGCTAAGCCAGCTGCTAAGGCATTTTCTTGATTGAACTCCCCAATTAGTTGGATGTCATAGTGGTCAGCTAAAAGCCCGCTGGCTTGAAATGAAAAGGCATGGCTTTCTATGATCTGATTATCAGACAAAGGACCATAAAAATCATGAGGTTGATTTGCCACTTGATCACGAACGATAGCAAAGTGACTCATGCCAGCATTCACCACAACTGCCTTGCTGTGCTTCATCAGTAAACGCTTGTGATAGAAATAATCCTCAAATGTAGGATGCTCGATAGGACCGATATGGTCAGGACTGATATTAAGAAAAACACCAACATCAAACGATAAACCATAAACACGCTTAACCAAAAAGGCTTGACTAGAGACCTCCATGATCAAGTGCGTACGCCCATTATCGACTGCCTCGGCCATCATCCTAAAAAGATCCAAACTCTCTGGAGTCGTCAAGGTAGATTTAAAAAAATTTTCCCCATCTAATGTGGTATGCATGGTTGACAGCATGGCAGGCTTGTGACTTTGCTTAAGCATGTTAAAGGCAAAATAGGCAGCCGTTGTTTTTCCCTTAGTCCCTGTAAAGGCGAGGAGTTTTAACTTATCTTGTGGATTGCCGTAAAAAGCCATAGCAATCAGACTCATAGCCTGCTTGACATCATTGACTAATATAGCTGGAATACCAACCTCATAATCTTTCTCAGCGATATAAAAGGTAAGCCCAGCTTCGACAGCTCCTTCCAGATATTCCTTCTTAAAGGTAGCACCTTTGACAAAAAAGAGGGTGTCTGGCTGGCACTCACGGCTATTGTAGCTGATGCTAGAAAAAGTCCGTGATTCCCAATCATAATAAAACTCACCATTATGACTAATATCTCTAAAATTTTGATCTTGCTTGAGAATATCAAGCACTTGTTTTATGCTAATCATAGCTTCTATTTTAGACTGAATGCTCCAGTTTTACAAGTCACTGGCAAAAGTTTATAATAAAACGAATCCCTTTTTAAGAAAGAAGAGAAATGTCTGAAACAAAACAATTAACCCAGAGTCAAAAGATGGTCAGTGGGACCCTATGGTCGACTATTGGAAACACCAGCAGTCGTCTTCTAGGGGCGCTCTACATCATCCCTTGGTATGCCTGGATGGGAAACTATGGCAGCCAGGCCAATGCTCTCTACGGTATGGGCTATACGATCTATGCTTATTTTCTACTCCTATCGACTACAGGGCTGAATGTTGCCGTATCTAAGCAGATTGCCAAATATAATGCTCTTGGCAAAGAAGACCATTCGATTCACTTAATCAAGAGTTTCTTAAAGGTTATGGTGATTGTTGGTCTGATTTTTGCGGCGATTATGTATCTAGGAGCTCCCTTATTTGCAGCATTCTCAGGTACAGGGAAAGAATTAGTACCGGTTATTCACAGTTTGTCCTTTGCTGTTCTGGTTTTTCCAGCCATGAGTGTTATTCGAGGAATATTTCAGGGATATAGTGACTTCAAGCCCTTTGCCATGAGTCAAATGTTCGAGCAGATTATCCGGGTGATCTGGATGTTGCTGACGACTTATATGATCATGCAGATGGGATCGGGCGATTATATCAGTGCAGTGACCCAGTCTACGTTTGCAGCTTTTATTGGGATGCTTGCAAGCATGCTTGTCCTAGTTTATTATCTAAAAAAAGCTGGTCTCTTAACCAAGATTCTTGCGAAAACTGACGAGACGATTGCAATAGATACCTTGGGACTGATGAAGGAAACACTCATTTCTGCCGTTCCTTTTATCGTGACAGGCTCAGCTATTCAGACTTTGCAGTTGATTGATCAAGGTACCTTTAGCAACACCCTAGCTGCCATTACAGACTTAACCAGAACAGATCTTAAAGTACTCTTTGCCTACCTATCAGCTAATCCTAGCAAGATCAATATGATTCTAATTTCTGTTGCGACTTCTATCGGTGGTGTAGGAATTCCAATTTTGACAGAATCTTACGTCAAAAAAGATAGCGATGGCTTAAAGAAGCTGGTAGTCAATAACCTTCAGATGGTATTGGTTTTCATGTTTCCAGCTGTTGTGGGAAGCTTGATCTTAGCTAAGCCAATCTATATTATATTTTACGGACCATCCGAGCAGATTGCTCTCAATCTCTTTATGGGGGTCATGGCTCAGACGATTTTTTTAGCCATCTATTCCCTTTTAGCTCCGATGCTTCTCGCTCTTTTTGAAGGCCGTGCAGCTATACGCTATTTCTTGCTAGGAATGGCGATTAAGCTGGTCTTTCAATTTCCAACACTTTATGTCTTTGGGGTTTATGGGCCTATTTTATCGACGATTATTGCCCTCTGGGTGCCTATTGTCCTTATGTATTTCAAGGTTCAAGAAGTCACAGAATTTAAGCATACTGACGTCTGGCAATCAGTTAAGACAATTAGTTGGATGACAGCTGCTATGGCGGCGGCCGTTCTATTCGCTTATCTGCTTTTGAATCTCTATTATCCAGCTCAAGGTCGTCTCTTGAGCTTGATCCATCTGGTTCTTCTAGGAGGCATGGGAGTTTTGATCTATGCCTACCTTTCTCTCAAAACGAGACAGATTGATGGTATTATTGGTAGCCGTGCAGACAGCTTAAGAGCACGTCTACATATCAGATGATTAAACCGATTAAGAAAATACAAGAAAAAGATTGCAACAGAAAGCTGCAATCTTTTTTGTTATAGGGGGCGTTTATAGCTGATTATCAGAAATAAGTTAGTCAGCACCTCTATTTTTGGCCATGAAATCGTGCTAGAATATTAGGAAATGAGGAGGTCTTTTATGACAAAAAGAGATTTTAAGTTGGCAACCCTACTAGCCCATGCTGGGATCAACTCTGACCACGAAACGGGAGCTCTGGCTTCTCCAATCCATTTTTCAACGACCTATCAGCACCCAGAATTTGGACAATCGACAGGTTTTGACTATACTCGGACCAAAAATCCCACACGAGCAACCTTGGAAAGCACATTGGCTGTGATTGAGAAGGCCAACTATGCTATTGCGACAAGTTCAGGAATGAGTGCCATCGTCTTAGCTATGGAAATTTTTCCGGTAGGCAGCAAGGTTGTAGCGGCGCGTGATCTATATGGGGGATCTTTTCGTTGGTTCAACGACAAGGAAAAAGAAGACCGCTTTTTCTTTACCTATACTAATTCACAAGAAGAAATGCTAGAGGCGATCAGTGAGGATACTGATCTTGTCTACATCGAGACACCGACCAATCCCCTCATGATTGAATTTGATATTGAAAAGATAGCGAAATTAGCCCATGAAAAGGGAGCTAAAGTTGTAGTAGATAATACATTTTATAGTCCTATCTACCAAAATCCAATCCCATTAGGGGCAGATATTGTTGTTCACTCTGCGACGAAGTATCTAGCAGGACATAATGATGTCTTAGCGGGTGTGGTGATCACTGATCAAAAAGAACTCTACGAAAACCTCCTCTATAATCTCAACACAACTGGTCCTAATCTTTCTCCATTTGACAGTTATATGCTGATGAGAGGGTTAAAAACTCTGAAATTGCGTATGGAGACATCAACAGAAAATGCCAGACAGATTGCGAACTTTCTAGAGAGCTCACCAGCTGTTAAGGAAGTCCTCTATACGGGCAAAGGCGGTATGATTTCTTTCAAGGTCGTTGATCAAAGTAGGATTCCCACTCTTATCAATCGTTTAGAGGTCTTCACCTTTGCAGAAAGTCTAGGCGGTGTTGAGAGCTTAATTACCTATCCTGCAACTCAAACCCATGCGGATATTCCAGCGGAAGTCCGCCAGTCTTATGGGTTAACAGATGATCTATTACGATTATCCATCGGTATCGAAGACGTTGAAGATCTGATTGCAGATCTCAAGCAAGCACTAGGAGGATATGATGACTAAATATGATTTTACAACCCTTCCCAATCGCTTAAACAATCACTCGGTCAAATGGAAGGAGGTTGAAGCTGATAAAGACTTGCTACCTCTTTGGGTGGCTGATATGGATTTTGTAGCCTTTCCAGAGATGATAGCAGCTATACAAAACTACACAGATTTTGGAGTCTATGGCTATCCCTACGTCTGGGACGAGGTGCTCGAAGCTATTGAGAATTGGGAAAAAAATGAACATGCCTATCATTTTGATCGCAGTGCCCTAGTTCTTGTTGAAGGAGTTGTCCCAGCTATTTCAATAGCTATACAGGCTTTTACCCAGGAAAATGATGCGGTTCTCATCAATACTCCTGTTTATCCTCCCTTTGCACGCTCTGTCAAGCTCAATAATCGTAACCTCATTGAAAACCCTTTGGTAGAGCGCAATGGCCACTTTGAAATTGATTTTACCCAGCTAGAAAAAGATATCCTAGAAAACGATGTTAAACTCTATGTTTTCTGCAACCCCCATAACCCGGGTGGCCGTGTTTGGTCGGCAGAAGAAATCGCCAAGATCGCTGAGATCTGCAAAAATCATGGCGTCTTGCTCATATCAGATGAAATTCACCAAGACCTAGCACTCTTTGGCGCCAAGCATCATAGCTTTAACACAGTGGGTGATTACGCTGATTTCACGGTCATCCTCTCTAGTGCAACAAAGACCTTCAATGTTGCAGGAACCAAGAACAGTTTTGCCATCATTGAAAATCCTGAGTTACGTGCCCAGTTTAAACAACGTCAACTCGCTAATAATCAGCACGAAGTACCAACGATCGGTCTGATTACGACACAGACAGCTCTGACTAAAGGAAAAGCATGGTTGGAGCAATTAAAGCAAGTCCTCGAGCAAAATATTACACTAGCTGTGGATTACTTACAGGACAATACTAAGATTAAAGTCATGAAACCAGAAGGAACCTATTTGATTTGGTTAGATTTCTCAGATTATGGCTTATCAGAGGAAGAACTACACCGCAAAATAAAGGAAGAAGCAAAGTTGATTTTGAATGTGGGAACCACATTTGGACCAGGAGGAGAGCAGCGTGCCCGCCTAAATGTCGCAACACCAAGGGCAGTGGTTCAAGAAGCTGTAGAGCGCCTAGCAAAAGTCTTCCCTAAATGATTAAGGGATAAGGCTACCCAACTACTGCATCAATTTTGTAAATCTTGAATTATGTTAATGAGTCTGGACTTTTGTCTCAGACTCATGATTTTTTCTGCACTACCTTAAAAATGACACAGGATTTGGTATAATAGAGAAAACATAGAAAGAAGAGACTAATTATGGGAAAATTTCAAATCATTGCGCACCCGCTTATCCAACACAAGTTATCAATTCTTCGCAGGGAGGATACTTCGACCAAGCATTTTCGTGAATTAGTAGATGAGATCGCTATGCTTATGGGCTATGAAGTCTCCCGAGATCTCCCCTTAGAGGATGTGGAGATCCAGACCCCCATTACCAAGACAACGCAAAAGCAACTAGCTGGTAAAAAGTTGGCCATCGTTCCTATTCTCCGTGCAGGTATCGGAATGGTCGATGGGTTAGTGAGTCTTGTTCCAGCTGCTAAAGTTGGACATATCGGGATGTACCGTGATGAGGAGACCCTGCAACCAGTTGAATATCTTGTGAAATTGCCAGAAGATATCGATCAACGTCAAATTTTCTTAGTTGATCCTATGCTAGCAACAGGTGGCTCAGCTATCTTGGCCGTTGATTCTCTGAAAAAGCGTGGTGCGACAAATATCAAGTTTGTCTGCTTGGTTGCAGCACCAGAAGGGGTAAAAGCGCTTCAAGAAGCTCATCCAGATATTGATATATACACAGCAGCTCTAGATGAAAAATTGAATGAAAATGGCTATATTGTCCCAGGACTAGGAGATGCAGGGGATAGACTGTTTGGTACCAAATAACCCCAAGTAAAAGAGACTGAGAGTCTGGACTTTGGTTCCAGACTCTTTTCGTTCAAAGATTTTGATAGGACGAACATAATCGGTACTTTTTCTTTCTTGCTTGATCTCATTTACATTTCTATTTTCTTAAGGAATAATAGTTTTTATTTGACCAAAATTGACCATTTAGGTATAATGTGACTAATCATTTAGACAAAAGGAGATTACATTACTATGATTCCTGTAGTTATTGAACAAACCAGCCGTGGTGAGCGCTCTTATGATATTTACTCACGCTTATTGAAAGATCGCATTATCATGGTGACCGGTGCAGTTGAAGATCAAATGGCAAACTCTATTATTGCCCAACTACTCTTCTTGGATGCTCAAGACAATACAAAAGACATTTACATGTATGTCAATACACCTGGTGGTTCTGTATCGGCTGGTCTTGCGATTGTTGATACGATGAATTTTATCAAATCAGATGTTCAAACTATCGTGATGGGGATGGCGGCATCAATGGGAACTGTCATTGCTTCGTCGGGGGCTAAGGGAAAACGTTTCATGCTTCCTAATGCAGAGTACATGATTCACCAACCAATGGGAGGTACTGGTGGAGGTACGCAACAATCTGATATGGCCATTGCCGCTGAGCATCTATTAAAAACCCGTAATAATTTGGAACAAATTTTAGCGGATAACTCAGGTCAATCCTTGGAAAAAGTCCATGTTGATGCTGAGCGTGATAATTGGATGTCAGCTCAAGAAACTCTTGAATACGGTTTTATTGATGAAATCATGGAAAATAATGCCCTGAAATAAAAAGGCATTCCAAGATTGACAATATAAGCCTTCTTATAGCAAAATGACCTAAGACGATCAAGTAATAGGTCATTTTTTGTTATAATGGTAGCATGTTAAAAATCAATGAGGACTTATTTGCGATTGATGATCAGATTGATCAGCTAGTGGCTGCCCTTTTAGAAACCCCTCAATTTAGGCGATTTCAAGAGGCTAAGCGAGCTTTTGAAGCAGACAACATGCTGCAACAATCCTTAGAGGAATTCAAACAGTTAAAGAATAGCTATGAAGAGGTGGCTTCTTTTGCCCAGTATCGACCGGAGATTGGGCAGCTAAAGCGCCAAATGTTACAGAAAAAAAGAGCCTTGGATCTGGCGCCTCTGACGCAAGAATTGAGAAATAGTGAGCTGGACCTGCAGGAGCTACTAGCAGAGATTACCAAGGCGTTAACAAAGGCTGTCGCAAAAGATATTTTTGTCGATACAGGATTACCTTTAGTGCCTAGAAAGCGACCGCATGGCTACAACCCAGACCAACATATAAGGGAGAAAGGAGGGAAATGATGTTCCAAAAACAAGAAAGACGAGGGATCTTTGTCTATCTTTACTATAATAGAGAAGCCAAGAAGCTCCAGCAATTTGGTGATATTATCTATCATTCTAAACGCTTTCGTTATGTGCATCTTTACTGTGATGCCTCGGATCTGAAAGCTAGTATTGCCAAGCTAAAATCCCTCAAATATGTCAAGCGTGTTCGAGTGTCAAACTTAGACGGAATTGATCAAAATTTTGTGGGCAACTTATATCGAGCGGATCAGGAATTGCAGCAGCAAAACTCCTAGGGCACGCCCTTGGCTGCCTGCTCAGATCAGTGCCTCCCGCTTAATAATCTATCAGTAAATGACAAAATGTCTGAACCTAGGAAGATTGACCTAGGTTTTTTAATGCAAAATTCTATAGTTTAGCAAAAAGAGCAGACCTCTTGACAATTGTCTGATAATTCTGTATTCTATGAAAAGACTTTTAACATCAAGCTTAGGCTTTCTAAGCCCCTGTTTTTCACCCCTCTAGGCTATCTTAGCTGAGGAAAGTATATAGAAGTGATAAGGAGAATAATCTAATGTATAAAAAGATTATCGCTACAAGTGCCCTTCTTTTAGCGTCGATCATCTTGGTAGCCTGTGGGAAAACACCAGATGTCACAAGCAGTGCTGAAGGGACTAAGATTGGAGATACCATTAAGATCGGTGTCGATATGGAGTTGACTGGTCCCGTATCTGCCTACGGGGCAGCTGAATACAACGGTATCAAGCTTGCTGCTAGCGAGATCAATAAAGCTGGTGGTATTGAGGGTAAAAAGATTGAACTTGTCGCCAAGGACAATAAATCTGAAAATGCAGAAGCCTCCACAGCTGCGACCAACTTGGCTGTTCAAAGTCAGGTCAACGCTATCATAGGCCCGGCAACATCAGGTGCCGTAGCGGCGGCCTCGCTCAATGCTCAAAAAACGGGTGTTCCCTTACTATCGCCAAGTGGTACCCAAGATGATCTTACAGTTGAGGAAAAAGATGGCAAACAGACAGCTAAACAATTTGTTTTCCGCACAACTTTCCGTGACAGTTTTCAAGGTGAAGTTCTAGCTCAGTATTCTTATCAAGATATGAAGGCTAAGAAAGTCGTTCTTTTTTACGATAACTCCAGTGACTATGCCAAGGGTATCGCTGATGAATTCAAAAAGACTTACAAAGGGAAGGTCGTAGCGACCAAGACATTTGCTGCCAAAGATACAGACTTTCAGTCTAGCTTGACCAGCATCAAAAATCTTGATTATGATGCTATTGTTATGCCTGGTTATTATACGGAGACAGGACTGATTACCAAACAGGCTCGTGATATGGGGATTGATCAACCAATCTTAGGACCTGATGGATTCAGTGATGCAACCTTTGTAGATCTAGCTGGTAAAAAGAATACAACTAATGTCTACTATGTCTCAGGTTACTCAACTAAGGTCAACTTATCAGACAAGGCTGGATCCTTTATCGATAATTTTAAAGAGAAAAATGGCCAAGATCCAAACATGTTTGCAGCCCTAGGCTACGACTCAGTTTATATGATTGCAGAAGCAGCCAAAGGTGCTAACAATTCTGTTGAGTTAGCTAAAAATTTATCGAATTTAAAAGACTTTGAAGGTATCACTGGTAACATGACAATTGATAAGCTCCACAATCCTATCAAGTCAGCTGTTATGGTAAAACTAGAAAACGGAGCTGAAAGCTCAGCAGATGCTGTTACCGTTAAATAATCGTCACTACTAATTGACTAAAAACACTAGAAAGTTTGGTATATTATGTTAGAACAACTGGTTAATGGTCTAGTCTTGGGGAGTATTTATGCTCTCTTGGCACTAGGATATACCATGGTCTATGGGATTATTAAACTCATTAACTTTGCTCATGGGGACCTTTTTATGATGGGAGCCTTTATCGGCTATTATGCCATAAATGGGCTTCACATGAACTTTTGGCTGGCCTTGATTTTTTCAATGATCGTCACCGCTATTCTTGGGATGTTGATCGAATTTTTGGCCTACCGACCACTGCGTAATTCGACGCGCATTTCTGCCTTGATTACAGCTATTGGGGTATCCTTCCTTTTGGAATATACCATGGTTTATTTCTTTGGTTCCAATACCCGCTCTTATCCTGAAACTATCCATAAGGTTAATTATGATTTCTTGGGTATCTTCCAAATTTCAAATATTCAAATCTTGATCGTGGTTGTCGCTATTATTTTAATGATCGCACTACAATTAATTGTCAAGAAAACTAAGATGGGGAAAGCCATGCGAGCTGTATCTGTGGATAGCGATGCCGCTCAGCTAATGGGAATTAATGTCGATACCACTATTAGCTTTACCTTTGCGCTTGGCTCAGCCATCGCTGGTGCCTCGGGTGTCCTATTTAGTGTCCTGTATGGATCCATGGAGCCACTCATGGGAATGATCCCAGGAATCAAAGCCTTTGTTGCTGCAGTTCTTGGCGGTATTGGTATCATTCCTGGTGCAGCACTTGGTGGTTTTGTAATCGGTATTTTGGAAACCCTAGCCAATGCTCTGGACCTATCAACTTATCGAGATGCTATTGTATATGCTGTTTTGATTATCATTCTTTTGGTTCGTCCAGCGGGTATCCTTGGTAAAAATGTGAAAGAGAAGGTGTAAGACATGAAAAAGACTCTAAAATTAAATCTTATCTGGCTTGCCCTTATTGTTGCAGTTTTTGCAGTTCTCCAAATCTTAGCCAGCACTGGTATTTTAAATCTCTACTATATTCAAATTTTGATGGGGATAGGTATTAGTATTTTGATGGGATTGGGGACCAATTTGGTCCTTGGATTCTCTGGTCAGTTTACCTTGGGTCAGGCTGGTTTTATGGCTATAGGTGCCTATTCGACAGCCATTATCACATCCAAATATCCCACCTATGATGGCTTTTACTGGTCTATGTTGGTAGGAATTATTATTGCCGCAGTAGTGGCTGTGATCTTTGGTGTACCAACCCTACGCCTCAAAGGGGACTATCTTGCTATTGCGACCTTGGGTATGGCAGAGATTATCCGTATAGTAATTATCAACGGTGGCACACTGACCAATGGTCCCGCAGGACTGACAGGGATTTTGCCCTATACATCTTGGCAAGTGATCTTCCTATTTGTTGTTGGGATTACGATCTTAGTGCTCAATTTCTTAAGATCGTCTACAGGACGTCAGATTATCGCAGTTCGTGAGGATGAAATTGCAGCTGAATCTATGGGCGTCAACCTTACTCGTCAAAAAGTCCTGGTCTTTGTCATGGGGGCTATCATTTCAGCGATTGCTGGTTCTCTCTATGTTAGCTATATCGGAACTGTAGTTCCAAAAGATTTCACTATTATGAAATCTATTGATTACCTCATCATCGCTGTTATGGGAGGACTGGGCTCTATCACAGGTACCATCATCGCTGGTATTGTTCTGGGAATCTTAAATATGTTCTTGCAAAATTTCTCAGACCTCCGCATGATTATTTACTCATTGGCTCTGATTTTGGTCATGATTTTCCGCCCAGGCGGTCTGCTAGGTACAAAAGAATTTATGCTATCACGCTTCTTTAAAAAGGATAAGGAGGGCAAACACTAATGGCACTTCTTAATGTAAAAAACTTGACCAAAAATTTTGGTGGTCTGACTGCTGTTGGTGATGTGACCATGGAGCTCAATGAAGGAGAGCTAGTAGGTCTTATCGGGCCCAACGGTGCTGGGAAGACAACCCTTTTCAACCTTTTGACTGGTGTCTATGAGCCAAGTGAAGGGACGGTTACTCTCGATGGTGTTTTACTCAATGGGAAGGCACCTCATAAGATTGCTTCACTAGGGTTATCACGTACCTTCCAAAATATTCGTCTCTTCAAAAACATGACGGTTTTGGAAAATGTCTTGATTGGTTTTGCCAATCATAATAATCCTCATCTTTTGGCCTCCTTCCTACGGTTGCCAAAATTCTATCAAAGTGAAGAGAAGCTCGAGCAGAGAGCCTTAGAATTGCTCGATATTTTTGATCTAGCAGATGATGCCCAAACCTTGGCTAATAATCTTCCCTATGGTCAACAAAGACGGCTGGAGATTGTCCGTGCCCTAGCAACTGAGCCTAAAATTCTATTTCTCGATGAGCCTGCTGCAGGTATGAATCCACAGGAAACAGCAGAGCTAACGGCTTTGATTCGTAAGATCAAAGAAGAATTTGGCATCACTATTATCCTGATTGAGCATGATATGAACCTAGTGATGGATGTGACAGAGCGCATCTATGTTCTTGAGTATGGACGTTTGATTGCCCAAGGAACACCAGAAGAAATCAAAACTAATAAACGTGTTATTGAAGCTTATCTCGGAGGTGAAGCCTAGTGTCTATGTTGAAAATTGAAAACCTCTCAGTTAGCTACGGTGCCATTGAAGCCGTCAAGGATGTTAGCTTTGAAGTCAATGAAGGTGAGGTTGTTACTCTTATTGGTGCCAATGGTGCGGGTAAAACGTCTATTTTACGCACTATTTCAGGCTTGGTTCGCCCGACGTCAGGGACTATTACTTATCTTGACAATGATATTAGCAAAACACCTGCTCGTAAGATTGTAGCAGATGGTCTAGCCCAAGTTCCTGAGGGACGCCATGTATTTTCAGGTCTAACCGTCTTGGAAAATTTAGAAATGGGAGCCTTTCTTAAGAATAATAAGGAAGAAAATCAGCGCAATTTAGAAAACGTTTTTGAACGTTTTCCGCGCTTACAAGAACGTAAGAATCAAGATGCTGCGACCCTCTCAGGAGGTGAGCAACAAATGCTAGCCATGGGACGTGCTCTCATGAGTCAACCCAAATTGTTGCTGCTAGATGAGCCATCCATGGGATTAGCACCCATCTTTATTCAAGAGATATTCGATATTATCCAAGATATTCAAAAACAAGGCACTACTGTTCTTTTGATTGAGCAAAATGCCAATAAGGCTCTTTCAATAGCTGATCGTGGCTATGTTCTAGAAACAGGAAAAATCGTCCTTTCAGGAACAGGCCAAGAACTGTTAGAATCTGATGAAGTCCGTAAAGCCTATCTCGGAGGCTAGTCGTAAAAGCCAAGGGCAATGCTCTTAGGCTTTTTTCTTACCTTCAAATGGGACGTGTCCTAAGAATAGTTTGCCCTCTTGAATATTTAGTAAAATAAGCTATAATGAAAATAAGTGAAATAAAAGGGAGTATATAAAAGTATGAGAGAAAAGAAAGCTAGACTGAGTAAGAGTGAAACCTTCTACCTTATAGCGAGTATTGTATTAGCCATGATGATTGCAGGCTTGTTTTTTATGGTGAGAGGTGAAACCGAAGTAGCACCAGCTAGCTCAACCTTAACATCCTCTCAAACCTTAAGCACGTCATCAAGTGCAGAAAAGGTCAGTAAAAAAGATATCGAAAAAGATTTAAAGGATCTAGAAAACAATCCAAGTAGTAAATCAGCTGAAGCTCTTCAAAAAAAGATCGATACTATTGAAGACAAAAAGCTTAAAAAAGAGATGCAAGGCAAGCTAGACCTAGTGCTGGCAGAGATTGCGGTATCTGATGCAAGTAGCAATCCAACCCAAACGAGTATTCAAGAAGCTCAGGAAGCCATCGATAAGTTAGCATCATCCGATGAGAAGACAGACTTGCAAGGCCAGCTGGATGCCATTAGCGGTGCGGGAAGTACCTCAGATCCAGCAGCCAACTATCAGGGAGAAGTGCCTCAAGAATCTCAAATACCTGTCGAATAGTCCTGCATCTCAATGAAAAATTGTAAAAAAGTGACCAAGATTGGTCACTTTTTTACTCGATTTTAACTCTATTTTATACTTCTTAAAGTAATATTATTATTAGCCCAATTATACTGGTACGAAGTACTGGGGTAACTACTTGGAGTAGATGAAAATTTCAGGTATAATAAATACAATATCCTATGGAAGCCGGAGAAACGTAATGTCTAATTACCGCCGTCGTAGTCGTCAGACTCAGAAAAAAAGAAATTTTAGTACACATTTCTTTATCAACTGTTTACTGTTTGTCATCTTTACCATGATCTCTGCCATCACTATTTATACAATATTCAAGTATAAATTCTTGGCTGTTAACTTTCTCAATATCATTATCACCCTATTTTTAGTCTTAATAGTGTGTCTGACAGGCTATCTCCTATTGAAAAATAAGAGACCAACTTTGAATAGTTTTTTGTTGGTCATTTTTACTGGTATAGTAGCAACTGCGTTTTTAGGCATGAACTCTCTAGTAGGCTTTGTTGGCAATTTGAATAATTCAGCAAAATACTCTGAGGTGACCATGCAAGTAGTAGCCCTAAAGGGCAGCGGTATTGATAGTCTGGATGATATTAAGGAGGCTGAAGCTCCTATTCAGACAGATGGGACCAATATTGATGAGTTTGCTAAGCAGATTAAGACAGATACCAATAAAAATCTAACAATGACGCATGTAGATTCTTATGCCAAAGGCTATGAACATCTGACAGATGGATCTGCTAAGGCCATTGTTCTAAATAGCGCCTATGCCGAACTTCTCAAAGAACAAGATAAAAATTACAAAGATAAGATCAAGGTTATCTATGAAGCCAAGGTTCAAACAGCAACAGCAGTAGATACCCAACAACTTAAAGGAGATTCCTTCAATATCTATGTATCTGGTATTGATACCTATGGTCCCATCAACTCAGTTTCACGATCAGATGTCAATATCATTATGTCTGTCAATCTCAAGACCAATAAAGTTTTGCTGACCACCACACCTCGTGATGCTTACGTGACGATTCCAGACGGCGGTCAAAATCAAAAAGATAAGCTGACGCATGCTGGTCTCTATGGCGTTGAAACGTCCATGAAAACCTTAGCTAATCTCTATGATACAGACATTGACTACTATGCTCGCCTCAATTTCACTTCTTTTATCAAACTAGTCGATGTGATTGGAGGTATTGAAGTCTATAATGATCAAGCCTTTACCGCTCATACTGATAAGGACTATACATTTGAAAAAGGCAATGTTAAGCTAGACTCTAAAGGAGCTCTCGCCTTTGTCCGTGAGCGTTATAGCCTAGAAAATGGAGACAATGATCGTGGTAAAAACCAAGAAAAGGTTATTTCTGCTATCATCAATAAATTAGCCAGCGTTGACTCAGCCTTTAATGCGGGTACCATTGTTGAAAATCTGCAGGATTCCATTCAGACCAATATGCCTGTTCAAGATATTATGACCATTGCCAACAATCAGCTGGGTTCAGGAACAAAATTTCAAGTGGACTCTCAAGCAGTGACAGGTACAGGCTCCACAGGAAAACTACAGTCCTTTGCTATGCCTAATGCTTCCCTCTACATGATGGAGCTGGATCAAAACAGCCTTTCCTCTGCTAAATCAAAGATTACCGATGTTTTAGGAGGTAAATAAAGGTGATTGATGTTCATTCACATATTGTCTTTGATGTCGATGATGGTCCAGATACATTGGAGGAGAGTCTGGCGCTTATTGCAGAGAGCTATCGACAAGGTGTCCGAACCATTGTATCAACCTCTCACCGCCGAAAAGGAATGTTTGAGACCCCAGAGGAGATTATCAGAGCCAATTTTAAAACAGTTGAGAAAGCAGCCTTAGAGCGCTTTCCTGATCTGAAGCTCTATTTCGGCGGAGAGCTCTACTATACTGAGGACCTCCGACAAAAATTAGAAGATGGGGAGGTTCCTACCATGGCTGGAACACGCTATGCCTTGATAGAGTTCAGCCTAACAACTCCCTGGCGTGATATCCATACTGCCTTGACCAAGGTGCTCTTGCTAGGAATTACTCCGATTGTGGCTCATATCGAACGTTACAATGCCTTAGAAAAGAGAGAAGATCGCGTTCAGGAATTGCTGGACATGGGCTGCCTGACACAGGTCAATAGTAATCATGTGCTCAAACCAAAATGGTGGGCAGATCCAGAAAAGCAATTTAAAATTCGTGGTCGCTATTTTTTGGAAAAGAACCTCATCACCTGTATCTCCAGCGATATGCATAATCTAGATAAGCGACCTCCCTATATGGCACAGGCCTATGCAGAAGTCGAAAAAAATTATGGATCGACTAGAGCTCAAGTCCTCTTTCACGACAATATGTCTGCCCTACTAAAGGACTTAACAAATTAAAGGAGTTTTTATGAATTTAAAAGACAATGATGCATCGTTTGAGATTGATGTATTCGGACTAATACGTAAGCTGTGGGAACGCAAATTTTTCATTATTTTTATTGCCCTCTTATTCGGCTTCATTGCCCTCTTTGCCAGTGCCTTTATTCTTCCCAAAGAATATACGGCTTCAACACGTGTTTATGTTGTTAATAATAACAAACAAAACGAGTCGACCGTCAATTATCAGGATATTCAAGCAGGAACTTATTTGGTCAATGACTATAAAGAAATCATTCGGTCTCAAGATGTCCTAGATGAAGTGATTAGCGAGCAGCATTTAGATATGAGTGCAGAAGAGTTAGCAGACCGCATCACTGTTGATGTACCGACAGATACACGTTTGATTACGATTTCCCTCAAGGATCACAATCCCCAAGAGTCTAGCCGCTTGGCCAATGCTGTTCGTGACGTTGCCATCAAAAAAATAAAAGAGGTGACCAAGGTTGACGATGTCACTGTTGCACAGATGGCAAAAGTTCCTGATGCACCGACCTCACCAAACATCAAACGCAACCTTGTTATCGCCGTCTTTGCAGGAGCCTTCCTGACGATCCTTGTCTTGATTGTATTTGAAGTGCTAGACGATCGCATTAAATCTGGAGATGATGTTGAAAAAATGCTTGATCGTACCCTTCTTGGTGTTGTCCCTGTTGTATCAGATCTATAAGGAGAAAACATGGCCTATTTAGAATTAACGAGTAAAAAAGAAAAATTAATCGATGCAGCAGAAGAGTACTATAACTCTATTCGTGCCAATATCCAATTTAGCGGTAGTCAGATCAAGGTGATCACCCTGACATCTGTTCAACCTCAAGAAGGAAAATCAACCACAAGCTCAAGTCTAGCGGTATCTTTTGCACGTGCTGGCTACAAAACCCTCCTCATTGATGCAGATACCCGTAATTCGGTGATGTTTGGTTCTTTTAAGCCAGACGGGCCTGTAAAGGGACTGACTGATTTTCTAACGGGTTACTCAAACTTGCAAGAGACCATCAGCCGTACAAGTGTCAAAAACTTATCTATGATCCCAGCTGGACAAGTTCCTCCCAATCCCACAGCGCTTTTCCAAAGCGAAAACTTCAAACGAATGATTGCAGCTGTAAAAGAGAACTATGATTACATTCTCATTGATACCCCTCCTATTGGAAAGGTCGTTGATGCTGCCATTATTGCCCAAGAGTGTGATGCCTCAATTCTTGTCACTGAGGCTGGTGCTATCCGCGCTCGCTTCGTGAAAAAAGCCATCGAGCAGATGGAAAAAAGCGGCTCACAATTTCTTGGTGTGATTTTAAACAAGGTTGATGAACGCTCTGAAAACTATGGCGGCTACGGTAACTATGGTAGCTACGGAGATTACGGCCAAAGCTGAGCAGCAGATGATTAAGCTATTCTTAGCTTCTATAGAAAAAATAAGGGCAGTGTCCTTTATTTTTTTGTGCTTAAAGACTTTCCGCCCTCCTATTTTTTGATATAATGAGTGACAATAAAAGATGCCAAGGCATCGAGATAAGGAGATCTAATATGGAGCGTGCGATATTTGCAGGAGGATGTTTTTGGTGTATGGTGGCTCCCTTTGAAGAGCTAGAAGGGATTTTATCTGTCCGATCTGGCTACACGGGTGGTCATGTTGAAAACCCATCTTATGAAGACGTCAAAGCGCATAAGACGGGGCATACTGAGGCTGTCGAGATTATTTTCGATGGGACTCAAGTATCCTACAACGATTTGGTAGAGCTCTATTGGGCTCAGACTGATCCGACGGATGCCTTTGGACAGTTTGAAGACCGAGGAGACAACTATCGTCCGGTAATCTTTTATACAACGCAGGAGCAAAAAGAGATTGCTGAAGCATCTAAGGCTAGACTAGCAGCATCAGGGCGCTTTAGCGATCCGATTGTTACCTCGATCGAGCCAGCCCAGCCTTTTTATTTGGCTGAGGATTATCACCAAGAATTTTATAAGAAAAATCCTGAGCGTTACGCCGAATCGAGCAGAATTCGCCATGAGTTTTTGGAGGCCAACTGGAAGTGAGAAAATCATTTTATACCTGGCTTATGACCCAGCGAAATCCCAAATCAAAGGAGCCTGTAGCTCTCCTAGCGGATCTAATTTTTGAGGAGTCCACCTTTCCCAAACATACAGATAATTTTGAGGAAATCAGCCGCTATCTGGAAGACCAAGCAAGTTTTAGCTTTAATCTTAGTGACTTTGACCGCATTTGGGAGGATTATTTAGCGCATTGATACTTGCAGCGACAAAAATCGATAACTGAAATAGCGATGCCGATTTTGTTGCCTAGCACTGTTGCATCAGTCTGGTAAATTGATAGCAAGGACTAGAGAGCCTGAGATTTTGTCTCAGGCTCTTTTGTATCAGCGCTGGCGCGTGATTTTTCATATGAAATAAGGTATAATGTGACTTAATAATCATAGTGAAAAGAGGTCCCGTATTTGCAAGAGCATTCTGTTGACATCAAGCTAGATCATCCTGATGATGCCATGTCTTTATTTGGAAGTAATGAACGTCATCTCAAGCTCATTGAAGAAAATACTGGTGTTGTCATCCATGCTGGAACGGAATGGATTCAGATACTTGCTGATAGTGAGGAAGCGCTCGAGCTAGCAAGGCTGACCATACAAGCCCTTCTGATACTAGTGGGAAGAGGCATGTTGATCAATACCTCAGATGTTGTGACAGCTTTAACCATGGCCCAAAATGATGAGATTGATAAGTTTGTCGCCCTCTATGAGGAAGAGATCATTAAAGACAATTATGGTAAACCAATCCGTGTCAAGACACTGGGGCAAAAGGTTTATATAGACAGTGTCAAAACACATGACGTAGTCTTTGGTATTGGACCCGCTGGGACTGGTAAGACCTTCTTGGCAGTCACCTTAGCTGTCACAGCACTCAAGCGAGGGCAGGTTAAGCGAATCATTCTGACACGCCCGGCTGTTGAGGCAGGTGAGAGTTTAGGATTCTTACCAGGAGATCTGAAGGAAAAGGTAGATCCTTATTTGCGTCCTGTCTATGATGCCCTGTATCAAATTCTTGGTAAGGAGCAAACCAGTCGTCTTATGGAGCGTGATATTATTGAGATTGCGCCTTTAGCTTATATGCGTGGCCGTACCCTAGATGATGCCTTTGTTATTCTCGATGAGGCTCAAAATACGACTGTTATGCAGATGAAGATGTTTCTAACCCGGCTAGGTTTCAACTCTAAGATGATTGTCAATGGAGATACCAGCCAGATCGACCTTCCCCATCGTGCTAAGTCAGGATTGATTGATGCCACTGAAAAATTGAAAGGTATTAGCCAGATAGACTTTGTCTATTTCTCAGCTAAGGATGTCGTCCGCCACCCAGTCGTCGCAGAAATTATCAATGCCTATGAGGCCCCAAGTGCAGGCAATACCGATGCAAGTGCCGAAAATGTATAAGACTAAAATCAAATCACATACTAAAAATTTATTAATTAAGAGATGCAGTTAAAAATAGAGATGATTTTAATCATCTCTATTTTTTGTTGCACTTTATTCTGTATGGAAAAACTTCTAAAAATCGGTTTATTATGATTTTTTTCCGAAAATTTTTAAATATACTGTAGGTTATATCAAGGGATTGTGTTGTAGGTGAGCACACCGATTATCAACAATTTTAGATTCAGATCAGATTTTTGTCCTAGAGCATGGAAGATTAGTTGGACAAGGGACTCATCAAGAATTATTGGAATCTGTACCCTTATATAGGGAATTGGCAAAAGAACAATTTTTAGTTTGAGGTATATTATGTTGAAAAATATTGAAATAAAAGGAATAACAAAACATTATAAATTTGGAGATATTTTAAAAAATGTCACATTTACAGCAGAAGAAGGTAAAGTTACAGCCTTTTTAGGACCCAATGGTGCTGGAAAAAGTTCCACTCTAAGAATTCTTCTTGGCTTGGATAGAGCTACTTCAGGGTCAGCGCTAATTGGCGGAAAAAGATATTCTGAAATTTCTTTTCCGCTTCTGACAGTGGGAGCTTCGTTTGATGGCGTAGGCGCTCCAGGAGATCGCACAGTAAAACAGCACCTAAAAATTGCAGCAGTTAGTAATGGTATTGAATTGTCAAGAATATCAGAAGTATTAAAAATGACAGATATTACGCACAAAGCTCAGGCGAAGATTAATAGTTTGTCTTTAGGAGAGGGACAGCGTTTAGGAATTGCTACAGCCTTATTAGGAGATCCCCAGTACCTTATTTTAGATGAGCCGACTAATGGGTTAGATCCCAGTGGTATTCGCTGGTTTAGAAATTTTATTACTGAGCAGGCAAACAGTGGTAAAACGGTATTATTATCCTCTCATATTCTTTCTGAAGTAGAAGCTGTAACAGATCAGGTTGTATTTATTAATAAAGGTTCTATTGTGGCTAACGGAGAGTTACAGGAACTGCTTGAAGGACACAGTAGTTTAGAAGAAGTGTTCTTTAGTTTAATAGGAGGAGACTATGAAAGATAATATTATGAAATACAGTCTTCTTGCAGAGTTTTGGAAGATTATCTATAGTAAGGCGACAATGGTTGTATTACCGATTATTTTGATTGTACAGCCCCTTCTAGCTTATATTAGTTCTAGACAATTGTTATCCGTCGGTTTGGATGCGAAGCCTGAAGCACAGAATGGTTTACTGGAAGCCGTTCCTCCAATTGAATTTTTTGGATTTGATTCTATTCTAATAGGATTATTTGCTATGATTATTTTGGGTGCAGTGTTAGGTGGCTCAGAGTACCATAATAATAGTTTACGCACTACCCTATTACAACAACCAGATAAGAATACATTTTATTTATCAAAATTGATAGCTACCCTATTATTTGTTTTTGCCATTTCCATTTTATCAATAACTCTATCAATAGCTTTAAGTCAATTAGCTTTAGGGAGTCATGGATTAAATCCCATTATCTTAAACGCTAAAGAATGGTATTTCATCACTTTAAGTTCCATATCTTGGACACTATTAACCATCTTATCTTATGTGATAGCGTTCTTAACGAAAACATCAATTGTCTCCCTCATTTTTTTAATCCCACAACTTTATAATTTAGGAACTTTTTTGGCAGACAGAGTACAGTTAGCACGATTATTGCCAGTTTCTCTAGGACAAGATTTAATTGCGACAACTCCAACCAGACTAACTTCGCCCCCTTTAGTCAGTATTGCCTGCTTAAGCCTATGGATTATTTTGTTTGGAACCGTAGCTAAGATTAAATTTACAAAAGAGGATCTGGGAGGGGAATAATGGCGATAATAAAAAGCGAATATTTAAAACTTATTTATCATAGATGGATAGTGCTGACGGCATTAGTGACAATTTGTATGGTGCCAGCTTTTGTTATATTTTTACATGAAACACCAAATAAAATTTCTGAGAGCTATGTTATAAAACAATTTTTAGAGAGCTACTACCTGGGGCAAGCTGGTGTAATTGTTATTTCTATCATGTATATAGGACAAGAATTTGTAAGCTCTGCTCTACGGACATCATTGCTAACAGTACCCAATAGATTAAAATTCTTGTTCTCCAAACTATTCGTTTTAATTTCTGTAATTATCTTACTGTGGGTAGTGATAACACTATTCACAACAATCATTACGAAACTCTACTACAATATAGATATAATTCAAGATATTTGGATTTCTACTGTTCAGATTTCAATAGCATCACTTAGTTTAATTCTTATTTGCAGTTGTTTAGTGGTATTGACACAGTCAATAGTACTTTCAGCGGGACTATCGTTATCATTTTTACTTGGATTAGGTCAAATGCTCTTACAATTTAATAATATCTTCCTATATTTCCCTATTATCTCCACCATGAATTTATTTTTACCAGTAGCAAGCTCTCCCTATCTTCCTTTGGAATCAGGACTGTCGATACAAGCTATTTGGGCACTGGCATTACTAACTTTATCTTGTGTAATGTTCATGAGGCGTTCTATTCGATAATGGTAAACTCTGTATTTTAAATTTTGTGGTAATATTTAGCTATGGAAACTAAACGAAATTACAAGATCCTAGTGATAGACGATGATGATAGTATTCTTCGATTGATAAAAAACGCTTTAGAACGTTCCGACTTTGAAGTGACAGCATTGCTAGATCTTGAAAATATTGATATTTGCCAGTTTATTGGCTACGATCTTATTTTATTAGATATCATGATGCCAATCAATGGTATTGAAATTTGTGAACAGATACGTGAAAAAATTGAGGTTCCAATTATATTTATCACGGCTAAAAGCCTAGAGTCTGAGGTATTGAGAGGAATTAAAGCAGGTGCAGATGATTATATAATCAAACCTTTCAGCATTGCAGAGCTAGTCGCAAGAGTGAACATGCATATTCGTAGAGAAGAAAGACGAAACTCCATAAAAAGAGAACTGATATTTGGAGATATCTTAGTCGATAAGGTAAACCAAGTATTATCTGTAAAAGGAGGGGTTGTCCCACTGACTAAAAGAGAATTTATCTTGATTGATACTTTAGCAAGTAATCCTAAAAGAATTTTTTCAATGGAGGAACTATATGAAAGAATCTATCCTACAGAGTCAGAAGTTCAATTCCGTTCAATTACAGAGTTTATTTACCAAATTCGATCCAAATTGAAGCCTTTTTCAATCATTCCGATAAAAACGCAGTGGGGAGGCGGTTATCGATGGAACGAAGACTAGACTTTCAGGGATTGATTAGCAAGGTAAAATGGAAAATCATCAGACAATTTAGCTTAAATCTAATTATTGCTTACATTATTCCAATATCCACCGTTTCATTAGATGTTAGAGTACAATCCCATTCATTAGGTAGGGAAATGATGGAGCTATTTTTTAACGTATTTTCTTGGATATATATTTGTATCTCTTTAATAATCATTGTCGTTGTTAATACAAAATATGCGTTGAAAATTGTCAAAAGGGAAATGGATACAGTTTATCGTAGCAGTTCAGAGCTGAATCCGTCCGACATCTCTCCTCGATTAACTCTTTATGAATTTATAGAGACCAATAAGCATATAGAAGAAATGAAAGCTAAAATTAAGGATATGATCCAAATTGAGAAAGATCAAAAAGAAGATCTTATTTTTAGAGTATCAGCAATGGCACATGATTTAAAAACCCCTTTGACAGTCATCAAGGGGAACTCGGAACTGTTAAATTCCTCAGATTTATCTGACATGGACAGACAATGCCTTACTGATATTGAAAAAGCAAGTGTCCAACTTGAAAAATATTTCAACCAATTAATTAGTTACTCTAAAACGCTGCATAATGATAAACTATCATTGGTCCCATATAATCTACAAAAATTTAAAGAAATTATTCGACAAGAGAGTCAATATTTATTAACGGAAAATATTGAAAATACGTTTTCTGATCACTTATATTCAGATAAGCAGATATCTATTGATCTTGATTTGATAATTCGAGCTGTTACAAATGTTCTTAATAATGCCATAACTTATGCAGATAATAATCATAAAAGGGTAGAAATAACGCTCACAGAAGAGGAAAATTACTTACTAATTGAAGTTTGGAATAATGGTTCAGAATTTTCTAAAGAAGTACTAAGTAATTTCGGTAAACTGTTTTATAGAGAAGATGCTAGCAGAAACTATCAAGCAGGCCATTTTGGAATTGGTCTGGCATTTGTAAAGCAAGTTATGCACCTTCATTCAGGAGAGCTCTTGTTACAAAACGATGGTCAAGGCGCACTAGTCAAGTTGGTATTACCAATCGTTAGTCAAGATAAGGCTTTAGAAACCGTGAACCATAATGATTTGTTTACTGTCAAAGATCAAAAATGAACGATGTAGGACTCATAACAACAGCTTATTAGTTAAATCTTGAATAATACTAACGAGTTTGGGCTTTTGTCTCAGGCTCGATTTTTATACCTATCTTGATCAGGACGGTTGCTTATCGCTACTGTTGAGAAAGTAACAATCACAGCCTGAGCCATGACACGACTCAATCGTGCGAGGAGACAATCCTTCTAGGGTCTTAGGCTATTAATCTCTTTTTATGCTATAATAAAGATTGAAAAGATGGGGATAAAGCAATGTATATTGAAATGACTGACGAGACCAAAGAAGTCTCACAAGAACTGATGAGTAAGATTACGGACATGCTAAACTTTGCAGCACAGAAATTGGGCAAGGACAATAAGGAAATGGCTCTTACTTTTGTGGATAATAGCACTATCCATAAAATCAATCTAGAGTACCGTGGGATGGATCGTCCAACTGATGTTGTCAGCCTAGAGTATAAGCCTGAGATACCAGTCCTCTTTTCTGAGGAAGACTTGGCTATGGATCCAGATTTGGCTGATATGATGGAAGACTATGATGCTTATATAGGAGAGCTATTCATATCAGTAGATAAGGCCCATGAGCAAGCAGAGGACTATGGTCACAGCTTTGAGCGTGAGATGGGTTTCTTAGCTGTACATGGCTTTCTTCACATTAATGGCTATGACCACTATACTCCCGAGGAAGAAAAGGAAATGTTCACCCTACAGGAAGAGATTTTGACAGCTTATGGACTTACGAGAGACTAATTCCCCTAAAAAATGGAAAAATAGAACCCTGACGTCGAGTTTGGAATTTGCCTTAACTGGGATAGTGACAGCTTTTAAAGAAGAGCGCAATATGCAAAAGCATGCGGTCTCAGCAGTACTAGCTATCCTAGCAGGTCTGATTTTTAGAATCTCAGCGATAGAATGGCTGTTTTTACTATCAGCTATCTTTTTGGTCATCACCTTTGAGACGATCAACTCTGCTATAGAAAATGTTGTGGACTTAGCCAGTAATTACCACTTTTCCATGTTGGCTAAAAATGCTAAGGACATGGCAGCGGGTGCTGTTTTAATGATCTCAGCCTATGCGGTAGTGACGGGAATGATTATTTTTATTCCAAAAATTTGGGAATTTCTATTTCATTGATAAAAAATGACAAGATGAATAGTCTTAGAAAGGGCTGAGTACTAGCTTGAGCTAGACTCGATAATAATATGTTTAAATCAGGATTTGTTGCCATTTTAGGGCGACCAAATGTTGGGAAGTCCACCTTCCTAAATCAAGTCATGGGGCAAAAGATTGCCATCATGAGCGATAAAGCACAGACAACCCGCAATAAAATTATGGGAATCTACACTACAGAAAATGAGCAGATTGTCTTTATTGATACGCCGGGGATTCATAAGCCAAAGACCGCCCTTGGCGATTTCATGGTCGAGTCAGCTTATTCGACTTTACGTGAAGTAGAGACGGTCCTCTTTATGGTACCAGCTGACGAAGAGCGAGGCAAAGGAGATAACATGATTATGGAGCGGCTCAAAGCAGCCAACATCCCCGTAATCCTAGTGATCAATAAGATTGATAAGGTCCATCCTGACCAGCTTCTGGAAAAGATTGATGACTTCCGGTCCCAGATGACTTTCAAGGAAGTTGTACCGATTTCTGCCCTTCAGGGCAATAATGTGGATACCCTTTTGAACCTTCTCAAAGATAATTTAGAAGAAGGCTTCCAATATTTTCCAGAAGATCAGATTACCGATCATCCAGAGCGATTCTTAGTCTCTGAGATGATTCGTGAGAAGATACTGACCTTGACTGAGCAAGAAGTTCCGCACTCAGTTGCCGTGGTCATTGAGTCTATGAAGCGTGATGAAGAGACCGACAAAATCCATATTCGTGCGACTATTATGGTTGAGCGTGATAGTCAAAAAGGGATTATCATTGGTAAGCAAGGCGCCATGCTAAAGAAAATTGGCAAGATGGCCAGACGTGATATTGAAATCATGCTAGGAGACAAGGTCTATCTCGAGACCTGGGTTAAGGTCAAGAAAAATTGGCGGGATAAAAAGCTAGACTTGGCTGACTTTGGTTATAACAAAAAAGAATACTAATCATAAGGAGAGTTTGGACTTTGGCTTCCAGACTCTTATTTTGAAGGGAGAATGCCATGCCTGAGTTACCTGAAGTGGAGACTGTTAGACGGGGGCTAGAGCGTCTGCTTGTTGGACGGACATTTCTATCTGCTGACTTTAAGATTCCAAAGATGATCAAGACTGATCCTGATCAGTTGAGGCTAGAGTTACCCGGACAAGTATTACTGGCCATGCGCAGGCGAGGGAAGTACCTAATCTTTGATTTTGGTTCCTACCTATTGATCTCCCACTTGCGTATGGAGGGCAAGTATCTGCTCTTTTACGATCAGGTTCCAGCGAATAAGCACTTTCATGCCTTCTTTAGACTGGATAATGGTGCGACTTTAGTCTATCAAGATGTTCGAAAGTTTGGTACCTTTGACTGGTTGGTCAAAAATCAGGAAGACGCCTATTTTCTAAGCAAGAAATTAGGTCCTGAACCCCAGCAAGATGTCTTCAAACTAGCCCCTTTTGAGCGTGGGATATTAGCGTCTTCAAAGCCTATCAAGTCCCTGTTACTCGATCAACGACTGGTCGCTGGACTGGGAAATATTTATGCTGATGAGGTGCTATGGGCAGCTGGAGTGCATCCAGAATCCCCTGCTAAGAGTCTCAAAAAAGCCCAGATCAAGAGACTCCACGATGAGATTATTAGGATTTTAGACTTAGCTATCAAAAAAGGTGGATCGACCATTAGAACCTATCGCAATGCTCTTGGTGAAGATGGCACTATGCAGGAAGAACTGCAGGCTTATGGCAGGGCAGACGCCCCCTGCCCGCGTTGTGGAAGGCCCATCGTAAAGATTAAAGTAGGGGGACGGGGCAGTCACTACTGTCCTAAATGTCAGAAAAAATGAGTAAAATTATTGGAATAACAGGCGGTATTGCCTCTGGGAAATCAAGGGTAAGTGCTTATATTCGTCAAGCAGGCTATGAGGTAATCGATGCTGATCAAGTCGTCCATGAGTTGCAGGCAAAGGGCGGTATTCTCTATCAAGCTCTAGTTTTTACCTTTGGAACAGCTATCTTGCAAGCAGACGGTCAACTGGATCGCCCTAAACTCTCAGAGATGATTTTCTCAAGTCCAGCGAATCAAGAGAAGTCTGCTAAGCTTCAAAATAAGATTATCCGTGAGGAGTTAGCTAAACGAAGAGATCGCTTGTCCGAAACCCAAGCTATCTTTTTTATGGATATTCCCCTCCTGTTTGAGTTAGAGTTTGATAGCTGGTTTGATGAGATTTGGCTGGTTAGCTTGGAGCCTGATAAGCAGATTGAGCGCTTAATGGAACGAGATAACCTCACGAAAACTCAAGCCCTAGAGCGTCTGGCAGCGCAGATGTCGTTAGAACAAAAACGTAAACGCTCTCACAAAATTATTGATAATAATGCCAGTTTAGAAAGGACCTACGCCCAGCTAGATCAGTTGTTGGAGAAAATCTAGAAAGCTTGGCTAGGGCCCTGGCACAACATGTGCTATAATATGGACGAAGTGTTTAAGAAAGAAGATGATGACCTATTAGTAAGACCATTAATTGGCGACAAAATTTAAGAGTAGCTTGGTTTGGCAACTTTCTGACAGGAGCCAGCTTTTCTTTGGTCATGCCCTTTATGTCCCTGTTTGTAGAGCAGCTGGGGGCGAAACCAGGTATGGTTGAATTATATGCTGGTTTGTCTGTTTCCTTATCAGCCCTCGCCTCAGCTCTTGTTGCCCCCATTTGGGGGAAGCTAGCTGATCGCTACGGCCGAAAACCCATGATGATCCGAGCCAGCCTAGTCATGGCCTTTACTATGGGCGGGCTGGCTTTTGTCCCCAATGTCTTTTGGCTATTGCTGATGCGTCTGCTCAATGGTATGTTTGCTGGCTATGTCCCTAATTCCACAGCTCTTATCGCCAGCCAAGCACCACAGAAAAAATTAGGCTATGCGCTTGGAACCCTAGCTACAGGGGTAACTGCAGGGACCCTAATTGGACCTCTGTTAGGAGGCTACTTTGCAGATTTATTAGGGATTCGTAATCTCTTCTTATTTGTGGGGGTTCTCCTGATTATCCTGAATGTCATGACCATTGTTCTGGTCAAAGAAGATTTCAAACCTGTCCACAAGAATCAAGAACTTGCCACTAGGGAACTATTGAGACAAGTAAAGGATGGCCAGGTTTTATTGGGACTCTTTGTAACCAGCATGATTATTCAGATTTCCGCCCAGTCCATTGCCCCTATATTGGCGCTTTATATCAGACATCTCGGCCAAAAGGAAAATCTATTATTTGTATCAGGTTTAATCGTGTCAGCTATGGGTTTCTCCAGTATGCTATCGAGTTCTTTTCTGGGGAAGATTGGCGATCGTATCGGTAATCACCGCCTCTTACTCTTAGCCCTGTTTTACAGTTTTTGTATGTATTTGTCCTTTGCTCAGGCCAAGACACCCTTGCAGTTGGGGCTTTTACGCTTTATGTACGGTTTTGGGACAGGAGCCCTTATGCCTAGTGTCAACTCCCTGCTCACCAAGATTTCTCCCAAAGAAGGCTTATCACGGATCTTTAGTTATAATCAGATGTTCACGAATATCGGACAGGTGGTAGGTCCTTTTATCGGATCCAGTGTTGCTGCAGGACTAGGTTACTTCTGGGTTTTTTATATCACTGCCCTGATTGTTTTCGTCAATTTTAGT
Organism: Streptococcus sp. ALY_208; assembly: GCF_058314295.1. NCBI lineage: Bacteria > Bacillati > Bacillota > Bacilli > Lactobacillales > Streptococcaceae > Streptococcus > Streptococcus sp. ALY_208. The sequence continues at coordinate 166,650 of NZ_JBZFUI010000003.1, read as the reverse complement.
TGGAGCTTTATCAACTTTAGACAGTATTTGAAGGTTAAGGAAATAGCGTGAGGATAAAGATAAATTTAAAGTGTAGTTCTTGTGGTAACAAAAACTACCTGACCAGTAAAAATAAGACAAGCCATCCAGAAAAAATTCAGGTACCCAAGTACTGCCCTAAAGAGCGAAAAGTGACCCTGCACCTTGAATCTTGAGAAGTATTATGGTAAACTACCTAAGACTATAGTGGAGGAAAAGCGATGTACAACATTTTACTAACTGCTTTGCTAGTTATATCTGTGGTTTTAATTATTGCTATTTTTATGCAGCCTCAGAAAAATCCAAGCAGCAATGTATTTGATAACAGCGGTTCAGAAGCTTTGTTTGAACGCTCAAAAGCGCGTGGGTTCGAGGCCTTTATGGAGCGCTTTACAGCCATCATGATCTTCTTGTGGTTGTTGGATGCCCTAGTTCTTGCTATCCTATCAAGTAAGTAATCACAAAAAAGAGCCCGGCCCAGTCAGGCTCCTTTTTTTGATAAGGATTTGTCGATCCTGAGTTTTTTAAAAGTAGGGATCGATCCAATCGTCACTACCAAAGCGAGCTAAAAGTTATAGCATCCTTACCAAATTGATGAGATATACTTCCTCCCTAAAATAAGAAAGAGTACCATGAAAAACAAAATAATTGAGTATTTAAAAGAAGCTGGAAAGTCTAGCGTTAATGAACTGGCTCAAGCTTTAAATATGGCAGGAGCCGACCACTTTCCAGAGTTGATTAAGATGCTCTCCAAGTTAGAGAGTCAGGGACAATTGCGCTTTCACAAAGATGGATCGGTCGGTCTACGTAGAAGCGAATCCCAAAGCAAAAAGGAAATAACCGTCCAAGGTATATTTCGGGCGAATAAGAATGGCTTTGCTTTCCTCCATGTCAGTGATGATGAAGAGGACATGTTCATCGGTCGTAATGATGTAGGTCATGCTATTGACGGGGATACTGTAGAGGTTGTTATCAAAAAGCCAGCAGATCGCCTGAAAGGTACTGCTGCGGAGGCTCGGGTAGTAGATATTGTCGACCGTGCTATCAAGACAGTAGTCGGTAAATTTACCCTGGATGATGAACATCCGCAGTATGCAGGCTACATCACGTCTAAAAATCAAAAAATCACCCAAAAAATTTATATCAAAAAAGAACCTCTTGCCCTCGATGGATCTGAGGTTGTTAAGGTGGCTATTGATAGATACCCAACCCGTCATCACGATTATTTTATCGCTCACGTCCTTGACATCATTGGCCATCAGGATGACGCTGGTATTGATGTCCTTGAGGTATTGGAATCGATGGACATTGTCTCGGACTTTCCGGAGGAGGTCATGGCTGAGGCTGCAGCGATTCCAGAGGCACCTTCACAGACTGATATGGAAGGCAGACTCGATTTGCGTGATGAGATTACCTTCACCATTGATGGCAAGGAAGCTAAGGACCTAGATGATGCTGTCCACATCAAAAAGCTACCTAATGGGAACTATGAACTAGGGGTCCACATTGCTGATGTATCTTACTATGTCACCGAAGGTTCGGCTTTGGATCAGGAAGCCATAGCCCGGGGGACATCGGTCTATGTGACGGATCGTGTCGTTCCTATGCTGCCAGAACGTCTGTCAAATGGTATCTGCTCTCTTAATCCTAATGTGGACCGCTTAACCCAGTCAGCCATTATGGAGATCAATCCTCAAGGGCGTGTGCTCAAACATATCATTACTCAGACAGTCATTAAGACAACCTTTCGGATGACCTACTCGGATGTCAATGAAATGCTGGCAGGCAACCAAGCTGTCATTGAGCAATTTAAGCCCATTATGGATTCTGTGAGCTATATGGCTGAGCTTCATAAAATCTTAGTAGACATGCGCCAACGCAGAGGTGCCTTGGATTTTGACCGTTCAGAGCCTCGCATTTTAGTCGATGACAAGGGGCAGCCGACAGATATCGTCTTGCGTGACCGTGGTATTGCTGAACGGATGATTGAGTCCTTCATGCTAGCAGCCAATGAGTGTGTGGCGGAGCACTTTGCCAAAGCGGATCTTCCTTTTATCTACCGTATCCATGAGACACCAAAGGCAGAAAAATTGCAGAAGTTTATGGACTATGCTTCGCTTTTTGGGATACCTATCTATGGAACAGCAACCAGTCTCAGCCAAAAATCGCTTCAGGAATTTATGGCTAAGATCAAGGGAGAATCAGGCTATGATGTCATGTCTCTGATGTTACTGCGTTCTATGCAGCAAGCTCGCTATTCTGAGCATAATCATGGTCACTACGGCCTAGCTGCTGAGTACTATACGCATTTTACCAGTCCTATTCGCCGTTATCCTGACCTCTTGGTCCATCGTATGGTCCGTGAATATGGCCAACTGACCCAAGAGAAAAAAGAGCACTTTGAAGAGGTTATCCCAGAATTGGCGACATCGTCTTCTGCCTTGGAGCGCCGTGCTATAGAGGCTGAGCGTACCGTTGAAGCCATGAAAAAGGCTGAGTACATGGAAGAGCAGGTGGGACAAGAGTTTGATGCTATTATTGCCAGTGTGGTCAAATTTGGTCTTTTTGTCGAGTTGCCAAACTCTATCGAGGGGCTCGTCCATATCACCAGTCTCCCTGAGTTTTACCATTATCATGAACGGACCATGAGTCTTCAGGGAGAACGGACGGGTAAGGTGTTCCGTATCGGTCAGCCTATCCGTGTTCGCCTGAGTAGGGCTGATAAAGAAACAGGCGATATTGATTTTGAATACCTGCCAAGTGACTTTGATATTGTAGAAAAAGTAGACCATCAAGCCCGTCGTGCCCGTGAAGAAAAGGCTCGTGAATTCCGTAGTAATCGTTATGGATCCAAGCGTCGTCGCAATGATCGAGGGTCTGGTGATAAGGATAAAAAGACCAATAAGCCTCGATTTGATGACCACAAAACCTCTAAGAAAAAACCAGATAAGCGCAAAAATCAAAACCGTCCCCACAATGATCATAAAGGTCGTGAAAATGGACGGCGTCGTAAGAAAAAACGCTAAGATTAGAGAGGATGATGGATAGTTATGGCTAAAAATAGCCCAGACAGCAAGGCCTTGGCGCAAAATAAAAAAGCTAGGCATGATTACACCATCGTCGACACGATTGAAGCTGGTGTAGTTTTGACAGGAACTGAGATTAAATCCGTTCGCGCCTCTCGGATTCAGCTAAAAGATGGCTATGCTCAATTAAAAAATGGGGAAGCCTGGCTGGTTAATGTCCACATTGCGCCCTTTGAGCAGGGAAATATTTGGAATCAAGACCCAGAGCGCACCCGTAAGCTCCTTTTAAAAAAACGTGAAATCACTCACCTGGAGCAGGAGTTAAAAGGAAGCGGCATGACCCTGATCCCTTTAAAAGTTTATATCAAGAGGGGCTTTGCTAAGATTCTCTTAGGCTTAGCCAAAGGGAAACACGATTATGATAAGCGAGAAACCATCAAGCGCCGAGACCAAGAGCGTGATATTAAGCGCGTCATGAAGAATTTTAATCACTAAAACCCCAATTCCTTATGGAAAGGAATTGGGGTTTTTTGTGAAATTCAGAGATGATCATCAGTAGAATATTGAAATGAAATTGTCTGATGAGATTATTTTTATATCCTTAGTAAAGTCTCAATTCATTGACATCATACTCGACAGATGGGTCATAAGAATTGTGTCTGAGGGTGACATTTTTAACATCGTCAATCGTTTGGGTACCAGCCAGTTGCATGACCATTTTGAGTTCATCATTGAGTTTTTCAAAGACTTGTTGGACACCGATACTGCCACCGAGTGCCAGTCCATAGATAGCAGGACGGCCCAGAGCAACTAGATCGGCACCAGAAGCCAGCGCCTTGAAGATATGCTGACCACGACGGATACCAGAGTCAAAGACGATAGGAACACGCTTATCAACAGCCTCGGCGACTTCTTGGAGAGAGTCGAAGGCAGCAGGTCCACCATCGAGCTGGCGCCCACCATGATTGGTTACCCAGATACCAGAAGCACCGGCACTGAGGGCGATCTCGACATCTTCCTTGGACTGTGGTCCCTTGACATAGACTGGCAGTCCAGAATACTGGGCGATAAACTCAACATCCTTAGGAGATAGCGCTTGTTTAGCTGACTTATAGACATAGTCCATAGTTTTACCAGCACCGTCAGGTAAATATTCCTGAACGATTGGCATACCAATCGGAAAGACAAAGCCGTTTCTAGCATCAGTCTCCCTATTGCCACCGACAGTGGCATCAGCCGTTAGGACAATGGCCTTTATGCCTTGAGCCTTGACACGATCCATGATATGACGATTGATACCATTATCTTTTGAAAAGTAAAATTGGAACCAATGTGGTGTACCCTGTAATGCCTCAGTAATCTCAGGAAGATCTGTCGAAGAATAAGAGGAAGTCGTATAGAGGGAGCCAAAGGCATGTACACCCTTGGCAGAGGCGACTTCTCCTTGAACATTGGCTAACTTATGTGCAGCAACCGGAGCCATAATCAAGGGTGACGATAGATTATCGCCATCAAATACAGTCTCCGTAGAAGGATTTTCCACGCCACGCAAGGTGTGAGGTACAATCAATTTATGGTTGAATGAGCGAATATTTTCATGCAGGGTGAAGGTATCCCCTGCACCGGATGCAATATAACCAAAGGCTCCTTTAGGAATAACCTTTTGAGCCATTTTTTCCAAATCAAAGGCATTGATAAAATCGATAGGCCCTTGTGCACTGCTTGTATAGAATGCCATAACTGACACCTCCTAAATCATAATCAGATAGAAATTTTCACGTTTACAAGAAAACGTTTACAAAACCTATTCAAAGAGATTATAGCATGCTTGTGAAATTGACACAAGCACTAGCTTACAAATTTCTTATCTTAATGAAGAAAGCCTATTAGTCCGGCATTTGAATGCTATAAAAAGCGGAGTAAATTTTTGACGCACATGCAAAAAAGCAGTAAACTAACTTCACTATATAAAGAAAAGAGGTAGGCATATGACACAAGATAATGCACAAGACCTGCGTCAGCGTATTGGTGACCTCTCTTATGAAGTCACGCAAAATGCAGCAACAGAGCGTGCCTTTACAGGTGAATATGATGAGTTCTTTGAAAAAGGGATCTACGTCGATATTGTGAGCGGTGAGCCTTTGTTTGCATCAACGGATAAATACGATTCTGGCTGTGGTTGGCCAGCCTTTACAAAACCTATCGAAAATCGTATGGTAACAAACCACGAAGATCTTTCTTATGGTATGCGACGTATTGAGGTGCGCAGCCGTGAGGCTAACTCTCATCTCGGTCATGTCTTTAATGATGGGCCAGTAGATCGTGGAGGTCTACGCTACTGCATCAACTCTGCAGCCCTCAAGTTTATTCCCTATGAGGATATGGAGCAAGAAGGCTACGGCGATTATAAAGCTATTGTCGAGTAAGACTAGAAAGGGTGTATGACGATGAAAACAATTTATCTAGCTGGTGGCTGTTTCTGGGGTGTTGAAGGTTACTTTGACCTGCTTGATGGCGTCCTTAGCACCCGTGTTGGTTATGCCAACGGACAATCAGAGGTAACCTCCTACGAATTGATCGATGCTACTGATCATGCTGAAACAGTAGCCGTGACTTATGATCCTGAGCGTATCAGTCTAAGTGAGCTTTTGCAGCACTATTTTCGTGTGATTGATCCCTTCTCAATCAACCGTCAAGGTAATGACATCGGTCGTCAATACCGCACCGGTATCTACTATGTAGATGAGGAAGAGCGTACCGCTGCTCAGGCTATGATGGATCAAGTTAGCCGTGAGCATGGAGGCCGTTCTCTAGCTGTTGAGCTTGAGCCCTTACGCCATTTCTTAGATGCTGAGGAGTATCATCAAGATTACCTCAAGAAAAATCCCAACGGCTATTGCCATATTGACTTAAATCTGGCAAAGGTACCGCTGACAGATCCAACGGCCAGCTAAGAGCGATAAAGATTACAAGAAAAGAGAGAGGGACAGCAACCAATCATGTTAAGAAGTTTGATTGTCTTTGCTCGACCTGTGCCTAGCAGATAAAATGGACCAAATAAATAAGGCTGAGAACTTTTGTCTCAGCCTATTTTTTTACTAAAGATTAGCTATCAATTTTCTATCATTAATCTTCGAAGAATTGGCTCAAGCGGATGACTTCAGTTTTATAGCCATCTGGATCTTGAACAAAGTAAAACATATTTTCTTTACCAGGAAGCCCCTTGATATCAGTGACTGTATAACCGGCTTGAACATGTTTATCATGATAGGCTTCCAGATCATCAACGCCAACAGCGATATGACCGTAGCCATCACCAAGGTCATAACCTGGGTGACCATAGTTGTAAGTCAATTCAAGCTCATAGCTTTCATCACCTTCGAGAGCTAGATAAACGATAGTAAACTCATACTCTGGGAAGTCCATACGACGAACTTCTTTGAAGTCAAAAGCTTCAGTGTAAAATTTGATAGATGCGTCTAAATCTTTGACACGAATACAAGTATGTAAAAATTTCATAAGAAATCCTTTCTAAAAATACTGAGTGAAACCAGCAGTTCCATAAGACTAGCAAGGGTTAGAAAAAAGAACCTCCCTGTCACCTGCTTGACCTGCCTGCTAAATACATTTAGTCTTTAGCTTAGTCTAGCCAAGTGATAACCTCTTCACGTCGTTTACGACTGCGAGGGTGCTTAGGATCTTTTAGACGATAGCCAAAGGATATCATGCTGGCGATCCCTTCTTGATTCGGATTGATGAGCTTGTGTTTGGCTAGAAGAGCATTGACCTCCTTGTAGTTGAACCCTTCTATAGGACAAGAGTCAATCCCCATCAGGGCAGCTGTAGTCATCATATTACCCAAGGCGATGTAGGTTTGCTTGGCTGTCCAGTCAAAGAGCGCGCGTGGATCATCTGCTATCTCCATGTCTCTAGTCTGGAAATCCTTATAAAGAGAGAGGCGGCTCTCTACCTCATCACCTTCAGTAAAACCACGGCGAATCAGACTATCACGCATGGCTTGACTGTCGTAACGCGCCTGCCGTTCAGCTAGGAGCAAAACAAAATGACTGGCTGTGTCCAGTTGCGAACCAGCTCCCCAGGCAATAGGTTTAAGCTCTGGAGCTAGCTCTCTGATATGCTGGCGATCCAAGACAATAAAGCGCCAACCTTCAAGCCCAACCGATGATGGACTGAGCCAAGCAGTGTCTAGAATGGTTTCCATATCTGTCCGAGAAATTTCTTGATCCTTGTATACACGAACAGCGACACGATGATCAAAAGCTTCTCGAATCTGTGATTTGACGGAATCTAATACCATGTGAGACCTCCTTTTCTTAACCCTTGTTATCATATCATTTTCTAAAATACCTGCCAATAATTTAAGACTAATGTGCTAAGATAGAATAAGAGGCTAAAGCATGACTAGGCTATTTGTCTTAGAGATAGGTAGCATCTAGGTAAGACCAGCTCTAATTGAGCACTATTGACTGTTAGAGTGTTTTTCTCCTACCAGAGGTAAGAGCCTCTCAAGTCACTGTTAATATGAAAAGTGTACAGTTTACTGCTGTCAGCTCGATCGGTGCCACCTACCATTTTTGTAGGAGTCAGAGCTAAATAAGTTGTCAAAAAAGAAGGAGGATTATGCAAAATCAGCGCAAGGAGTTTGGTTATTTATCCAGCTCCATATTAAAAAATGTCTTTTTAGGAATTTTAGTAGGTCTGTTGGGCGGCTTTTGCGTGAGTCTATTTCGTCTTTTGATCGAGGTCATATTTGATCATATCCAAGAGATTTATCATCTCTCCCACCAGTTTCCTTGGTTACTGGCAGGATTGTTCACTCTCTACCTGGTTTATACGCTGGTTTCTGGTCGCTTGATGAGCGAAGAACCAGATATCAAGGGATCAGGAATTCCACAGGTTGAAGCGGAGCTCAAGGGGCTCATGCATCAGAACTGGTGGTCTATATTATGGCGGAAATTTTTAGTCGGTGTCTTTGGCATTTCCAGCGGCTTGATGTTGGGACGTGAAGGTCCTAGTATTCAGGTCGGTGCTGTGATGGGCAAGGGAATAGCCCAATGGCTCAAGCTCAGTAAAATCGAAGAGCGAACCCTGATTGCTAGCGGTGCTGCTGCAGGAGTATCGGCAGCCTTCAATGCCCCAATTGCTGGCCTTCTTTTTGTCGTTGAAGAGGTCTATCATCATTTCTCCAGTCGAGTTTGGATAACAGCCTTGTCTGCTAGTCTGACGGCTAATATTGTATCGATGCGTGTCTTTGGACAGACACCTGTCTTAGCCATGTCATCAGATCTGCCCCTGCCCCCTCTCTCTAATTATCTCATTTTCCTTCTGATGGGGATTCTACTTGGGATTCTAGCCTACCACTATGAGTGGGTCGTCTTGAGAATTACCTTCTGGTATCAAAAGCTAGGCCAGCTCCTACATCTAAAGAGCCGCTATCATAGTATTCTCGCCTTTATAGCCATTTTACCTTTAGGCTATCTAGCTCCCCAGCTCTTAGGCGGAGGTAATGGATTTATCACCTCATTGGCGACTACATCTAGTTCCTTATTTTTACTCCTAGCTTGGTTTGTCATTCGTTTTATTTATAGTATGGTCAGCTATGGATCAGGCCTACCTGGAGGCATTTTTCTACCTATCTTGACCCTGGGAGCCTGTCTAGGAGCCTTGATGGGCAAGGGGACGCTTCTTCTTGGATGGAGTGATTCTGCTAGTTACCCCCTCTTTATTATTTTGGGAATGAGTGCCTACTTTGGCGCCATTTCCAAGGCTCCTTTGACAGCTATGATTCTGGTCTGTGAAATGGTAGGAGATTTACGCCAGCTCATGGCCTTAGGGACAGTAACTCTAGCGGCCTACATCGTCATGGATCTCATGGGCGGTGTGCCTGTTTACGAGGCTATGCTAGAAAATTTACTAGCTGGCGCCAAGGCCAAGATAGAAGATTCAGATCTGACCTGGATAGAGATTCCTGTAACGGAGCGAATAGCTGGAAAGGCCATCTATCAACTCGATCTCCCTAAAGAAGTATTGATTACGAGTCAGCGTGAAAACGGCAAGTCTCATATCGTCTCAGGCAGTACCCAGCTCATTCTAGGCAACACGATTAATGTCGTTATGCCAGAGGACAAGATTGATCAGGTCAGAGAGTTATTATTGAAGGAATGAGGCAAACATTACTCATTAAAAAAGCCAACCCTGTACTTTACCAATAGAATAGATTCAAAAATAAGGCTGGAATCAAAGCCCCAGCCTTATTTTTTAGCAATGAAAATATGATATTAGCAGATGCATCAGTGTAGTAGCCCCTATGAGCTTACTAAAGGAGAGGCAATAGTTATCACTTCCTCATCCTAACTCGACATAGTGAAGTTCTTTAGGTGTAAAGGTAAAGGGTTGGAAGCTGTTTTTACCAACGCTTCCGCAGTCCTCAATACGGACTCCAGCCTTACCAGGCACATAGATACCTGGCTCTATCGAGAAGCACATCCCTTCTTGGAGGATGAGATCGCTGCTTGCTGAAATAGACGGATACTCATGGACTTCAATGCCGATTCCGTGTCCCAAGCGATGATTGAAGTATGGGCCATATCCAGCCTTTTCAATAACCTGACGAGCTGCTGCATCAACCTCACTAGCGAGGACGCCTGGCTTGATCATATCTTGAGCAGTGAGCTGGGCTTCTAAACAGACCTTATAGATCTCTTCTTTGATAGGATCAGGCTTACCAATAGCCACAGTTCGTGTCATATCAGAAGCATAGCCCTCATACATAACACCAAGATCAAAGAGAAGAAAATCATTATTCTGGACGACATTGGTACCTGGGACACCGTGGGGATTGGCAGCATTGCTGCCTGAAAGAACCAAGGTGTCAAAACTCATCTGACTGATCCCTTTCTTTTTGAGTTCGTACTCTATAGTGGCAATCAAATCCATCTCGGTTACCCCTTGCCTAATGGCATCGATACCTACCCTTATAGCATAATCAGCATAGACTCCAGATAAGAGGAGTTTTTGGATCTCATCTGGGCTCTTTATCAAGCGCATCTGGTTGATAAAAGGAGAGATATCAGAAAAGTGCCCCAGAAAGATAGACTGAAGACCGTGGGATTTAGTGAGATTGAGGTGGTCAAACTCTGTAAAAATGATATGATCTTCCAATCGAGGTAGCCCCTCGCTCATTTTTTTCCAAGGATTCTCCGCATCATCATAGCCAATAACAGTAAAGCTAACAACGCTCCTAGCCCTAGCAACCTCTAAGGCAGGTACAAAGAGGACAGGCTCAAGATCACTATAGACAAAGAGAAAGAGCTGCCGCTCATGAGGATCACAATCAAATCCGGTTAAATAATTAATCGTCACAGGATTTGATAGGATAGCCAAGCGAGCCTCATTGGCGATAAGGTAATCTTGTAACTGATTTAATGCTGACATAGGAAACCTCTTTTCATAACGTGATTGATCCAGTCTATTCTTTCAAAATACTCCAAAAAAATCAAGGTTTAGATAGAAAAAGCACAAGGATGGTCAGATTAAGATGGTTTCTGATTTTATCAAAAAAAATTGAAAGTGTTTACAAAATGTGTTAATATACATTTGAAAGCGTTATTTTCATATAAGAAGGGAGATTCCCATGAATACAGATGAAACGATTACGATCTATGATGTTGCCCGTGAAGCAGGTGTCTCTATGGCTACGGTCAGTCGTGTAGTTAACGGTAATAAAAATGTCAAAGAAAATACCCGTCAGAAAGTCTTGGCTGTGATTGAACGCCTAGACTATCGTCCCAATGCTGTCGCTCGCGGGCTAGCCAGTAAAAAGACCACGACTGTCGGTGTTGTCATTCCCAATATTGCTAATAGCTATTTTTCTATCCTAGCAAAAGGGATCGATGATATTGCAACCATGTATAAGTACAATATTGTCCTAGCTTCTAGTGATGAGGATGGTGACAATGAAGTGGCCGTGATCAATGCGCTTTTTGCCAAGCAAGTTGACGGTATTATTTTTATGGGGCACCATTTGACGGACAAGGTCCGCCTTGAATTTTCACGCTCACGAACGCCCGTTGTTCTGGCAGGAACAGTTGATTTGGACCAGCAGTTTCCAAGTGTGACGATCGATGATTGCTTAGCGACCAAAGACGTTGTTGAAGAACTTGCCCAACGCCATGCAGCCATTGCCTTTGTTTCTGGTCCCTTGATCGATGATATCAATGGTAAGGTGCGTCTTAAAGGCTATAAAGAAGGCTTGGCAGACAAGGGTCTAACCTATAGCGAAGGACTAATTTTTGAGGTTAAGTCCAACTATGATGAAGGCTTTGCCTTAGCTGAGCGTGTGATCAATTCTGGAGCAACAGCAGCTTATGTGGGAGATGACGAGTTGGCAGCAGGTTTACTCAATGGTCTCTTTGCAGCTGGAAAGTCTGTCCCAGAAGATTTTGAGATTATCACCAGCAACGACTCCCCTATCGTCAAGTTTACTCGCCCCAACTTGAGCTCGATCAACCAACCAATCTATGATTTAGGTGCTGTCAGTATGAGAATGCTGACTAAAATCATGAATAAGGAAGACTTAGATGAGCATCATATCATCCTTAATCATGGTATTACCAAACGCAGCTCCAGTCTCTAATACTAACAAGTGTCCTGTGATGAGGCACTTTTTTGTTTGACTCGCTTTTCTAGCTTACGAGTACGTATTTTTAGCATGAAGTCATGAATTTTCTAGTAAAATAAGCTATAATAAAAACATGACAGAGCAAAAATTAAAGGTAAATATGTTAAGTTCGAGTGAAAAAGTTCCTGGTCAAGGGGTATCAGGTGCTTATCGTGAGCTGGTTAGCCTCTTGAAAAGAGAGGCTCAAGATCAGCTCGAAGTCACAGAAAATTTACCTATTAAGGCAGATATTACCCATTATCATACCATTGATTTAAATTACTATTTAGCGAGCTTTCGGAGAAAACGCAGTGGACGCAACATCGGTTATGTCCACTTTTTGCCGGATACACTTGATGGGAGCTTAAAGATTCCTAAGCTTTTCCATGGCATCGTCAGCCGCTATGTAACTAGTTTTTACAATCGTATGGACCACTTAGTGGTTGTCAACCCAAGCTTTATTCAAGATTTGGTAGACTTTGGTATTCCTAGAGAAAAAATCACTTATATTCCTAACTTTGTCAACAAGGAGAAGTGGTACCCTCTGAGTGAAGCGGAGCGGACTAGCTATCGGCAAGAACAAGGCTGGGACGATCGCTTTGTCGTCCTAGGTGCCGGTCAGGTGCAAAAGCGAAAAGGAATTGATGATTTTTTGGCGCTGGCCAAAGAGCATCCAGACCATTTATTTGTGTGGGCAGGTGGTTTTTCCTTTGGAGGCATCACAGATGGATATGAGGCCTATAAAAAAATCATGGCTAATCCCCCTCATAACGTCCGCTTTCCAGGGATTGTCAGTCCCAAGGAAATGCGCCAGCTCTACGGAAGTGCAGATTTATTTATCCTACCTAGTTATAAGGAGCTCTTTCCTATGACCATATTGGAGGCTGCCAGTTGTGGTGTTCCTATCATGCTGAGAGATTTGGAGCTCTATCATGATATTTTAGAAGGCATGTACTACCCAGCCAAGGATGTAGAGGAAATGAGTCAGGGCTTAGTCCAGTTGACCTCAGATCATTCGGCTCTTGCAGACCTGCAAGCATCAGCCAAAATTATTTCTCAGACCTATTCGCAAGAGAGGCTTCTAGAGACTTGGTTGTCCTTTTATAAAGAACAAGCGCAGGCTGGTAGGCAGAAAAAATAAACAGGATTGAAAAAGATGAGAATTGGATTATTCACAGATACCTATTTTCCCCAAATTTCAGGAGTCGGAACCAGCACGGCAACGCTCAAATCTGTTCTTGAGGAGATGGGACATGACGTTTACATATTTACAGCAACAGATAAAGGACTTAAGCGAGATGAAGATCCAACCATTATCCGTCTTCCTAGCGTACCTTTTGTCTCTTTTTCTGACCGCCGTGTGGTTTATCGTGGTCTAGTAACCACTTACAAGATTGCTAAGGATCTGGACTTGGACATCATCCATACGCAGACAGAGTTTAGCTTGGGCTTATTAGGAAAATGGGTAGGGGCCGCCCTGCGCATTCCAGTAGTTCATACCTACCATACTCAGTATGAAGATTATGTGGATTACATTGCTAATGGTAAATTGATTCGTCCCAGCATGGTCAAATATATCGTCCGAGGATTTTTAAGTGACCTAGATGGTGTGGTTTGTACCAGCCGCATTGTTCTCAATTTATTGGAGGACTACGGTATAAAGATTCCTAAACGAATTATTTCTACAGGCATTCCCTTAGAAAACTATGATAGTCAGTTGGTGTCGCAAGAGCAAGTGGCCCAATTAAGGGCAGATTTGGGGATAGCTCCCGATGACAAGGTGCTCCTTAGCCTATCTCGGATATCCTCTGAAAAAAATATCCAAGCCGTTTTAGCTGCTATGCCAAGAGTATTGGTCCACAATCCTCATGTTAAGCTGGTTGTTGTTGGCGATGGTCCCTACTTAGAGACACTTAAAGAGCAGGTCGAGGATTTATCCATCAGTGACGCTGTGATTTTTACTGGAATGATCGCTCATGAAGAAACAGCGGTCTACTATAAAGCGGCAGATTTCTTTATTTCTGCCTCAACCAGTGAAACCCAAGGGCTGACCTATATTGAGAGTCTCGCTATGGGGACGCCGATCATTGCCCATGGCAATCCCTACCTTGATGATCTGATCACTAATCGGATGTTCGGCCATCTTTTCTATCAAGAGCAAGATCTTCCTGAGGCGATTCTGGAAGCTATAGCTAGGACGCCAGAGATGACACCGGTACAGCTGGAGAAGAAGCGCTACGAGGTTTCAGATAAGCATTTTGGGCAATCGATCTATGAATTTTACCTAGATATCCTGATTTCCTACCAGAGCAAGCGACCGAGCAAGGTATCGTTGACGATTGAAGGCAGTGCGACAGATCGTACCCTTCGTCTTGCTAAATCGGCAGTTATCCTACCAACCAAGGCAGTCAAGACAACTGTCAGTACCTCACGGAAAGTTGTCAAGGCTCCAGCAAAACTGGTTAAATCTATTTGGGATTTCTTGGACTAGACCTACTAAGTAATAAGACGTCAAAATTTAAGTGGAAACGATGCTGGCTAAGCTGTTTTACGCAGTTACCCTTGCTATTTTTTACCAGATTGATATAATATTAGGCGAAGATATGTTTTCTGCGGTTGATTTTTTACAGAGAGTACTTGCTTGGTGGAAAAGTACAGATCTAGCAGGAAATACTCCTTCCTAGATTTTATGCAAACATAAAAGGGTGGTCCCCTTATCACCAAACATGAGGTTCATGACTTTTTGTCGTGAATAAATGAAGGTGGAACCACGTTGCGACGTCCTTTGAGGATGTCGTATTTTTTATGTTTATATTTTGACAGTTACCTTGGGTGATTACGCAGCAATCTGATAGTCTGTTTCAAAGCCTTGCGTCATAATAGTCTCTTGGGAGCGACGAAGTCGGTTGCTTGCGTGCCGACCACTTAAGGCAGCTGTAATAAAAAAGAATTTTATAAAAGGAGACAATAATGATTAAAATTACTTTTCCAGATGGCGCCGTGCGTGACTTTGAATCTGGCGTGACAACTTTTGAAATTGCACAATCAATCAGCACTTCTCTGGCTAAAAAAGCTTTAGCTGGTAAATTTAACGGTAAGTTGATTGATACGAATCGTGCGATTACTGAGGATGGTGCGATTGAAATCGTAACCCCTGACCATGAGGATGCTCTTGCCATCCTGCGTCACTCAGCTGCTCACCTCTTTGCTCAAGCAGCACGCCGCCTCTTCCCAGATATTCATTTGGGTGTTGGCCCAGCTATCGAAGATGGCTTCTACTATGATACGGATAATAAAGACGGTCAAATCTCAAATGAAGACCTGCCTCGTATCGAAGAAGAAATGAAGAAGATCGTCAAAGAAAACTTCCCATCTATTCGTGAAGAAGTGACAAAAGATCAGGCGCGTGAAATCTTTAAAAACGATCCTTACAAGCTAGAACTAATCGAAGAACATTCTGAAGACGAAGGTGGGCTGACTATCTACCGTCAAGGGGAATACGTTGACCTCTGCCGTGGACCACATGTGCCTTCAACTGGACGCATCCAGGTTTTTCATCTGCTCAACGTAGCAGGAGCCTATTGGAGAGGTAACAGCGACAATGCCATGATGCAGCGAATTTACGGGACAGCTTGGTTTGACAAGAAAGATCTAAAGGCTTATCTCAAACGCTTGGAAGAAGCTAAAGAGCGGGATCACCGTAAGCTTGGTAAAGAGCTTGATCTCTTTATGATTTCTCAAGAAGTTGGACAAGGTTTACCTTTCTGGCTGCCAAATGGAGCAACAATCCGTCGTATCTTAGAGCGCTATATCACCGATAAAGAATTGGCAGCTGGCTATCAGCATGTCTACACACCACCAGTAGCATCTGTTGATCTCTATAAGACTTCAGGACACTGGGAACACTACCGTGAGGACATGTTCCCGACCATGGATATGGGCGACGGGGAAGAATTTGTTTTACGGCCAATGAACTGTCCGCACCACATCCAGGTTTATAAGAATCATGTGCGCTCCTATCGTGAATTACCGATTCGTATTGCTGAGCTTGGTATGATGCACCGTTACGAAAAATCTGGTGCCCTTACAGGCCTGCAGCGGGTACGGGAAATGACCCTCAACGATGGTCATACCTTCGTTGCCCCAGAACAAATCCAAGAAGAGTTCCAAAAAACCTTGCAGCTGATTATCGATGTCTATGAAGATTTCAATCTGACGGACTACCGTTTCCGCCTATCCTACCGTGATCCTAAGGATACCCACAAGTATTATGATAATGACGAAATGTGGGAAAATGCCCAAGCTATGCTTAAAGCGGCTATGGATGATATGGAGCTAGATTACTTTGAAGCAGAAGGAGAAGCTGCCTTCTACGGTCCTAAATTGGATATTCAGGTCAAAACTGCCCTTGGTAATGAAGAAACCCTCTCAACTATCCAGTTGGACTTCCTCTTGCCAGAGCGCTTTGATCTCAAATATACAGGTGCTGATGGCGAAGAACACCGCCCTGTCATGATCCATCGTGGAGTCATCTCTACTATGGAGCGCTTTACTGCTATCTTGATTGAGACTTACAAGGGTGCCTTCCCAACCTGGTTAGCACCGCAACAAGTTACTGTAATCCCAATTTCCAATGAAGCACATGCAGACTATGCTTGGGAAGTAGCAAAGACTTTGCGTGACCGTGGTATCCGTGTTGAAGTAGATGAGCGCAATGAAAAAATGCAGTATAAGATTCGTCAAAGTCAAACGCAAAAAGTTCCCTACCAATTGATTGTGGGAGACAAGGAAATGGCCGACAAATCTGTCAATGTTCGTCGCTACGGCAGCAAGCAGACCCATACCGAAGCTTTGGATGAATTTGTTGAAAACATCTTAGCGGATATTGCAAGAAAATCACGTCCAGAATAACCCCAAGACTTTGAGTGACTAATATGAGCAAGCTACCTTTGAAACAAAGTGTTTGAAGGTAGTTTTTTCGTTATCCTCAAAATGGTTTCTCATGATATAATAGTGGCGTCAAACTAGGATAAGAAAGGATTTTCGATGAAGTACAATCAACTAGGACATACAGATATGAAGATCAGCGAGGTTAGCCTAGGAACTTGGGCTCTTGGAGGAGATTGGGGTAATGTTGCCGAAGAGACATCCCTCAAAGCTCTCCATCATGCTGTGGATTCTGGGGTCAATTTTTTTGATACAGCAGATGTATATGGCAGTGGTCGCAGTGAGGAGATCATCGGCCAAGTATTAAAAGAACGTTCGGAAACAATCTATGTTGCAACTAAGTTCGGCCGTCGTGACAACTTTGCGGATCTTGCAAATTTCACCTATGACAAGGTGAAAAGCTACTGTGAGGATAGCCTAAGCCGCTTAGGAGTAGAAGCCATTGACCTTTACCAGATTCACTGCGCTAGTACAGAAGTTTTAGAAGATCAAGGGGTCTTTGCTGTTTTAGAGGATCTCAAAAAAGAAGGAAAAATTCGCTATTATGGAGTCAGTGTTGAGACTGATGCCCAAGGTCTTTTTGTCCTTGAAAACACCAAGGCCAGCAGCCTCCAGGTTATTGTCAATATCTTGCGTCAAAAACCAGTCGACCAGATGATTGCCCAGGCAGCTAAGCAAAATGTCGGCATCCTAGCCCGGGTACCGCTTGCTAGCGGTCTTTTGACAGGAAAATACAATAAAGACAGTCAATTCCCAGCCAATGACCACCGTAACTTTAATCGAGATGGTGCCGCCTTTAATGTCGGTGAGACCTTTGGCGGACTTCCCTTTGACAAGGCTATTGAGCTAGTAGACAAGCTAGCATGGATCAAGGAAGGCCGTAACAGTATGGCAGATGCAGCCCTGAAATGGATCCTGCAACAAAAAGGGATAACAGCTGTTATCCCAGGCTTTAAATCTATCCAGCAGATTGACACTAACCTTCAAGCCGCAGCTACCAAACCCTTTAGCCAAGAGGAGCTAGATCGTTTATCGACTTTCTATTGGCAAGAAGTCCACGATTTTATCCGTGGAGATTATTAAAGTGACAAGTTTTATTGTAACAACCAGCCTGAGACAAAATCCTAATCTGGTGGTTCAAGCCAAACGACTAGCTTGTGAGCAGAGGGCTATCTATATTGAGCGCCGGAAGTTATCACTAAGTAAGTTGATTAGCAATTATGGCCCAGCCTTGATTGTTTACCAAGATAAGTTGCTTTTTGTTCATACAGATGGAGCTCAGCTGTATTTTCACCCAGATACAGCCATGCTGAGAATGAAAGCCCCGCACGATCCCTTACTTGATCTCCTAGGGAAAGCCCCCCTGACGATTTTAGATACAACGATGGGGTTGGCTAGTGATAGTCTCCTTATGGCTAGCGCTGGTCATCAGGTGACAGCTCTAGAAGCTAGTCCCTTGATTCACTTGATCATTAGCCATGGGCTCAAGCATTTTGTTTCTGGCAATAAGCGATTAGATCAAGCAATGCGCTCACTAACATCCTATAACCAAGAAGCACTTGATTACATGATGACCCAGCCTGCCCAGTCAGTAGATGTAGTTTATGCTGATCCTATGTTTTCAAGCAGTATTCAGGAATCCCAGAATTTAGAAGGAATAAGGCCACTGGCTAAAGGAAACAGCCTCACTCCAGACTTTATCAAACAGGCTAGACGTCTAGCCAGAAAAGCGGTTATTATCAAAGCTCACTTTAAAGACACCATCTTTGAAGACTATGGTTTTGACCGTCAGGTGCGAAAAAATCAAAAATTCCATTATGGTATAGATAGGATCTGTTAGATTCCTTTAGATTTAATAATATCATCAAAAAATCCTTCTGCTCATTAGTTAGCAGAAGGATTTTTTAGACAGCTACGCAGAACTAAGATGTCTCTTGAGCCTTGGCTCTGGCTTTACGTCTGGCATGGAAATTCAGCCTTGGAATAATGAAGCAGACCCCAGCAAATATAGCTGCAAGGATCAAAGAAGAATGTCTAGTAGCGTACATAGCCAAGCAACCAATGGCTAGGACTCCCATGTAGGGAAGATAATTATTTCGAGCAAAGCGATAAAGCCTACGATTATAGATAGAAGTGGCATAGAGTGATGGATAAAAAATCGCTAGTCCCCCCAAAAATAAGCCCAAACCGTAGATCATGTGCTTAGGATCTGATAGACTTTCGATACCACCTGTAACCAAGTTGATAGCAATAATCATCAAAAGGTGACTGTAGATCAAGACCAATCCCCTTGTCTCTTGATGCCGGTTAATAGTCAGATAAGTCTGGGAAATATAAGCCACAAACATGAAAGAAATCCCCGTAAAATAAAGGACCCCCAGAATGGGAGATTGATAGAGAGGATAGGTTCGAATTAGACCAGTAACGGTCTCACCAAAGGTGATGATCATCAATAACTGGAAGCGCTCTACTAAGTGGGGAAAATTAATCCGCCGAATATCAAGAGATTGTTGAAAGAAAAGGGGAAGTAGCCAAGTCGCTAGCCAGAGCAGTAAAAAACGAGGATCATGATAATCAAACAGGCGGAAAACACCACTGACCAAGATAAGAGAACTGACATAGACTAGTAAAATCACTAATCGTTTGATAGAAGCAAGCATATCAGTATTAAAGCCAATTTTTCTTCCACGTAGGTAGTACTGACATAAAATGATAGCATGGGCTAGGAGCAAGAGACCGTTATAGATGAGATATTCTTTAATCGTGTAGTGGCGCAGCCCTAGCATGAGGCCAAAATTACCAGCAATAAACATGGCAGGGATATTGAGATAGATATCCATCATATCAGATTCGCCATACTTATTGAGATAGATGGTTTGATAGACCCAGATAGACATTAAAAGGCTGGTCGATACGACAAAAGACGTCAAAAGTCCAAGATTGATTGAGTCAGTGTGCAAAAAATTAATCAAACGAGATATGGCTAGAACAAAGACAAGATCGTAAAAGAGCTCATAATTGGTGACACGCTTGGCGGTAATTTTTGACATAACCCCTCCAGATTAAATAGGTTCTTTCTGATAAGAAGTATCATTCCATCTCAGGAGTGTGAAATGCTTGCCATCTGGGCTATCTAAAATAGTCAGACTAGCATTATCCAATCCTCCTTTTTGGCGTAACTCCCCAGGTTCTCCTCCTAGGAGGTAGTTGATAGCAGCAGTGAAGCAAGCACCGTGTCCAACTAATAATACTTTTTGATCCTTATCGTAATTCAGATCAGCCACGAAATCAGCGACACGTCTGGTAGCATGATAGACAGATTCTGCTTCAAAAAGCTCATTGTTGAAGCGCAGGAGATTGGTCCGAAAGGCTGTCATTTGATCCGGATAGATGGCTGATAAGAGGGAAAATTTTTGTCCCTCTAAACGGCCCAGATTCCATTCACTTAGGGCTGGTGTTGTAATGATAGCTGTCGGATGATGATTTTCCTGCATAATCAGATGGGCAGAAGATAAAGCACGATTGAGAGGACTCGAGTAGACTTGATCAAAGACAGTATCTGATAAATACTGTCCCAGTTCCTCAAGGATGATCGAGGACTCGGCTAAGAGCGGAGAATCTCCTCTAGCTCCCTGAAACCGCCCTTCCAGATTCCATTGAGTTTTTCCATGTCTGACAAAATATAACTGCATACCTACTCCTTAATATCAGCAAATTCAGCTGAGACAAAATCAGCTAGTACTTGAGAATCAATGCGAATAGAGCGCTTAAGCTCTCCTGCTGATACAATCATCTGCCCCATCTCAAGAGCAACAGTATCGATGTAAATAGGAAAATGGTGCTTTTGACGGATCCCAACAGGATTATTAGCACCATGGACATAGCCTGTTGTTTTTTCGAGGTCCTTTTGAGGAATCATATGAACCTTTTTATTGCCAGATATCTGGGCCAACTTTTTTTCAGAAAGGTGCTCAGTGATGGGAACAATTCCGATAATAGGGCCTGTCTTATCACCGATCAAGGCCAAGGTTTTAAAGATTTCATGGCGCTCGATGCCCTGTGGAAGTTCCCCATCTAAGCCATTAAAATCCAAGGAATCATGTGCGATTTTTGCCTTATCCAAAATTTGATCGACTAGTGTTTTTTTGATTTTTTTCTTTTTAGCCATAGTTAGTCCTTTCTTTGTCATGATAATCAGTCATATTATATCATAAGACTGATAAGAAAATTGCGCTCCCAGACCTTGGTTTAAAGCTACAAAAACGTCAGGCTAAGTTGAAACTTAGTCTGACGTTTGCGTTTAATCTTTTTTATTAGCTGTACCAAATAATTTTTTATAAATGTCTTTGGGTTTTTTATTGGGATTGATTTGATTGAGATCTAAGACATTATCAAATCCTGGTAAAACACCTTGTGAGGTATACTGATGAAGATCGTAGTCAATGTCCGTGATTGGGGCTGCTTCGTAGTAACCTGAGTCAGAACCATAGGTAGGTAGCCAGACAGAATCAAACTTATCCACCGAGATCTCTTGCTCCAACATAAAATAAGGACCAATATAAATCCCAATGTTTTTAGCACCGAGATCCTTGAGCTCGTCTCTAAAGGCCTCAACCCCTTTATTCATATCTGACATGGTCTCTTCTTCCACATCGATCCAATAGTAGGTAGGCTTGTAAGGAGACGCCTTCTCGTAGAAAATACGGGCTTCCTCACGCATCTCTTTTTCAGAACTTCCAAGGGCATAACTGTAAACAGCTACAGGAACATCTCGTTTTTGGAATTCTTCAATATGTGTCTTAAAGGATTTATCGATACCTGTAGAATGGGCAGCATTACTATCTTTAGTAATCTGTGAACCTCCAAATACACGAACAATAGCACCAGAAATATTTTTGGAAAGAATATCATAATCTATTTGTTCGGGAAGCTGCCAACCTGAGACATCGATGATAGGCATTAAACTGTCGTCATCATTAGAACTTGTCGAAGATGATGCCGTCTGATTCATAGAGGTACTAGCCTGGGGAATGTTATTTTTTGCAGCTGCCAAACTGTGATTTTCAGATGAAATTTCCATTACAGCAAGGCAACTGATAAACAAACCAATTAGGGTCAGAAAGACATAAACGACAAGAGGTTTTAATCTTCTTCTCATTATCCTTATTGTAGCGTAATTATTGCCAAAAATCAAAGTACTAGATTTTTTCAAAAAATATATTGAAAAACTAAGACTACGGTTATATCCTAGACAGGTGTCGAGCATCTTCCACTTACAAAAAGAATGGAATACTTGGATAAAAAAGCAGAAAAATGCCTAACTTTCTGATAAAATAGGGTACAGGAAACTTTAAGTGAGGGAAAACGATGACCGGCTTCAAGCTGATTGCAACAGATATGGATGGAACTTTTTTAAGAGAGGACAGCAGCTATGATCGTGAAAGACTAGCTAAGCTCCTACCTAAGTTCAAAGAAAAAGGACTTCTTTTCACCGTTGCTAGCGGACGTTCCATGTTAGCACTCAAAGAGATTTTCAAAGGATTTGAGGATAGCATCGCCTTTGTTGCTGAAAATGGTTCCTATGTTCAGTACCAAGATCAGATCCTCTTTGAAGCTAAGATGGCTCCCTCCCTCTATCGTCGGCTAGCCCAGACACTAGAAGACTTGCCAAATATGAATGGTTATATGTTCTCTGGCTTAAAAGGAGCCTACGTTTTAGAAGGCGCCAGTCAGTCTTATATGGATCATATGTCCCTCTACTATGAAAATATTCAAAAGATTGCTAGTCTAGATGATATCGATGATGACATCTTGAAACTGACTGTAGATTTTACAGAAGATACTGTCAGGGAGCGTGAGGAGTGGATTACACAAGAGTTCCAAGGACTGACAGCTCTGACCACAGGCTTTGTTTCTATGGATATTATTCTAGACCATGTGGACAAATCTGTTGGTCTTAAGGGGATGTGCCAGCATCTAGGAATAGAATCCAGTCAGATTTTGGCCTTTGGTGATAATATGAATGATTATCAGATGATGCAGCTAGCTGGTAAGGCTA
The DNA here is from genome assembly GCF_058314295.1 of Streptococcus sp. ALY_208. Lineage (NCBI taxonomy): Bacteria > Bacillati > Bacillota > Bacilli > Lactobacillales > Streptococcaceae > Streptococcus > Streptococcus sp. ALY_208. Next base: position 143,921 of record NZ_JBZFUI010000003.1, on the reverse strand, counting down.
TCGCAACAGCAAATGCTAGAGACGAGATCAAGGCTATCAGCCATGAAATCATTGGTCATTGCAACGACCAGGCAGTGCTCACCTATATGGAAAGTTTGGTGAGTTAGATGTCAGACATACGCCTTATTGCCCTGGATTTAGATGGGACTTTGTTCAACGCAGAAAAAGAGGTCACAGCTGCCAATCGTCAGGCTATCTTAGAGGCAAAGAAAAAAGATGTGAAGGTCGTGATTACTACAGGTCGCCCTTTAGCAGCTATTGGAAATCTACTAGACCATCTTGGTCTACTTAGTGATGATGCCTATAGTATTACCTTTAATGGTGGTCTGGTACAGAAAAATACCGGTCAAGTACTATCCAAGAAATGCTTGAGCTTAGATGAGATCCAACAAATTCAGTCTATACTTGAGCCTCTTGCCTTGCCCGTAGATATCTTGAGTGACGATCTGGTCTACAGCCTAGCCAGTCAAGGCAAGCATTCTAACTATCCTCAAGCTAATCCCTTGCTATCCTTTAGAGAGATTCTGAGTTTAGATCAGCTGCCGATAGATAGAGATTATAATAAAATTGTCACGGTCTGCGATCAAGACTATCTAGATCAACGACTAGATCAACTTCCAAAGCATCTCTACCAACAGTTTGATGCCTTCAAGTCCAGAGAGATTATCTTTGAAATCATGCCCAAGGGTGTAAATAAGGCTGCTGGACTCGAAATACTGTGTCAGCGACTGGGAATCTCCAGGCAGCAAGTGATGGCCTTAGGAGACGAAGCCAATGATGTCAGTATGCTCAAGTGAGCAGGTCTGGGTTTAGCTATGGCTAATGCCACCCCCTTAGCTCAAGCTGCTGCAGATATTGTGATAAAGTATTCAAATGAGAATTCAGGCGTCGCTCGAGCGATCAGCCAGTATGTATTATAAATTTTAAGGAGAAGATTATTATGGGTTTATTTGATAGATTATTTGGTGGGAAGAAAGAAAATCAAACATCAAGCAGTGAGGAAATACAGCAGTCACTATCTGAGTCTCTGTCGCAGTCACCTGAAAGGTCTCAGGCAGCAACTTCATCTGCCCTTGACACTTCAGAAATTGACTCCCTATCAGAACTGCTAGATAGTCAGGAAGCATCACAGTCAATGAGCCATTCAGAAGTACCGTTTGTAGATCCAGAGTGGGTAGATAAGGTCTTGGACTCTAATAACTTTATGGCAGATTACAATGCGGTGAAAGCCTCACTCGCTGAGGAGACAGGTCTGATTTCAGAAGAAGAAAAGAGATCAGAAACTGACCAGGCAGTATCCTCAGAGGAAAGTAGCCAGTCCCAAGATTGGCCTGCTTCAGAAGAAGCTCCCAGTAATCACAAGGAAGCTGATATAGAGAACCAAATAGAAGCGGCAAATGACACTCCTGCACAGTCAGATGATTATCACGAAACAGAGCAAGAAAAATACCAACGGACACTCAAAAAAACTCGCAAAGGCTTTGGTGCTCGTCTAAATGCTTTCTTCGCTAATTTCCGCAATGTAGATGAGCAATTTTTTGAGGATCTTGAAGAGCTCCTGATCTTATCTGATGTTGGCGTACAGGTAGCAACAAACCTAGCAGAAGAGCTTAAACATGAAGTTAAGTTAGAAAATGTGAAGAAATCGGAAGATGTTCGTCGTGTTGTCCTTGAAAAACTAGTCGACATCTATGAAAAAGATGGCCAATACAATGAGCGTATCAATTTTCAAGATGACTTGACGATTATGCTCTTTGTTGGAGTCAATGGTGTGGGTAAGACAACATCGATTGGAAAATTGGCTCATAAATATAAGGCTCAAGGTAAAAAAGTTATGCTGGTAGCCGCTGATACCTTTCGTGCGGGGGCAGTTGCCCAGTTGGTAGAGTGGGGTCAGCGAGTAGATGTCCCAGTTATTACTGGCGGCGAGAAGGCAGATGCTGCCAGTGTTGTCTTTGACGGTGTTGAAAAAGCAGTCCAAGAGGGTGTTGATATTCTGATGATTGACACAGCGGGTCGCTTGCAAAATAAAGACAATCTTATGGCAGAGTTGGAAAAAATTGGACGCATTATCAAGCGTGTCGTTCCAGAGGCCCCACATGAAACGCTTCTCGCCTTAGATGCTTCGACTGGTCAAAATGCGCTCAGTCAAGCCAAGGAATTTTCAAAGATTACCCCTCTGACAGGTATTGTTTTGACAAAACTAGACGGTACAGCCAAGGGTGGTATTGTCCTAGCTATCCGTCAAGAATTAGATATTCCAGTGAAGTACATCGGTTTTGGTGAAAAAATTGATGATATCGGTGAGTTCCATTCATCTGATTTTATGCAAGGCCTCCTAGATGGTCTCCTCTAAGCAGAGATGATAAATTAGTAGTGGTATACTATTTATTTAAATCCATAAGAAAAGCCTGTCAAAAAGACAGGCTTTTCTTATATCGGCTCATTTATGTGGAGAATAAAATGAGCGTCAATGAAGTAGTAGTTATTAGGATGTAATATTAGTGGGACGCTAGAAAACTTATAAGGTCAAATTAGGAAAGAATAATTACATTGGAAAAGAATGAAAGTTATCTAGACTTGCAACAACTAACCTTACATCTGGAATAATTGTATCTTAATATTAAAAAAAGCAAAGAGGAATATCCTCAAATGCTATTTTTTTATCATAAAATGTTTTTAATGATTTTATGAAGAAGCTAAAAGGTACGATAAACATAAGGATTGTCTGGCTTAGGGACAGTGTGATCTTGACTAACATTCAGAACAGGTAATGTCTGATCAAGTTCCTTATTGTATTCCAGGTGTAGTTTTCCGGTGACCTTGACCCAAGTATTATCGGGATAGTTGGATGTCAGATTACTTGTTGAAAGTCCGTAAACTCCGGAATCGGCGATGCAATGGATAATACCGAAACGAAAGAGGAATTGATGGTTTTTTTGAGAGGGATCGTCAAAGATAAAGCCAGTGTAGGTGATAGTCTTATCAACAAAGCGATCAGGATAGAGGTAGATAAGTTCCATGACTTCCATATAATTCTCAGTCGTAATAGTGATCTGATCCTGTTTAAGGTAGGGTTTTAGCTCTTTTGTCATCTCTGCCTGATAGGCTGATGAAGTAAAATAAGCAGAAGTATCTGGTTTTAAATATTGAACCGTGGTGCCATCATCACTGGTACCACGAGTAGATTCAGCTGCTAGTGGGAAATTGTAACCCTTAGCTGAGACAGTGGTGGAATCGAGACTAACTGTAGGCACCAAGATCCCAACGAGGATAGGAAAAGCCAATGCTCCGACACTTACTGCCTTAGCAAGAAAGCCATGCAGATGGCTATGAACCTTTAGTTGTTTCACCCAAATAATCAGCTGTACTATAGCTAAAACGAAGGATAAAATCATAGAGAGATAGGCTAAATAGGTATAGTGTGTATTGATATATTGACTCAGCTTACCAGTGAGATAGAGGTACATGCTGAGTTCAAAATAACCTGCTAATATTAAAAATCGTAGCATCTATAAGGCTCCTACAATCAGAGTGTAAAGTATAATGACTAGACTTGAAAGACCGACGAATTGACCAATAAATCTAGGTTTAAAAGATTTAGCCATCATCATAAGATTTTTGATATCAACCATAGGCCCTATGAGCAAGAAAGCTAAAACAGGTCCAGCGCCAAAGGTCGATAAGAGGCTAGCACCGATAAAGGCATCTGCTTCGCTACATAGTGACAAGACAAAGGCCAATAGCATCAAAACCAAGATAGCTAGGAAGGGGGAACTTCCTAAGGTCCGAAGAAAATGAGTTGGGAGGTAGATCTGCATACCAGAAGCTACCAAGCTCCCAAAGATAAGGTAACGCCCCGTATCGAAAAACTCATCAATAGCATAGACTAGAGCTTTAAAGATCTTTTGTCTTTGTGTGAGCAAACTGACATCTTCTTGTGGATGCGCCTGATAAGTCTGACTTAAAATATGCTCATCTGTAAAAAAGCCAAGCAAAATACCCAGACAGCTAGCCACCAAGAGAGCACCTACCAAGCGCAGACTTACGATATAAAAAGAATTTCCGAAGGCGGTATAAGTCGCAAAGAGCACAATAGGATTGATGATAGGAGCTGTTGCTAGAAAGGGAACAGCTGTATAGCTTGGAACCTTCTTTTCTAAAAATCTCGTCACGATAGGCACAATACCGCATTCACAAGAGGGAAAGACAAAGCCAATCAGACTACCAAAAAGGATCCTAAAAAATTTGTTCTTGGGCAGATAGCGGTTGACTAGATCAGGAGTTACATAGATATGGATACAACCAGCTAAAATCGATCCTAGTAAAACAAAAGGCAGTGCCTCAATGATGATAGACAAGAAGATGGCTAACCATTGAAGGACACTGTCTGGTAAGTGATTAAAGATACTCATTTGTCTGCTTGATCTTTCTTCTTGTCAGCTTTAGAATCTTTACCACCTTCAAAATCAGGAAAGCTAGCAAAGCCCTCTAGCATCTTTTCCAGTTGATCATTTTTCTTATACTCAATAGCCATAAATGCCTCCTTTAGTTTTCTATATTATACTATATTTCAGATTCAAATTCTTGATTTAATCATAGAGGACGGTCAATCAAGAATAATCAGGATTAAAGCCCTCATTTTTTGGGGAGTCAAATGGTAGAGTTTGAATCAAAGGGCGTTTATTGAGAAAATTTAGTTATTTTTTAAAATATTTGCCTGAGTTTGCTATAAACGGAGCTTTTTCTATGGTATAATAAAAAATGACAAAACGATTACGAGGAATCAAAAAGTAATGAATCAAAAAGAATGGATGGATCTGTTTCAGTCGGTCAATGGACGTATGCCGACCGATGAAGAAGTGCAAGCAGCACGACAAGCAGGAATCTGGGGAGGCGAAACAATCGCTGAACCTCAGATGCCACAAGCAAATGCCGCTCAATCATCTATTCCATCAGATGATAAAGCGCCGAGTGCTTTTGACAGACAACAGCCGATCAAACGTGCTACTTTTGGCGGTGTTTTTCAAGCACCATCTGCTCAAGCGACTTCTACCCCCCACTCTTATACAGTAGGCGCACACCAAAAGAAGAGTGTGACTACCGTTTCTGTGCCAACTCCCAAATATAATCGCAAGGCAAAAATCGCTAAGATATTTGCGGTAGTGTTGGTCTTTTTCTCGCTGATGTCAGCAGTAGCCGGCGGTGCAGCTTGGTGGCGTTATAGCTCAGCTGATATCACCGGAACTTGGGAATTGACCCGCTGGGACTACTACAATAGAGAGAGCAGCAAATGGATTGATGTCATTGCCAATTATCAGGATAATGATTTCACCTATGCAGACTATATCACCATTGATGACAAGGGAAACTTCCAAGAAGATTCTTACTACTATATCAATGATCATAAAGATCAGCCTTATCTTTCTTTGGGAAGCTACCTAGACGATGAGTACATCGTTAATCAATGGGATAAGTCTATTGAGATTAATAAGTCGCCGACCCTATTTAAACAGCGGGTCAGAGATACACTGGAAAAAGACTTAAGCGGTTACTATGACTATGTCAAATCCGCTGATGTTAATGAAGACATCCGTAGCCTAACAGACAATCTAAACTTCACCCGAACTTATACGGTCAAAGGGGAGACACTAACCATTTTAACCAAAGATGTCAATGATCGAACTATATCTAAGGCAGTCTATAAGCGTCTTTCAGATGATGATGCAAAAACCCTAGTAAGTACCTTTGAAGAATTCAAATCCTTGTTTGAAAAGAATTATCATATCAAATAAAAGACGAGTCTGGAGCCTAGTGGCTCCAGACTCTCACTTTATGACAGTCTTCCTATTTAACAAGTATTTTCCATGTTTGACTAGGTCCTAGTCATTCTCTTTAGGACTTACGGATAAATCAAAGTAATGAAGTTGATTGTTTAGAGAGGAATAGAAGGAGTGGTATGAAACAAGAAGAATGGATCCGTCGCTATCGTGATCTGAATGCTCAAGAGCCTAGCGCTGAGGAGATAGAGGCAGCCGTAAAAACAGGTGCTATAAGCACGTCGAGCTCAGAACAATCTCTACAAACAATAAAAAGTGATGACGAAAAGAGTGTAACCCTAAGGTCAAATTTCAAGTCCTTGAGCCAAAACAGATTTTTTCCACCAAAATCTTATACTGCCTTGTTAAAGTTTTTAGCAGTAGTCGTCTATGCTATAGTGGCTATCGCAGCTTTCGTGATTACAGGTCTTTACTGGAAATCCTACAATGATGCCAATATAGAAGGAACATGGGAGCAAACGACTTTAACTTATTATGATGCCCAAAGCGACTCGTGGAAAGATGCCTTCAAAGCAGCCAGAAATAATGACTATACTTACTTAGGCCTCCTGACAGTTGATGAGGAGAGACATTTCAATGAAACAGGGCTCTATTATGCTTTACAAGGGACCTTTGAAGACTACCCTGTGGTGACAGTTAAGAGTTATCTAACGGATTTTTATAGAGTCAATCAATGGAATAAAACAATAGAAATTGATGTATCCAGTAAAGCCTTTGAAAAAAATACTAAAAAAATTCTCAATACCAAACTGAAGAGTTACTACAAACGTGCACCTGATGTCAATCTAAAGAAGGATGTGGCTAGAGCCAAACTCCTCTACACCTATGATATTAACTACCGTATCGATGGAGATCATCTGACCATTTATACAAGAAATGCTGCAGGTAAGCTAGTGCGTAAAGCCACCTATAAACGTATTACCGGAAAGCGTTTGAGCAAGGTCAAAAAAATTCGTCAGCATATTAAATCAAAGTTTGAGCATAATTATATGATTAATCTTAAGGCAAAATAAGACGATCTAGCTCGGATAAATAACTCCTCTCTGGCTCTAGGATCCCAGTATTCCACCTTTTGTGACTAGCTAAATTGTGGTATAATAAGCGTCGATAACGCTAAGATTCATAGGACAAAACCTTGAAATATAAAGGCGATCGTCCATGTAGAATCGAAAGGAATTCACATGTCTAATAAAACATTTTATGTCACGACCCCTATTTATTACCCATCGGGGAAATTGCACATTGGTTCAGCTTACACAACGATTGCTTGTGACGTTTTAGCACGTTACAAGCGTTTGATGGGCTACGATGTTCGTTATTTGACTGGTCTTGATGAGCACGGTCAAAAGATTCAGGACAAGGCCCAAGAAGCTGGCCTAACCCCTCAAGATTATGTTGATGAAATGGCAAAGGGAGTCAAGGAGCTTTGGAAGCTCTTGGACATTTCCTATGACCAGTTTATCCGCACGACAGATACCTTCCACGAAAAGACAGTTGAGCAGATTTTTGAACAATTACTTGCTCAAGGAGATATTTATTTAGGCGAATATACAGGTTGGTACTCAGTTGCAGATGAAGAGTTCTTTACAGAAAGTCAACTATCCGAAGTCTTTCGAGATGAGCAAGGAAATATGATCGGTGGGATTGCTCCATCTGGTCACCAAGTTGAAAAGGTTTCAGAAGAGTCTTATTTCTTTCGCATGAGCAAATATGCAGACCGCTTAGTTGCCTACTATAAAGAACACCCAGAGTTTATCCAGCCAGATGGTCGGATGAATGAAATGCTCAAAAACTTTATCGAGCCGGGTTTGGAAGATTTAGCAGTATCCCGGACAACCTTCACTTGGGGAGTCAAGGTTCCTTCTAATCCTAAACATGTTGTCTATGTTTGGATCGATGCACTTTCTAACTATATTACAGCTTTAGGTTATGGTCAGGAAAACCATACCGACTTTGACAAATTCTGGCACAATGATGAGGATCATGAAGTCCTCCATATGATTGGTAAGGATATTCTACGTTTCCACTCGATTTACTGGCCAATTATGCTGATGGCACTTGACCTGCCCCTACCAACTCGCTTAGTCGCCCATGGCTGGTTTGTCATGCAAGATGGTAAAATGTCTAAATCCAAGGGCAATGTAGTTTATCCAGAGATGCTGGTTGAGCGATTTGGTCTGGATCCTTTGCGCTACTACCTGATGCGCTCCCTACCTGTGGGGTCAGATGGGACCTTTACTCCAGAGGATTATCTTGGTCGTATCAACTATGAGTTGGCTAATGACCTGGGCAACTTGCTCAATCGTACCATTGCTATGATTAACAAGTACTTTGATGGTCAGGTGCCTGCCTATGTGGAAAACGTTACGGATTTTGATGCTGACTTGGCCAAGGTAGTCGCAAAAAACCTCTCAGACTATCATAAACAAATGGAAGCTGTTGATTTCCCACGGGCCTTAGATGCTGTATGGACCATCATCTCTCGAACCAATAAGTACATTGATGAAACAGCTCCATGGACCCTAGCAAAAGAAGAGGCTGATAAAGAAAAACTGGCCTCAGTCATGGCGCATTTGGCAGCAAGCCTACGGGTGGTCGCTCACTTATTGCAGCCTTTTATGATGCAGACCTCAACAGCTATCATGGAGCAGCTAGGACTCGGTCAAAACTTCCAAATGCAAGACCTTAAGCTATCAGGCTTCCCGGACAATACGCAAGTTGTTGCTAAAGGAACCCCGATCTTCCCCCGCCTTGATATGGATGAAGAGATCGCTTATATTAAAGAGCAAATGGCATCCAATCAACCACAAGTCGAAAAAGAGTGGATTCCTGAGGAGGTTGAGCTGAAATCAAGCAAGGCCGATATCAAATTTGACACCTTTGATGCTGCTGAAATTCGTGTCGCAGAAGTCAAGGAAGTCAAAAAAGTGCCAGGTTCTGATAAGCTTCTTTGCTTCCGCCTAGATGCTGGTGATGGAGAAGATCGTCAGATCCTATCGGGGATTGCTAAATTTTACCCTAATGAGCAAGCACTAGTTGGTAAGAAACTTCAAATTGTCGCCAACCTAAAACCACGTAAAATGATGAGGAAATACATTAGTCAAGGAATGATTCTCTCAGCTGAACACGATGGCAAACTGACCGTTCTAACGGTGGATCCATCTATTCCAAATGGCTCTATCATCGGATAATATTCAAAAAGAGAGTGGGACAGAAATCAATAATTCGAAGTATTTGATTTCGTTGTCTCACCTCCGCACAGTTGGTTAGGATAGCCGCTATCACTTGCATGGCAAGGGATAAGGATATCCAACCAACCACTGCGCCTAGCAAATAAAATTGACCAAATAAATAAGGCTGAGAACTTTTGTCTCAGTCTCTTTTGAATTTTAAAACGTTCACTTGACCAACAGCATAATACCGCAGATACAAAACAAAAGGGAAATAGAGATATTAAGGCTCAGGCAGATGAAATTACCAGTGCTAATCCTAGGATAGTGGATGAGTGCACTAAACCCCATTCGTCTAGGTAGTAAAAGAGAGACAGTAGATAGCACTATACAAGCAGGTGCAGTAAAAACACAGAACCATAGCCAAACTAAACTGATGGCTGACAAAAATGAAAACCAATAAGATGGATTAGACGACCTGAAGTTTAAGGCAAAAGCAAGGAGTAAAATAAAGGCCATAAAAGCATTAAAAGCAGTGAGTCCAAAACTGATAAATGCTAACATCTTAGGACTTTTTAGTAATAGCAGACTAGGACGATAGGTATTCATGAGAAGCATAACCTCTTATATTAACTGAATAATAGTAGAGTTATTGGAGTGATAAGAAAAAGCGAAATAGAATTAAGAATGATCAGAATAATATTTGAAATCTCGGTAAAAAGATTAGTTGGTTGTCCGAGTGTTTTAGTCCTTCGATAAACGTTGAGGCTTATAATAGATAAAATCAAACTATTAACTATAGCTACAAAGCTCAGAATAAAAACAACATAGAAAGTTAAAAGTAAAGGTGCAATCTCAGCAAGTGCAAACAAGATAGTAATGATTGGGAAGATCTCGGATATCTCGTCTGGTGGATGCTCATGTACAGGAAATGTATCAAGATAGAAAACTGCTATAATGGTAAGCAAGATCGGGCTGAGAAAAGATAACCAGGCAATAGAGGTCAGAATATTAGCAATAGGAAAAGATTTCGGAACAGATGTAGATGAGCCTGGGTAGATAGGTTTAGAAATCGAAGGAGTCATACGCATATATAGCTCTCCTTTAGGAAGATTAATATTAATATAGGAATGTATACAGGATTTTACCTTAGTGTAACAGACTACAATCTGGGAGTCAACAAAAATTAACAAAAACTTAAAAAATAAACATCCTAAGGCTGGAAAAAATCAGCGCCTAACAGCGAGAGCTCTAAAATGGTCGACCTAATTCCGATGATAAAGAAATCACCAAAGAATACGCACCAAAACCTGACGATGCCTTGACATCATGTTAAAATAAGAAAAAAGATATGGAGGTGTTCCGATGCATTTAGCTTTATTAGGGACAGGCATGATTGTAAAAGAGGTTTTACCCGTACTAGAAACAGTTGATGGTATTGTATTAGAGGCAATCTTATCAACTCCCCGATCAATAGAGACGGCAGAACAGCTAGCTGAGCGCTACAGCATCCCACAAGCAACCAGTGATTACCAGGAGGTTTTAGTCAATAAAGCTGTGGATACAATCTACATCGCAACCCCTAATCACACCCACTATGACTATGCTAAAGAAGCCCTAAAAGCAGGTAAGCACGTGATCTGTGAAAAGCCTTTTACCATGACTAGCCGAGAGTTAGAGGAATTAACAGAAATCGCCAAAGCCCAAGGATGTTTTTTATTTGAAGCTATCACCAACCAATACCTAGATAATTTTTATGTCATGAAAGAGCATTTAGATGATATTGGAGATATAAAGATTGTAACCTGCAATTATTCCCAGTATTCTTCACGCTATGACGCCTTTAAAAGAGGAGAGATCGCACCTGTTTTTAATCCAGAAATGGGCGGTGGAGCCCTGCGTGACCTCAATATCTACAATATCCACCTTTTGGTCGGTCTCTTTGGGAAATCCCAATCAGTCAATTACTTAGCCAATGTAGAGCGTGGTATTGACACTTCGGGCGTATTGCTAATGGACTTTAAGGACTTTAAGGCAGTCAGTGTCGGTGCTAAAGATTCTTCGGCAGAAATCCGCTCAACTATCCAAGGAACCAAGGGATCTATAACCCTGCTGGGACCAAGTAATAGCATGCCAGAAGTTTACCTAACGCTAAATGGTCAACCCGCTCAGAATTTGACAATTAAAGATTCACATCATCGTATGTACCAAGAGTTCGTCGCTTTTCAGAAGATGATGGCGCAAAACGATCACATAGCAGCAACTAAGGCACTGGATCACAGTCGTCAAGTTATGGCAGTACTGGATCAAGCTGTGACTAATTTCTAAAGAAAAAAGTGGAGGGGAGTCAACCGGTAGTGGTTAGCACCTCATACACTGTACATGAGTAAGACTCTTGGCAACTAGAAAGTCATACTCCCCACCGCTGCGCCATTCTGGTAAATCCAGAAGCAATACAAACAAGTCCTAACTTTTGTCCCAGACGCTTTTCCCTAGCTGATTTATGACAGATGACCTAGGAAAACCCCCGAAAATGTGATAGACTATTAGCGATTATAAGAGTAAAAAAGTGTGCCCAAGCCCACTTTTTTGAAAGGAAATTCAACTATGTCAAACTATGCTATTATTCTAGCAGCAGGTAAGGGAACACGTATGAAATCTGATTTACCCAAGGTCCTGCATAAGGTTGCAGGGATTAGCATGCTAGAGCATGTCTTTCGCAGTGTTTCAGCGATTTCACCAGAAAAAACAGTGACAGTTGTTGGTCACAAGGCCGATAAGGTTCAAGAAGTCTTGGAGGGGCAATCTGCCTTTGCACTGCAAACTGAGCAGCTAGGAACTGGACACGCAGTGATGATGGCTGAAAAGCATCTTGCTGGCTTAGAAGGACATACCTTGGTTATCGCTGGTGATACTCCTTTAATCACAGGAGATAGCCTAAAAGAGCTGATCCAGTTTCATATCAATCACAAAAATGTAGCGACTATTTTAACAGCGACCGCACAGGATCCTTACGGCTATGGTCGGATTATCCGAAATAAAAATGGTGAGGTCACCAAGATTGTTGAGCAAAAGGATGCTTCAGAGTTTGAGCAGCAGGTCAAGGAAATCAATACAGGAACCTATCTATTTGACAACAAGCGCCTGTTTGAAGCCCTTAAAGATATCAATACAGACAATGCCCAAGGTGAGTACTATCTAACCGATGTGATTGCTATTTTTCGTGAAAATGGAGAGAAAGTCGGAGCCTTTACTCTGGAAGATTTCAATGAAAGCCTCGGCGTCAATGACCGTGTCGCTCTTGAAACAGCTGAGCGTGTGATGCGCCAGCGCATCAACCACAATCACATGGTCAACGGGGTCACTTTCCAAGATGCAGAACGCACCTACATAGATGTAGATGTCCAGATAGAGCCAGATGTCCTCATTGAAGCCAATGTCACCCTAAAAGGCAATACTAAGATTGCCAGCCAAGTTGTACTAACCAATGGAACTCAGATTATCGACTCTGTCATTGCTAAAGGGACTGTCATTACTAATTCTGTAATAGAATCTTCTATTATTGAAAACGATGTTACCATCGGGCCCTATGCCCATCTACGCCCAGACTCCCACATTGACGCAGGTGTTCATATTGGAAACTTCGTCGAGGTTAAGGCGTCCCATCTCCAATCAGGTGTCAAGGCAGGCCACCTCACTTATATTGGTAATGCAGAGGTTGGTCAAGGGACAAATTTTGGTGCGGGAACTATTATTGCTAATTATGATGGTAAGCATAAATTCCAAACCAAAGTGGGAAATCATGTCTTTATTGGCAGCAACTCGACGCTGATTGCCCCTCTTGAAATTGGGGATGGTGCTTTGACAGCAGCTGGTTCAGTTGTTTATGAAGATGTTCCGACAGACAGCATTGCGATTGCCCGTGGCCGTCAGGTCAATAAAGAAGGCTATGCTCAAGACAAACCCCATCATCCTTCTCAGCATTAAGGAGTAGATTCAATGGATTTTGAAGAGAAGACCCTCTCAAGACAAACAATTTTTGAAGGACAAGTGATTACAGTCGCCAAGGATCAAGTCAGCCTACCAGATGGACAAACCTCCTACCGAGAATTAGTCTTTCACAAGGGAGCCGTAGCTGTTTTAGCCTTAACACCTGAAAATAAGGTGATTATGGTCAAACAGTATCGCAAGGCTATTGAAAACATCTCGCTTGAAATACCTGCAGGTAAGTTGGAAAACGGTGAGGCAGGTTACGAAGATCAGGCTGCTCTGCGTGAGCTGGAAGAGGAAACTGGTTATACAGCAGGAAAACTTGAAAAATTATACGATTTTTATACCGCTATTGGTTTCAGCAATGAACGTATAAGGCTTTATTTGGCCAAGGATCTGATGAAAGTGGAGAACCCGCGTCCCAAAGATGAGGATGAATTCATAGAGCTTCTGGCCTTGAGTCCTGATGACTGTCTGAGAATGATAGACAAAGGAGAAGTGGTGGATGCTAAGACCCTAATAGCCTTGCAGTATCTAGCTTTGCACCCAGAAATCTTAAGATAAAGGAGTTGTCATGGCAAAACCATTACTAACCGATGAGATTATTGAGAATGCCAAGCGCAATCAAGCCTTGGAGTCTGACGATAGTTATTCTCAAGATACACAGATCTATCTGGACATGGATGATATTGTCTATGAAAAAGGTTACACCTATAAAAGTCGTCGCATTGAGAATGCTAAGCGAAATGCTTTTCAATCCAAGCTCAATAAGATTTTACTCATTGTTATTGTCTTATTGGCTCTATTGATTTTTGCTATATTTACTTGGTAAAATCGCCCCACTAATAAAGAAAATGAGGGATCTATGAAGTTTGGAATTATTGCTGCCATGGAGCAGGAACTCAGATCATTGGTTGCTGCCTTAGAAAATAAGTCACAAGAAGTAGTGCTGGGACATACCTATTATAGTGGAAACCTTGGTCAGCATGAGCTAGTCCTAGTGCAATCGGGTGTCGGCAAGGTTATGTCAGCTATGTCAGTAGCTATTTTGGTAGATCATTTCCAGGTGGATGCTCTGATTAATACCGGATCCGCAGGAGCCGTAGCACCAGATATCGCAATTGGTGATGTGGTTATTGCTGATCGATTAGCTTATCATGATGTAGATTTGACAGCATTCGGCTATGATTATGGACAAATGTCTATGCAGCCTCTGTATTTTGTAAGTGACCCTAATCTGGTTGCTGGTTTCAAATCTATGCTAGAGAAGCATCACCTAACTAGTCACCTGGGCCTGATTACCACGAGTGATAGTTTCATTGCAGACCAAGGAAAAATTAATCAGATCAAGAAGTATTTCCCTGATGCTTTAGCCGTAGAGATGGAAGGCGCTGCAGTCGCTCAAGCTGCAAAAGCTGCAGATAAACCTTTTATCGTTATTAGAGCCATGAGTGATACAGCTGAGCAAGATGCAAACCTTACCTTTGAAGAGTTTATTATCGAGGCAGGCAAACGCTCAGCCCAAGTACTCATTGACTTTATGGAGAGGTATAAGGGGGCGGTTTAAGGGAAGTCATCTTTAGAAGAGCGAATCCAAGTCTGGATTCGCTTTTTATACCTCAAGAGTCAATATCTAAGAAAAAGTGGAAAATCAACCCACTTCTAGAAATTTTATGATATAATACTTTCTGAATAATTCTGCCCTTGTGCCCTTATTGCACAGTTTAGCAGTCTATTATAGGAAAAAAGAACAGAAAGTTAGAGAGGTCGAGTGAATGGCTAGGAATGGCTTTTTTACAGGATTAGATATAGGAACAAGCTCGATTAAAGTATTGGTGGCCGAATGGGTTGATGGCCAAATGAATGTCATTGGGGTTAGTAATGTCCCAAGTTCAGGTGTTAAAGATGGCATTATTGTAGATATCGAAGCTGCGGCCAATTCTATCAAAGAAGCTGTGGAGCAAGCAGAGGAAAAGGCTGGCATTAATATCGATAAGGTCAATGTCGGTCTTCCAGCTAATCTCTTACAGATCGAGCCAACGCAAGGTATGATTCCAGTCATTACGGAATCAAAAGAAATTAAGGACGAAGATATCGAGCGTGTTGTTCAGTCAGCTTTGACGAAGAGTATCACGCCAGAGCGTGAAGTAATTTCCTTGGTTCCTGAGGAATTTATCGTTGATGGATTCCAAGGCATTCGTGATCCTCGAGGCATGATGGGGATCAGACTTGAGATGCGTGGCTTGATCTATACAGGGCCAAGTACAATCCTTCATAATCTACGTACAACTGTAGATCGTGCTGGTATCAATGTTGAAACCATCATCATCACCCCTCTATCGCTTTCCAAGTCAGTTTTGAATGAGGGTGAACGTGAGTTTGGTGCGACAGTTATTGACATGGGTGGTGGTCAAACGACAGTTTCTTCCATGCGTGCCCAAGAACTACAATACACCAATGTTTACGCAGAAGGTGGAGACTTTGTCACAAAAGACATTTCAAAAGTGCTGCAGACATCTATTCAAACAGCAGAAGCTCTCAAATTTAATTTTGGAACAGCTGATTTGGCAGAGGCTAGTGAAACTGAAACAATGCCTGTTGAATGTGTAGGTAGTGATGAGCCGGTAGAAATTTCTGAGCATTATTTGGCTGAAATTATTTCAGCACGTGTTCGTCACATTTTTGATCGTGTCAAACAGGATCTCGATCGTGGACGCCTGCTAGATTTACCCGGAGGAATTGTTTTAGTTGGCGGTGCAGCCATGTTACCTGGAGTTGTTGAGCTAGCTCAAGAAGTCTTTGGAACTCAAGTGAAATTACATATTCCAACCCAGGTTGGTATTCGAAATCCTATGTTCGCCAATGTGATTAGTCTAGTTGAATTCGTTGGTGTTATGAGTGAAGTTGATATTATTGCGCAGGGTGCTGTTCTTGGTGAAGAACTCTTACGTCGTAAACCGGTGGTGCCAGTTGCACCAGTTTCTGGTCCGCAAGTGGCTCCTGCTCAGCCAGCGGTTGCACCAGCTCAACAGCAACCAGTAGCCCCATCAACTGACTTTACAATTCCAGAGCCGATCCAAGAATCAGCTCCAAAACCACAGCAAGAAAGTAAGCCAAAAGCTAAAATGGGCGACCGTGTTCGTGGCATCTTTAGCGGTATGTTTGATTAATTTGAAGTGAGGATCTAAAATGGCATTTTCATTTGATACAGCATCAGTACAAGGTGCGGTCATTAAAGTTATCGGTGTCGGTGGTGGCGGCGGAAACGCTATTAACCGCATGATTGAAGAGGGTGTTTCAGGGGTTGAATTTATCGCTGCTAACACAGATATTCAAGCCCTAAGTTCATCAAAAGCTGAAACGGTCATTCAATTAGGACCTAAGTTGACACGTGGACTAGGTGCTGGAGGTCAACCTGAGGTTGGTCGTAAAGCTGCAGAAGAAAGTGAAGAAGTTCTCGCTGAAGCTTTACAAGGCGCTGACATGGTCTTTATTACTGCCGGAATGGGTGGAGGCTCTGGTACTGGTGCTGCCCCAGTTATTGCACGTATTGCTAAGGGCATCGGTGCACTGACGGTGGCTGTAGTGACTCGACCGTTTGGTTTCGAAGGAAACAAACGTGGAAATTTTGCCATCGAAGGAATCAACGAACTTCGTGAGCAAGTAGATACTTTGCTAATTATTTCAAACAATAACCTTCTGGAAATTGTTGATAAAAAGACACCGTTACTTGAAGCTCTGAGTGAAGCTGATAATGTTCTTCGCCAAGGTGTTCAAGGGATTACGGACTTAATTACGAGCCCAGGCTTGATTAACCTTGACTTTGCCGATGTTAAAACAGTCATGGCTAATAAAGGGAACGCTCTTATGGGAATTGGTATTGGTACCGGCGAAGAGCGCATCATTGAAGCAGCTCGAAAAGCGATTTACTCACCACTGCTTGAGACAACTATTGATGGTGCTGAAGATGTCATCGTCAATGTTACAGGTGGTATGGATATGACTTTGACAGAAGCAGAAGAAGCCTCAGAAATTGTTGGGCAGGCAGCAGGTCAAGGTGTCAATATCTGGCTTGGGACATCAATTGATGATTCTATGAAGGATGAAATTCGCGTAACTGTTGTGGCAACAGGGGTTCGCCAAGAAAAAGCTGAACAAGTATCTGGTTTTGCTAAGCCATCATCTTACCGTCAAGCACCGGTTGCTCAAAATGATATGAATGGGCAAGCAGTGGCTCCAGAACGTCGAGGGGCAGGCTTTGATTTTGATATGGCTGAGCATCGTGACATGCCACAAGCTCCAGCTCGTCCTCAGCAGCCTCAGCAATCTGCTTTTGGAGATTGGGATTTACGTCGTGATACAATAGCACGCCCAACGGAAAATCAATTGGACAGCCAATTAGATGTCACCTCATTTTCACCGTCTGAAGTTAACACAGGCGATGATGAGTTAGAAACACCGCCATTCTTTAAAAATCGTTAATCATGGATTTGTTTAAAAATAAAACTCAAGTTTTTGAGTCGGTGGCACAGGCAGCCCGTCAGGCTGATAGAGATCCATCAGAGATTTCTATTATTGCTGTCACTAAATATGTAGACGCCTCCGTTGCTCAACAGCTAGTAGATCAAGGAATTAAGCATATCGGCGAAAATCGTGTCGATATGTTTCTTGATAAGTACGCAGCTCTCAAAGACCATCATCTAACTTGGCACTTGATTGGTACACTTCAAAGACGCAAGGTTAAAGATGTCATCAACTATGTGGACTATTTCCATGCTTTAGATTCAGTGAAATTGGCTCAAGAAATACAAAAAAGAGCAGATCACTCGATTAAGTGTTTCTTACAAGTCAATATATCAGGAGAAGAGAGTAAGCACGGGTTTAGAGTAGATGAGATAGATTCCGCTATTGAAGCCCTCGCTGCATACGACAAGATTAAGATTGTTGGCCTAATGACAATGGCTCCTTTAGATGCTAGTGACGAAGAGCTGGAGTCTATTTTTAGACAGACAAACGAATTACGACAAGTACTTGCGGAGAGAAAGATAAAGAATATGCCTTTCGATGATTTGAGTATGGGGATGAGTAGAGATTTTGCTGCTGCTATCCAAAATGGATCAACCTTCGTTCGAATTGGAACTTCATTCTTTAAAAACTAGGAGAGAATTATGGCTTTAAAAGATAGATTTGAAAGAATCGTTTCCTACTTTGATACGGATGATGCCAGCGAAGTAGTTGAAACACCAGAGGCAGAGGGAGCAAGAGAGATTCAACCTCAATCTGTATCTTCTTCCTTGCAACAACCTCAGCAAGAGGATCAGCGTCAATCACTAAGAACTACAGCTTCTCAGCCCCAACGTCTTCAAAGAGAGCGAGCTGCTGTGCCTATTTCGGTAGAACGTCCACAGCCCGTCTCTCAGCAGGACCGCCAGTTACAGGAGGAAAAGATTAAAACTATGTCATCACGTTCTAATGATGTCTCAGTGCCATCTGCTAATGGCACTACAATTGCTCTAAAATTTCCACGAAAATACGAGGATGCTCAAGAGATAGTTGACCTGCTTATCAATAATGAATGCGTACTGATTGATTTCCAATATATGCTTGAAGCTCAAGCCCGCCGTTGTCTTGATTTCATTGACGGAGCTAGTCGAGTCCTTTATGGGAATCTTCAAAAAGTTGGATCATCCATGTATTTGTTAACACCAAAAGATGTTGTTGTTAACATGGAAGAAATGAATCTATCAAATGCAAACCAAGATGTTTCATTTGATTACGATATGAAACGTAGATAAGACCAGTGACATTAATAGTTTTAGTGGGCCATTTGTTGATAAGAATCATTAGTTTTGCCCTTATTATAAACGCATTGCTATCATGGATTCCAGAAGCTAGGTCATCAAAAATCGGTCAGAGCCTTGAAGAATTTCTAGCCCCTTTATTGAATCCTGTTAGGAAACTGGGTTTAGAATTTGGAGGTTTAGATTTTTCAGTAGTAGCACTTTTGCTATTATTACAAATTCTTGATCGCCTCTTACAAGGACTACAGAATTTTTAATATGGCAGAACGTGATATTTATCAGCACTTCCGAAAGGAAGAAAGAACCTTCATCGATAAGATGTATGACATTGTTCATCGAGTTGAATCGACTTATAGCTATCAAGTGACCGAGTTTTTAGACCCTAGGCAAGTTCAGATTGCAAAGAGCATCTGTGCTCAAATGGGGTTAGCATGCTATGTTTCGAGTGATTTTATTGCGATGGAATATGCTAGGCTGATAGTAGCACCGGACTATTATACAGTAGACTTTGAAGATTTTGAGCTAGCACTGATTGATATTTCTTACAATGCTAAGTTTAATCATCTTACTCATTCACAAGTGATGGGCAGTCTGCTCAATCGTTTGGGAATACAACGATCAGTTTTTGGAGATATCTTGCTGCAAGATGGTCAGATACAAGTCATCATCAATCGCTCACTAGTTGACTATTTTACAACAGTGAAAAAGATTGCTAAGGCTAGTGTTTCGATCAAGGAAGTAAGTTTTAAACAGATCATTCAAAGAGAAATCACCAACGCCAAAGTAGTCAATATAGTGGCATCTAGTAGACGTCTAGATAAAGTCATTGCAGCAGTTTTCAATATTTCTCGTTCTCAGGCGACTAAATTAGTTGACCATGAAAAGGTCAAACTCAACTATGCTGTAACAACAAAATCAGCAGAAGTACTAGAATTGGGAGATTTAGTAAGTGTTAGGGGATTTGGTCGATTTGAACTGAGTCAGGACAATGGACTTTCTAAGAATAATAAGCATAAACTGATTATCAACAAATTTTCGAGAAAATGAAATCACAGCAATGTGATTGAGCTTTAAAAGATAAGAGGCTCTTTAGAGCAGTATTTTATAGGGATAATAAATAAGGAGGAATGATATGGTAGTGCCATCACGCGATATCAAACACATTACATTTCACAGAAGTTTTCGTGGTTATAGCGAACAAGAAGTTAAAGACTTTTTAAACAAGTTAGCAGATGATTTTGAAGAATTGGCTGAAAAAAATCGTGAGTTAGAATCACAAATACAAAATTACGAAGAAAAGCTAGTTTACTACGAAGAGATGAAAGAATCACTCAGTCAGTCAGTTATTCTTGCGCAAGAAACGGCTGAGAAGGTTAAGCTATCAGCTAATACTCAAGCAACAAATCTATTGAGCAAGGCTAATTATGATGCTAATCAATTAATTGACGAGGCTAAAAAACGTGCGAGTGATATCTTACGGGATACCACTGATCAAGCTAAAAGTGTTGCTATCGAGACAGAGGCTTTGAAGCGTCAAAGTCGTGTTTTCCATCAACGCTTGATGAGCACGCTTGAAGGCCAGTTGAATATGATTAACTCTCAAGAATGGAATGAGTTGCTACAACCAACAGCAGTCTATCTCCAAAATTCTGACGAAGCCTTCCGTGAAGTGGTTGAGCAAGTGCTAGACGAACCGGCTGAATCAAATGGGATTATTGATGAATCACATTTAGCTGCGGAACCTGATGTCGCTGGTGATGCTACGCGTCAATTCACGGGTGCAGAGATGGATGAGCTTCACCGACGTGTTGAAGAAAGTAGTCGTATTTTAGAAGAAACCCAACGGATTGATCTAGGTGAAATAACTGCTGCTCTAGACGCTGCTGAGAATGGGATGCAAGATGTCGAGGCAGTTCAAGCACCTCAGGTTGATCTAACACCAGAACAAGAAACAGAAGAAACCAACACGGTCGTTATTGAAGATACGACTGAGCGTTCAGCAAGCGATTTAGCGGCTGGACATACGCAAACTTTTAAATTAAATATTCAAGACTAATGGAAACACGGGGACAATTCGATATTATCAGCGAGTAGGAGATGGTGTGAGTCCTACAATCTCTCGAATTGTCATCATCATTCCAGAGTTTTCTATCTGATAGGTAGGATAGAAGGTTGATTACCTTATCATCATTTAAAGGGATTAGGCGCTTAGCTTGCCTAATCTGAACTAAGGTGGTACCGCGAGCTTTCGTCCTTTATGTGATGAAGGCTTTTTATTTTTTACTCGTGGTAATCATAGTTGAAAAAATACTGTTAAGGCTTAAAAGGAGGCAACATGAAATTAAAAGAGACATTGAATCTAGGTAAGACAGCCTTTCCTATGCGGGCAGGTCTTCCCAATAAAGAACCGCAATGGCAAGCTGCTTGGCAAGAGGCAGGAGTGTATCAAAAGCGTCAGGAGTTAAATGCGCATAAACCAAGCTTTTTCCTTCATGATGGGCCTCCCTATGCTAATGGAAATATTCATGCTGGCCATGCCCTGAACAAGATTTCTAAAGATATCATCATCCGCTCTAAATCCATGATGGGCTTTCGTGCTCCCTATAATCCAGGTTGGGATACGCATGGTTTGCCAATCGAGCAAGTATTGGCTAAGAAGGGTGTTAAACGTAAAGAAATCGATCGAGCTGAATACCTCAAAATGTGTCGTGATTATGCGCTTTCTCAAGTTGATAAGCAACGTGAGGATTTCAAACGCTTGGGTGTATCGGCTGATTGGGATAATCCTTATGTCACCTTGACACCAGATTATGAAGCTGCCCAAATTCGTGTATTTGGTGCAATGGCTGATAAAGGATATATCTATCGGGGTGCTAAACCGGTCTATTGGTCTTGGTCTTCAGAATCTGCACTGGCTGAAGCAGAAATTGAATATCATGATTTGGTGTCGAATTCACTTTTTTATGCCAACAAAGTTCGAGATGGCAAGGGTGTTTTGGACAATAATACCTATATTGTTGTATGGACAACAACTCCCTTTACTGTAACAGCTTCAAGAGGATTGACAGTAGGAGCTGACTTTGTGTATGCAACTGTCGAAGTTGAAGGAGATGATCGCAAGTTTGTCTTGGCTGAAGAATTACTGCCAAACTTAGCGGAAAAATTTGGCTGGAAATCTTACAGTGTTGTAGAGCGGCACACGGGTAATGAATTAGAGTATATCACGACAGATCACCCTTGGGATACTGCTGTAGAAGAAGTCGTTATGCTAGGTGAGCATGTCACCCTTGATTCCGGAACAGGTATTGTCCACACAGCACCAGGATTTGGTGAGGATGACTATAATGTTGGACTCAAATACAACCTGGAAATTTCTGTAACAGTCGATGGACGTGGTATCATGACGCAGGAAGCTGGGCCAGATTTCCAAGGACAGTTCTACGATAAAGTTCTTCCAACGGTTGTTGAAAAATTGGGAGACCTGCTTCTAGCTCAAGAAGAAATTTCTCATTCTTACCCATTTGACTGGCGGACTAAAAAGCCAATTATATGGCGAGCTGTTCCACAGTGGTTTGCTTCAGTTTCAAAATTCCGCCAAGAGATCTTAGATGAAATTGATAAGACAACCTTCTCACCATCTTGGGGAAAAACACGTCTCTACAATATGATCCGTGATCGAGGTGACTGGGTTATTTCTCGTCAGAGAGCTTGGGGAGTACCGCTGCCTATCTTTTATGCTGAAGATGGGACTGCCATCATGTCCAAGGATGTAACAGATCATGTAGCTGATTTATTTGAGAAACATGGATCCGTGATCTGGTGGGATTGGGAAGCCAAGGATCTCCTACCAGAAGGCTATAGCCATCCAGGTTCACCCAATGGTGAATTTACCAAAGAAACAGATATCATGGACGTCTGGTTTGACTCAGGTTCTTCATGGAATGGCGTCATGAATCAGCGTGAAGACCTAGGTTATCCTGCAGATCTCTACTTAGAAGGATCTGATCAGTACCGTGGATGGTTCAATTCTTCCTTGATTACTTCTGTTGCAGTCAATGGGCATGCTCCTTACAAAGCCGTCTTGTCCCAAGGATTCGTTTTGGATGGTAAGGGAGAAAAGATGTCTAAATCACTTGGAAATACAATTCTTCCTAGTGATATTGAAAAGCAGTTTGGTGCCGAAATCTTACGTCTATGGGTATCAACTGTTGATACTAGCAATGATGTCCGTATCTCCATGGATATCCTGAAACAGACATCCGAAAGCTATCGTAAAATCCGTAATACCTTGCGCTTCTTGATGGCCAATACTTCAGACTTTACAAAGTCAGATGCAGTAGCCTACGAGGATCTTCGACCTGTTGACCAATACATGACAATCAAGTTCAATAATTTGGTCGCAACTATACGAGAGGCTTACAATCAATACGATTTCATGGCTGTTTATAAGGCAGTCAACAACTTCTTAACGGTTGATTTATCAGCTTTCTACTTAGATTTTGCGAAAGATGTGGTTTACATTGAAGCAGCCGATAGCCTAGTCCGCCGTCAAATGCAGACTGTTTTCTATGATATTCTTGTGAAGATCACTAAGCTCTTGACCCCAATCCTTCCGCATACGGCAGAGGAGATCTGGTCTTATCTGGATCAAGAGGATGAAGAATTTGTCCAGCTAGCTGAAATGCCAGAAGTAGAAAACTTTGCTGGTCAAGAGCAGATTCTTGAAACTTGGGAAGCCTTTATGACTCTGCGGACACAAGCTCAAAAAGCTTTGGAAGAAGCCCGTAATGCTAAAGTTATTGGTAAGTCTTTAGAAGCTCATTTAACCATCTATGCAGATGCACAGATAAAAGCTCTCCTAGATAGTCTAAAGAGTGACATTGCCCAGTTATTGATTGTCTCACAATTAACAATTAGTGAAGAAAATGCTCCAGAATCAGTAGTAACCTTCGATGGAGTAGCCTTTGGAGTAGAGCATGCGTCAGGTGATGTCTGTGATCGCTGCCGCCGCAACGATCAGACAACGAAAGAACGTAGCTACCATGCAACAGTTTGTGACCACTGTGCAGAGATTATTGAGAATAATTTCCCAGAAGCCCTTGCTCAAGGTTTTGAAGTGACTGATAAATAGCCAATATCACTAGCCTTTCTAGGCTGATAAACCGTTTAAGTTGGGCGGTTACAATCCCAATGACAAAAAATAAATCAGCAGTGTCCCTTGTTGCTAAGCAGATTGTGCAGGAGTAAAATTAAGTCAGATTTTATCCCCTTACCTGAATCTGGTGAATTCTATATAAAACGAAAAGGCTTGGAGCTAAGCTCCAGGCCCTTTGGTTTTGTTTACAAATAAAAGTATCTAGACACTTGTCCAGATACCTAATGGCTCATTACTGTTTTGTAGGAATCGAAATTTCAATCAGTTTTTCAGTATGACTAGATTGAATTTGTCCAGGAATAATGATGTCAGGATCAATTTTACGCTTAAAGAAAAATTCACGAATAGTCTCAATTTCATTATCTTTGATGGCACGGTGACGGTTGGAAATGATAAGCTCATAATGACCAGGCGCTTGAGAGAAAACGACATCACTGTTACCAGCAGAGTAGACTTCAACAAGGGTAGCATCGGTATTAGTTAATTGATTGCGCACTAAGGTGGGGTGGCTGCTAGTTGTATTGATAAGTCTCATAGTAATCTAATCTCCTCTAACTGACGGACCAAGGGCAATCTGTAAAGATAGGTACAATCAAAAATCTTTTCAGCCTGCCTGAGGTATTCCCTTTGATTTATATACAACCATTATAGCACTATTTTTCAAATTGGTTGGGGATCTTTAGTTGTCATGGTCAATTTTCCACTGCTGGATCCCCCACTTATGACTGCCTCTTTTGAGTTTTTCAATCGCTTGATCGATAGGAAACCAGGCTAAATGATTGAAATCTTCCAAGGGTTGACTGATCTGCGTAAAATGAGTGACCTCATAAATATAGGCTGGATTGTAGAAGTAGGTATCACGATGGCTAGAATAAAAGTATTCATCTGCCTGCCCATAGTAAGAACCGATCTGAGCGCTAAAACCAAGCTCTTCAAGCAATTCCCGATTGAGAGCCTGCATGTGATCTTCATTGGCTTCAATCTCACCACCAGGCAGGAACCAAGCACCATTTGGAGCTTGAACTAGAATAATCTCAGTGCGATCCTGATTTGGAATGACCGCATAAACACCATAGCGCTCAACATAGTCTTGTCCTTCCAGTTTTTGACCAAATATAGGTTGCCGATTCATACGAGCACCTCGTTTCTAAAAGTATTATCGTCCCTTTCATTATACCAAACTTTTAGATGAAGGCCAGTGCTCATAAAAAGAAGCTTAAAACCTACTTGGATCTAAGCTTCTTTTTATTTTGTATTAGTTATCAGACTGAGTAATAGAGCTAGTTTCTTTAGGCTCATCAATCGATTTTTCTTCCGCTTTTTTAGCAGCCTTGATCACAATATTGCCATTTGATGTCATGACCGCTTTAAAATTGTGTTCCTGAGGATTTTCAAGGTAAAAATCGGTAATAGCATCTTCGATATGATCTTGAATTGTACGACGTAATGGGCGAGCCCCCATCTTAGGATCGTAACCAAGATCAACTAGTTTTTCCTTGACTTTATCGGTCACTTCCAAGTGAAGAGAATTACTTGCTAAGCGTTTGTTGACATCAGCAAGCATAAGATCAACAATGTGCAGAAGGTTATCCTTGCTGAGAGACTGGAATTCGATAATACCGTCGAAGCGGTTCATAAATTCTGGACTGAAGAAATTGCTCAATTCACCAAGAACAGAGTTAGTCCGTCCCTCACGGGCAGCACCAAAACCAACTGAAGCCTCAACCTTACCAGTACCAGCGTTAGAAGTCATGATGATAATAGTATCTTTGAAGCTGACAGTCCGTCCTTGACCATCAGTCAAACGGCCATCATCCAGTACTTGTAAGAACATATGCATAACATCAGGATGGGCTTTTTCAACTTCATCTAAGAGAATAAGAGAATAAGGATTTCGACGCACTTGCTCGGTTAATTGACCGGCTTCTTCATAACCGACATATCCTGGAGGAGCTCCGACAAGTTTAGCGACAGCGTGTTTCTCCATGTATTCAGACATATCGAAGCGAATCATACTATCTGCAGAACCAAAGAGCTCAATAGCCAATTGTTTAGACAGTTCAGTTTTACCTACACCGGTAGGACCAACGAAGAGGAAACTACCAATTGGTCGATTTGGAGAACCTAGGCCGACCCGATTACGGCGTATTGCCTTGGCAATCTTATCGACAGCATCATCTTGACCAATGACATGAGATTTGAGATCATCAGCCAGGTTGACCAGCTGCGATTGCTCTTTCTCTTTTAATTCACCGACTGGAATATTAGTTTTTTGCTCGATGATGGCTTCAATATGCTTTTCAGTAATAACTGGAATCTCTTGATCAGTCAACTCATGCTGCTGCATTTCTTTATACTTGGCGATTTGATCACGGAAATAAGCTGCCTTTTCAAAGTCTTCATCACGCGTTGCCTGAGCTTTGAGATTTTCTGCCTCAATCAAACGCTTATCGATTTCTTTTGGATCGACAAAATTGAGGGTCAAATTCATCTTAGAACCGGCTTCATCTAGTAGATCGATTGCCTTATCGGGTAAGAAACGATCCTGAATATAGCGGTTGGAAAGAACAGCCGCAGCTTCAATAGCGTCGTCGGTATACTTGACGTGGTGGTAATCCTGGTATTTAGGCTGGATACCACGTAGAATAGTGATCGTCTCTTCCACTGTTGGTTCGTCTACTTTAACTGGCTGCATACGACGTTCAAGCGCCGCATCCTTTTCAATGATACGGTATTCGTTGAGAGTTGTAGCCCCAACCAACTGCAGTTCACCACGTGCTAGAGCAGGCTTCAAGATATTACCGGCGTCCATGCTACCATCACTGGTACCACCTGCACCGACAATTTCATGGATTTCATCAATAAAGAGAATGACATCTCGACGCTGACGAATTTCTTCCATAAGTTTTTGCATCCGCTCTTCAAACTGACCACGAATGCCTGTTCCTTGAACTAGGCTGACGACATCCAGACGAATGACCTGCTTATTCTGCAGTTTCTGTGGCACATTGCCCTCGACAATTTTTTGGGCTAAACCTTCGACTACAGCCGTTTTACCCACACCAGGTTCTCCGATTAGGACAGGATTATTTTTGGTACGGCGATTTAGAATTTCAATAACACGCACGATCTCTTGATCACGTCCAATGACAGGATCAATATTACCCTGACGTGCGATCTCTGTAACATTAATACCGAATTCTTCTAAGAGACCTTGAGGTTGCTTAGGAGCTTCTTGTTGAGGACGCCGTCGGTTACCTTGTCCTCCTCGATTTCCACCATTACCACCAGATCCAGCTTGGGTTGGCGGTGTATTGGGTAAATCTTGGTTGAAAGCACGAAAGTTATTTAAATCTCCGAAAAAGTCATCAAAGAAAGATTCCATAGATTGATTACTTGGATTTTGGTTGATGAGATTTTCAGGATCAGACTTCATAATTTGATAACAGTTTTGGCAAAGATCAATCTGCTTTTGCTGCCCATTAACATTAGTATATAGATGAATGCTAGCATCATTGAGATTACAATTTTGACATAACATAGGAATACCTCCTGAGGATTGACTGGCCTCTATAGTCAATAAAGGTCAAATCTTATGATGTCATTATATCATTCACAGGTTAGAAAGCAAGTAAAAAGATCGGAAAATTAGCAGTCGATAGAAGAGAGTGCTAAAACATCAAGATATGTATAAAATTCAATAAAATCTTGACAAAATTTGATAAAATGCTAATATTTATGTATAAAAATACAAAAACGAGGAAAGAATATGGCTAAGTCATTTTTAAAAGAAGTAGATTTCACCAAAGCAGAGCTGCTAGAGTTAATCGATCAAGCCGCTAAGTTTAAGCAACTAAAAAAGGATAAACAAGTCCACAGGTACCTAGAAGGACTAAATATTGCCCTGATCTTTGAGAAAGCTTCGACCAGAACTCGCTCAGCCTTTACAGTAGCAGGCCAAGATTTAGGAATGCAGGTGACTTACTTAGGTGCAAATGAAATCCAACTAGGCAAAAAAGAATCTGTAAGGGATACGGCTAAAGTCCTAGGTTCTATGTTTGATGGCATTGAGTACCGTGGCTATAAGCAAGACGATGTAGAAGATTTAGCAACCTACTCAGGCGTGCCTGTCTGGAATGGCCTGACGGATATCTGGCACCCGACCCAGATGATCGCAGATTTTCTGACCATAAAAGAAACATTCGGCCATCTGGATGGTTTAAAACTGGTTTATATGGGAGATGGACGCAATAATATGGCCAATTCTCTGTTAGTGACCTCAGCTATTTTGGGAATAGATTGTAAAATTATTGCTCCTGAATCTCTGCAGCCTGAGCAAGCCATCATTGACTTGGCTCATCAGCATAATACAGGCTCCGAGCTAGTTATAACAGATGATGTCGCAGAAGTTAAGGGAGCAGATATTATTTATACTGATGTTTGGGTATCCATGGGAGAAGAGGTCGATTTTAAGGATAGGATCGATCTACTGTTGCCTTATCAGGTTAACCAAGAGTTAATCATGGCTGCTGAAAATCCTGATCTTATCGTCATGCATTGCCTGCCAGCTTTTCACGATACGCAGACGATTATCGGTCAAGAGATCTATGATAAGTATGGCTACAGTGAGCTAGAAATTACAGACCAAGTCTTTCAAAAATATAGTCCCTACATTTTTCAGGAGGCTGAGAACCGTATGCATGCGATCAAGGCTATTATCTATAATTCTTATAAAAGTGATTAAGAGAGGCTAAACGCTTCTGAAATTTACAGATGTTTTAACCTTTCATCTATGACAATAACAGACTTTATGGTAAAATAAAAAAGATTAAAACATATTGGGGCTAGCTTCGTTATAAAAGCTGTGTCTTAGCTAAGGAGAAACGATATGGAATCACATTTGGTGAGAATTATTGATCGTCTTCAATTAATGGCCACTGATGGTAATAATTTGAAGCGTAATTTTGAGCGCGAAGGTGTTGTCGTAGCAGAAGTATCATTTGCTAACGATCCAGAAAATGGACCGGTCTTCACATTGCGTGATGTCAATGCCCGTGAAACATATACATTTGACAGCATTGACCTCATCGCTATGGAAATCTATGATCTTATTTATTAAATAGATAAGCTAGAAATAGTATTCCGACAGACTCTCACAATGAGCATTAGCCATCAAAAGAGAGTCGGACAAAAAACTGTTAACAAGTCTGGACTTTTGTCATGGACTTGTTTTTTATTTTTTATCAATAGTTATTGTATGTTTATACAAATTATGCTAAACTATATACAATAATTCATCCTTATTACTGCTCTTTTGGATGAATATAACTAATCTCTATACCAACTAATGTTTTGGCTTGCATAGAGAGACCATCAGCATAACAAGGGGAATAGTCTAGTGAACTTTGATTTTTCATTTTTACCCAAATATTGGGGTTACTTCAATTACGGCGTTATCGTCACCATTGCCATTTCTATCTGTGTGGTTTTGTTTGGGACCATCCTAGGTGTCTTGGTCGCCTTGGCCAAACGCTCACAGAGCAAGATTTTAAACTGGATCGTTAGTCTTTATGTGTGGGTCTTTCGTGGGACACCAATGGTTGTTCAAATCATGATCGCCTTCTTATGGATGGATTTTAAAAATGCCCCTTCTATTGGATTTGGAACCGTTGAGTTAGACTTTTCACGTTTGATCCCAGGGGTTATCATCCTATCACTGAACAGTGGTGCCTATATTTCTGAGATTGTGCGTGCAGGTATTGAGGCTGTACCAAAAGGTCAGCTGGAAGCTGCCTACTCCCTAGGGATCAAGCCAGCTAAAGCTATGCGCTATGTGGTACTGCCACAAGCATTTAGAAATATTCTTCCAGCCCTAGGCAATGAGTTTATCACTATTATTAAAGACAGTTCCCTGTTGCAAACGATCGGTATTATGGAATTGTGGAATGGAGCACAGTCTGTGATGTCATCCACCTATATTCCGCTTGAGCCCCTCTTGTTTGCTGCATTCTACTACCTCGTATTGACAACAGTTTTGACGGCTGGTCAAAAGGCACTTGAAAATCGCCTTGGGAAAGGACAAAAATAATGACAGAGACCTTAATTTCAATTAAAAATCTGCACAAGTATTTTGGAGACAACCAGGTGCTAAAAGGAATCGACCTGGAGATCAATAAGGGGGAGGTCGTTGTTATTATCGGCCCGTCCGGTTCTGGTAAGTCAACCTTTCTTCGGACAATGAATCTCCTCGAAGTTCCTACTAAGGGTACAGTCAGCTTTGAAGGTGTGGATATTACAGATAAGACTAACGATATTTTCAAGATGCGTGAAAAGATGGGGATGGTTTTTCAACAGTTCAATCTCTTTCCCAATATGACCGTACTAGATAATATCACACTGGCACCAACCAAGGTAAAGGGACAAACTAAGAAGGATGCTGAGGATAAGGCCTATGAATTGCTTGATAAGGTAGGTCTTAGAGATAAGGCAAAGGCTCATCCTGTTTCTCTGTCTGGTGGTCAGCAGCAACGTATCGCGATTGCACGTGGATTAGCTATGGATCCTGATGTCCTTCTCTTTGATGAGCCAACATCAGCCCTCGACCCTGAGATGGTTGGTGAAGTTTTAGCTGTTATGCAAGATTTAGCTAAGTCAGGTATGACGATGGTGATCGTAACCCATGAGATGGGATTTGCTAAGGAAGTAGCGGATCGGGTTATCTTTATGGATGGTGGTAGCATCATTGAACAAGGAAGTCCTGAGCAGGTCTTTGATGAAACCAAGGAAGAGCGGACCAAGGACTTCTTGGGCAAGGTACTATAATTTATGTGTTATAGAGAGTAACTAAGCTAAAGAGTCTGGGACAACAAAATCAAAACCGTGATTGTCTAACGGTTTACTGATTTTTGTCCCAGACTCTTTTTTTGTGTATAATATAAAGACAAAACTAAGGAGAGAGGGTTCTATGACAGCAAAGAAAATGGATGGTAAAGCGCTGGCCCAGAAAATGCAAGATCAGCTGGCTGAAAAAGTAGAGCAGATGGCTACTAATGATGGAGTTGTTCCTGGCTTGGTCGTTATCCTGGTTGGCGATGATCCTGCTAGCCAGGTCTATGTAAGAAACAAGGAGCGTGCCGCTCAAAAAGTGGGCTTTAAAAGCGAGACTCTCCGACTTCCAGAAAGTATTAGCGAGGCAGACTTGCTAGATACTATTAAAGGTTATAATGAGGACGACAGTATCCATGGTATTCTCATCCAACTCCCTCTACCAGCACATATCAATGACAAAAAAGTTATTTTGGCAGTTGACCCAGACAAGGACGTCGATGGTTTTCACCCCATGAATACAGGACATCTATGGTCTGGACGGCCGATCATGGTACCTTGTACTCCAGCTGGCATCATAGCCTTGCTAGAGGAATACCAGGTAGCTATCGAAGGCAAGCGTGCCGTGATCATTGGACGTTCCAATATTGTTGGTAAACCCATGGCACAGCTCTTACTAGACAAGCATGCAACTGTGACTTTGACCCATTCACGCTCGCAGAATCTAGAGGATGTTTGTCGCCAAGCCGATATCTTGATCGTAGCGATCGGCCGTGGTCATTATGTGACTGAAAATTTTGTCAAGCCAGGAGCTGTTGTGATTGACGTCGGTATGAATCGCAATCAGGATGGTAAACTTATTGGCGATGTTGACTTTGATGCAGTTTCAAAGATTGCCAGCTTTATAACACCAGTACCTGGAGGTGTCGGGCCTATGACGATCACTATGCTTCTGGAGCAGACCTACCAAGCAGCCAAGAGACGTATGGAACAATGAAAATAGATGATACAATTCTAAAAAGAGTGATTCAGCCTCGACAAGTAAAGAGCCACAAAGGAAGCTATGGTCGAGTCCTCCTAATTGGTGGATTTTATCCTTACAGTGGTGCCATTATCATGGCAGCGCTGGCAACAGTAAATAGTGGAGCAGGTCTAGTCACCGTTGCAACACAGCCCCAGACAATACCATCCCTACATGCTCTACTGCCTGAGGCTATGGCTTTTGACGCTGAAGATAGAGAGCGCCTAGAGAAACAGATTCGTCAAGCTGATGTCCTCCTAGTCGGACCAGGATTGGGTGAAGCAGACCTTGCCCATCAGGTTTTAAACACTGTCATAAATGAGGTAGACACTCACCAGAGTCTCGTTCTTGACGGATCTGCTCTCAATATGATTGCGCATCAAAGTATGGATAAATGGCCCAGCTCCAATCTGATCTTAACCCCTCATCAAAAGGAATGGGAGCGCTTATCAGGCCTGGCGATAGATCAGCAAACCCCACTTGCCAACCAGCAAGCTCTAGAGGCTTTTCCGCCAGAGACTATCTTAGTCGCTAAGTCTCATCATACCAGTCTCTACCAGCTGGGAAATCCTCAAGCAACTATTACAGTTGGCGGTCCCTACCAAGCAACAGGAGGCATGGGGGATACCTTAGCAGGGATGATAGCTGGTTTTCTAGCCCAGTTTACCAATAATACATTTGAAAGTGTTGCAGCTGCAACCTATCTACACTCAGCTATCGCTCAGGATCTATCAAAGGATCACTACGTCGTTCTACCAACTCAGATCAGCCATGAAATTACCAGATGGATGAAGGACTATAGCCAGCTGTCATAGACTAAATATGAGGGCTTTTAGGATCAAAACAATCAGATAAGCCATCATCACAAAGGGAAGGAAGGCCAAGGGCCCTTTCTTTTTTTGGATAAATAAAACGATAATTCCTATCAAACTAGCCACCTCCACAACCCAAAGCAATTCTCTAAAAGGGACAAAGAACCCCATTAAACCGAGATAATAAAAGTCTCCAGATCCTATGCCTAAGGGCAGCAGCTGACTCAAAAGCGCTAAGAGCAGTAAAGCTATACTGAGTACCTGCCAAGGCGTAAAGAAGCCGACTCCCAAAATAGCTAAGAGAATCAGGATAAAAGGATAGGCATGCTCTCTTAAATCATAGAGACTCAGTACTAATCCAAGGCCGAGCAAAAAGACCTGATACCACTCCAAAAAGTCCAGCCATCCTAGGCAAAAAAGCCATCCCATAACTCCTTCTAAAAGACTATAGGAAACAGGAAATTTATGATGGCAGTAACGGCATTGAAAATGGTTAGCACACGCAGATAAAATAGGAATAAGATCTAGGGGAGCTAACCTATGTTGACAGTAGTCGCAGTGACTGGCAGGTGTCACGATGGAATGCTCAGGAAAACGATCAACTAAGACCCCGCTAAAAGATCCTAAACTAGCGCCGAAGAAAAATATTAAAATGATAGCCATACTTATTTATCCGCAAATGGATTTTTCCTTGCAATATTTTTTTGCTTTGCTACAATAAGGGTGGAATTATTTATAATGATTCTAAATAAGAAGACCTTTTCAAACAGTAGGTTTCGATCTACTGAGCTTATAATCTAATGGAGGATTAACGATGACTGAAGAAGTAATTTTAGCTAACTTGCAAAATACAGATCTAGCAACGAACGATGCTTATGCTAAAACAAAAGCTGTTTTAAACCAATCGGTAGCTGATCTGTCTAAGGCTCTGTCTATTGTCCACCAAGTTCACTGGTATATGCGAGGCTCAGGATTTTACTACCTACACCCTAAAATGGATGACTTGATGGATGCTCTGAATGATCACCTCGATGAAATTAGTGAGCGCTTGATCACTATTGGTGGTGCTCCATATTCGACACTCAAAGAGTTTGACCAAGCATCAAACCTCGAGGAGCAAGTTGGCTCATTCGATAAGACAATGTCTGAAAACTTAACTCGTGTCGTTGACGTTTACAAATACTTGTCAAATCTCTATCAAGTCGGCTTAGATATTACAGATGAAGAAGGCGATGCCCCATCCAATGATATCTTTACAGCAGCACAAGCAGAAGCACAAAAGACCATCTGGATGCTTCAGGCAGAAATCGGCCAAGCACCAGGTTTATAAGATAATAAAAGGGCAGATGTCAGATCTGCTCTTTTTTGCTGCCAAGAAAAGTAAAAATGAGACTGTTGAAAACGGTCTCATAATTTGTTACAATCAAGGTCATGAAAACCCTATATGATGTTCAACAACTACTAAAAGGCTTTGGTATCATCGTTTATCTGGGCAAGCGGCTCTACGATATTGAAATGATGAAAATTGAGCTAGAAAGGCTCTATCAGGGAGGCTTGCTAGATCAGACAGACTACTTGGAAGCCGAGTTGATATTGAGACGTGAGCACAGACTGGAATTAAGAAGAAGTAAGGAGTGAAGACAAAAATGTCAAAAAAATTACTGGGGATTGATCTAGGTGGAACAACGATCAAGTTTGGTATCGTCAGTCAAGCTGGTGAAATTCAGGAGAAATGGGCGATTGAAACCAATATCTTAGAAGGCGGACGCCATATTCTGCCAGATATTATTGCCTCGATCAAGCACCGTTTAGACCTCTATCAGATGACAGCACAAGACTTTGTTGGCATTGGCATGGGTTCACCTGGTGCAGTAGACCGTAAGGCCAAGACAGTCACAGGTGCTTTTAATCTCAACTGGTCTGAGCTCCAAGAGGTCGGTGCCAAGATTGAAGCAGAAATAGGCATCCCCTTTGCTATCGATAATGATGCCAATGTAGCTGCTCTTGGTGAAGCCTGGACAGGTGCTGGTGGCAATCAGCCAGATGTGATCTTGATGACCTTGGGAACAGGTGTAGGTGGTGGAATTATTGCAGATGGTCACTTAATTCATGGTGTGGCTGGTGCAGCTGGCGAAATCGGCCATATCAATGTCGAACCAGAGGGTGGTTTCGAGTGTACTTGTGGTAACAAGGGCTGCCTAGAAACGGTGGCTTCTGCGACAGGTATTGTGCGTGTGGCACGCCAACTAGCAGAGAGCTACGCCGGAGATTCCCCTATCAAGCAGGCTATTGATAATGGAGAGACAATTAGCAGCAAAGAGATTTTCCAAGCTGCTGAGAAGGGAGATCTTCTTGCAGACAGGGTCGTTGAGAAAGTTAGTTTTTATCTGGGCTTGGCAGCTGCCAATCTCAGTAATACCCTCAATCCGTCTGCTCTTGTATTAGGAGGTGGTGTATCGGCTGCTGGTGAATTCTTGCGCAGTCGTGTAGAATCTTACTTCTTACAGTTTGCCTTTCCAGCTGTTAAGACCTCAACAAAAATTAAAATTGCTGAGCTAGGTAATGATGCCGGTATCATCGGTGCGGCTAGCCTAGCCCGTCAATTAAACGCTTAAAGGAGTTATTGGAGCTATGTCATCACAAGTGATTAATTGGATTTTGACCATTCTCATCATTCTAGCTTTTATTGGCTGGGCGCTTTGGCGTTATTTATCAATCCGTCGTGCCGCTAAATTTATCGATAATGATGAGTTTAAAACACTCATGCATCAAGGACAGGTCATTGATATCCGCAGCAGTGCACAATTTCATGATAAGCATATCCTAGGAGCTAGGAACTTCCAAATGACCCAGTTCAAAGAGTCACTTTCAGCCCTGCGCAAGGACAGACCTGTTCTAATTTATGATAATGTTCGCACCCAAGGAATTCCAAAAGCTGTTACGCTCTTAAAAAAAGGCGGGCTTTAGAGATATTTATGTCCTGGAATCGGGGTTTGAAAATTGGGACGGCAGGACCAAGTAGTTCTGCTAAAATCTCCCTAATTTTTTAACTTATAAATGTCTTGAGTTTTGCATCTTGTCAGAATTTAGCAGTTATGCTATTATAGACAGGTAGCCGCTATAGTTAAATGGTATAATAGAGCAATGGTAATGCTCCGTTCCGAGTTCGATTCTCGGTGGTGGCAGTAAGTAAGATCTGGTAATCACGGGTTACTAGATTTTTTTGTATCAAGAGGAGATAGGCATGAATTTCGATCAACAATTTTTAAAAGACTTTGAAGAATGGATCAATACCCAAGTGACAGTCAATCAGGCAGCCATGGAAGCTAGTAAAAAGGTTTGGGATGAGGACAAAGACCAACGTGCCAAAGATGCCATGGTCCGCTATGAAAGCCGCCTAGATGCTTATGAATTTATCCAAGGGAAGTTTGCCAACTACCATCAAGGCAAGGGCTTCCACGATCTTCCAGATGGACTTTTTGGTGAAAAACGATACTAAATGAAAAGAGCCAAGCTAAAAACATCCATTTTTTAGATCAATAGCCTTGAAAAAGCCCTAGTTATCGCATTTTCTCTGCTTAAAACTATTTATTTTTTGATAAGAAACTGCTATACTAGGGAAGTAAATAAAAGTTTTTTGGAGAAAGACATGTCTAAGAAGAAAAATCGCAAAAAAGCATTGAAATTACAAATGAAGCGCCAAGGTCTGCTTAAATCAACAGCACCTGTAGCTCAGCCAGCTCCTGCCCCTAAGGCTGCTCCTCAGCAAGATCTTGCCCCTAAAGCTACTGCAGGTTCATTGGATGAGTTTGCTGCTTCAACAGCCGTTGCTGATATCCGTGCCAACCTTGTAGAAACTCTCTATGAAGCAGGAATCACATCAGCAGCTGATTTTGCGAACTGGACTGAAAAAGACCTGCTTGGTCTCAAGGGTATCGGGCCAGCAACAGTCAAGAAATTGCAAGAAAACGGCGTTAGCTTCAAAGCCTAAAAGAAGCCCCCTATCAGAGGAGTAAGAGCAGGTATCTGTCACAGAGAGCGGTAGCCGTTGAGAAATCCGTACAGATAGCTCTTGCGGGTTGCTGATAGATCACAACTGTATAATTAAGCTGCAGAAAAAGACTGGCTCTATCAGCTCGTTTTTTCTGAATGTGGGTGGTACCGCGGATTATAGATTCGTCCCTGTCTAACTAATGTTAGGCAGGGATTTTTATATAGGTCGCTGAGCCGTTAAGCCCTTCAAAGAGAAATAAGTGGTCTGACACAGTCCACTAACCAAACAGAAACTGCTATTGTAGGAGGTGATTATGGACCCAAAAAAGATACTCGACACTACCCGTCGCTATGTCAGAGAGCGCCTAGAAGGTGAGGGAAGCGGTCATGACTGGTGGCATATTGCGCGTGTTACTAAGACTGCTCTGACTATTGGGCGTGCTGAGCATGCTGACCTCTTCATCGTTGAGATGGGAGCGCTGCTACATGACATGGCTGACAGCAAGCTCTTTGATGAAGGCAAAGCTCTGTCTGAGGTTGAGAATTTTCTAACTGAGCAAGGATTATCACCAGTCCAAATCACTGAAATCACCAGTATCATGACAGGGATTTCCTATAAGGGAGGGCACAACACCGTCCAGCTTTCCCTAGAAGGTCAGGTTGTTCAAGATGCCGATCGTCTCGATGCTATCGGCGCTATCGGCATTGCCAGAACCATGGCTTATTCGGGCCATAAAGGCCGATTGATTCACGACCCGACTATGGCACCTCGAGAAAACCTGACCTTAGAGGATTACCGCAAGGGCGAGGACACCGCCATCATGCACTTCTACGAAAAGCTCCTCAAACTCAAAGACCTCATGAATACAGCTGAGGGGAAACGCCTAGCCCAAGGTCGCCACGAATTTATGGAAAGCTACCTCCAGCAGTTTTATGCTGAATGGGAAGGGGAGAAATAAGAAGGAGAGTTAGAAACTTATGCAAATTTTGCACAGGTTGAACTGTTCGAAAAAATCGAACAGTTGAATACTATATGTGAGAAGAAAATGGATATGTCATGAGAAAAAGTATGAAGTTTTTAAATAGATTTTTTAAAAAAAGAGTTGAAAAAGTCACTTCATTCAATGATGTAAGTCGTGGTTCATCAATAAGATTATTTTTAGATGTCCCTTATTCTGAAAAAGATGAAGCTAAGAAATTAGGAGCTAAATGGAATGGAGTAACCAAAAAATGGTATACAGATGTAGAAAGAGAAGATTATATAAAATTCTCTAAATGGCTCTTAAACCATAGTGATGATGTAATTATTGCCATAGACTATCTACACATTATTGAAGGGCAAAGCCATTGTTGGAAATGCAAAAGCTTAACTACTGTTGTTGGATTAGGGATTGGTGAATATATACATATATATGGAGAGCCTGATGATGCAGAATTTGAAATTGTTGAAAATTCTGCCATGTCAGGTGAAGAAATTCATCTTTCCTGGTCAGATAACGAAAAAAATATTCCCCCTAAGATTTTAGATTATTTGAAGAAGAATTATTTTGTAAAAACGATGTATTCCAAAACAATGGGCGAGAAATGTTTGGCTAACTATTGCCAACATTGTGGGGCTTTACAAGGAAATTATTTTTTATTTACCGAACCAGATAGTGTCTTATCTTCTTGTGTAGATGGAAATGAGCTGATACAAAGAATGAGTAAATTAAAAATAAAACTAATTCCGATAGAAGACGATTTAATATTAAATTGGGACATAGGATTATGCGATAATGATTTTGCTTATCTAGAATATGGCATAGTAGAAGAATTGGTTTTGTCTACAGAGACAGATAATGAATTTGTTTCATATGAAGAACTTTATAAAATATCGGAATAATAAAAGGAGAATAATTAATGTCAAAACAACTTTCACCAAAATACAATCCAGCTGAGGTTGAGGCTGGGCGTTACCAAACTTGGTTAGACCAAGATGTTTTCAAGCCGTCTGGCGATAAGAAAGCACACCCTTACTCAATCGTGATTCCGCCGCCAAATGTGACGGGTAAACTGCACCTGGGTCATGCTTGGGATACCACGCTTCAAGATATCATCATCCGTCAGAAGCGCATGCAGGGCTTTGATACCCTTTGGCTGCCTGGCATGGATCATGCGGGTATTGCCACTCAGGCCAAGGTCGAAGCTCGTTTGGCTGACGAAGGCGTGTCTCGCTACGACCTCGGTCGTGAGAAATTCTTGGACAAGGTCTGGGAATGGAAGGACGAATATGCCGCAACCATCAAGGAGCAGTGGGGGAAGATGGGGATTTCTGTCGATTACTCACGTGAGCGCTTCACCCTTGATGAAGGCCTGTCAAAGGCTGTTCGTAAGGTCTTCGTTGAGCTTTATAAAAAAGGCTGGATCTACCGTGGTGAGTTCATCATCAACTGGGATCCCAAAGCTCGTACGGCTCTGTCTGACATCGAGGTTATCCACAAGGATGTCGAAGGCGCCTTCTACCACATGAACTACATGCTGGAAGATGGTTCACGCGCCCTTGAGGTCGCAACCACCCGTCCAGAAACCATGTTTGGGGATACAGCTGTCGCAGTCAATCCTGAAGACCCGCGTTACAAAGACCTGATTGGACAAAATGTTATCCTGCCAATCGTTAATAAGCCAATCCCAATCGTGGCTGATGAACACGCTGATCCTGAGTTTGGAACCGGTGTCGTTAAAATTACGCCTGCTCATGACCCTAACGATTTCTTGGTTGGTCAGCGCCACAATCTGCCTCAAGTCAATGTCATGAATGACGACGGTACTATGAATAAACTGGCTGGTGAATTTGTCGGCATGGATCGCTTCCAAGCCCGCAAGGCTACGGTTGCTAAATTAGAAGAAATCGGTGCCCTTGTCAAAGTCGAAAAAATGACCCACTCAGTCGGTCACTCAGAGCGTACTGGTGTTATGGTTGAACCTCGCCTGTCTACTCAATGGTTTGTCAAAATGGATCAGCTGGCTAAAAATGCCATTGCCAACCAAGATACAGATGATCGTGTGGACTTCTATCCGCCACGTTTCAATGATACCTTCCTCCAATGGATGGAAAACGTCCACGACTGGGTTATCTCCCGTCAGCTCTGGTGGGGCCACCAAATCCCTGCTTGGTACAATGCTGATGGCGAGATGTATGTCGGAGAAGAAGCACCGGAAGGTGACGGCTGGACACAAGACGAAGATGTCCTTGATACTTGGTTCAGCTCGGCTCTCTGGCCCTTCTCAACCATGGGCTGGCCTGATACTGATAGTGAAGACTTCAAACGCTATTTCCCAACGTCAACCCTTGTCACAGG
Source organism: Streptococcus sp. ALY_208 (assembly GCF_058314295.1). Lineage (NCBI taxonomy): Bacteria > Bacillati > Bacillota > Bacilli > Lactobacillales > Streptococcaceae > Streptococcus > Streptococcus sp. ALY_208. Next base: position 103,976 of record NZ_JBZFUI010000003.1, on the reverse strand, counting down.
TTATGACATCATCTTCTTCTGGGTGTCCCGCATGATTTTCCAATCCTTGGAATTCACTGGCCGCCAGCCTTTCAAGAATGTCCTCATCCACGGTCTTATTCGCGATGAGCAGGGACGTAAGATGTCCAAATCCCTCGGAAACGGTATCGACCCCATGGATGTTGTCGATAAATACGGTGCCGATGCCCTGCGCTGGTTCCTCTCAAACGGCTCTGCGCCGGGGCAAGACGTCCGCTTCTCTTACGAAAAAATGGATGCTGCCTGGAACTTCATTAACAAAATCTGGAACATTTCCCGCTACATCCTTATGAACAATGAAGGTTTGACTTTGGACCAAGCGACAGCTAATGTCGATAAGGTTGCTGCGGGGACAGCAGGAAATGTCACGGACAAATGGATTCTCCACAACCTCAATGAGACCATTGGCAAGGTTACGGAAAACTTTGACAAGTTTGAGTTTGGAGTGGCTGGTCATCTCCTCTATAACTTCATCTGGGATGAATTCGCCGACTGGTACGTGGAGTTGACCAAGGAAGTCCTCTACAGTGACAATGAAGACGAAAAAATCATCACGCGCTCAGTCCTCCTCTACACACTGGACAAGATCCTGCGTCTGCTGCATCCAATCATGCCGTTTGTGACGGAAGAAATCTTTGGACAATATGCAGATGGCTCAATCGTGACAGCAGCCTATCCAACGGTTAATCCTGCTTTTGAAAATGAGGCTGCGCATAAAGGCGTGGAGAGTCTCAAAGACCTGATCCGTTCAGTGCGAAATAGCAGAGCCGAAGTCAACGTGGCACCAAGCAAACCAATCACTATCCTTGTCAAAACCAGCGACAGCGACTTGGAAAGCTTCTTCAATGCTAATGTCAACTATATCAAACGCTTCACCAATCCTGAAAAACTTGAAGTCAGCTCAACCCTTGAAATACCGGACCTTGCCATGTCAGCGGTCATCACAGGTGCTGAAATCTTCCTGCCGCTGGCAGATCTTCTCAACGTTGAGGAAGAACTGACCCGCCTCAATAAAGAGTTAGCCAAATGGCAGAAAGAACTGGACATGGTCGGCAAAAAACTCAGCAACGAAAAATTCGTCGCCAACGCCAAACCCGAAATCGTCCAAAAAGAGCGCGACAAACAAACCGACTACCAAGCCAAATATGATGCGACAGTAGAGCGGATTAAAGAGATGGAGAAGCTTGAAAAATAAGATTTGCTTATCACCCATCAACCCCATGTTCAAAATGAGCATGGGGTTTTAATTGATGATATAAAAAATAGTGGGTCATCAGTAAGAAAAGAAATATGTGTTTTAATCAGCTTTAGAGAGATTTATTTTATATATTTTGTTGATTACTTTGTATTTTAGATTCAGTATGATATACTTTTACTGTAAAAGGAGTTAGATGCCTAAATGTTAAAAACACAAGAAATAGCTAAAAAATACGACATTACTAGACAGACATTAAATAACTGGATCCAACAAGGAAAAATATCTCGTCCTCAAAAGAATCATCGTTCAGCCTATGTTTGGAGTAAGGAAAATGAGAAAGAAATTATCTCTCTGATTTCTGAAGGTGCTTCGGCTTTTTATATTGCCAAAAAACAAGAGAGACTACAAATAGGGAACAGACGCTATCTTGGTAGTAAACAAAAAATGTTAGATTTTATTAATACTGTAGTAACTGAGAACTTATCAGATATAGAAAGTGTTGCAGATGTTTTTGGAGGGACTGGAGTTGTAGCTGACTTGTTTAGAAAACAAGGTAAAAAAGTTATCGTAAATGATATTCTTTATAGTAATTTTGTCTCTTTCCATACTTGGTTTTCAAATGAAACTATAGATATTGGTAAGGTTTCCCATATCATTGATGAATTAAATAATCTGAAACCAAAAAAGGGATATGTATATAAAAATTTTGGTAATTCTTATTTTTCTAAAGAGAATGCTCAAAAGATAGATGCTATTCGTGAAAAAATAGAAACGTACAGATCTTTAAATCAGCGAGAGTATTTTATGATATTGACTAGCTTACTTTATGCAATAGATAAAGTTGCAAATACAGTTGGTCACTATGATGCTTTTAGACAAAAAATGGATTCTCATAATCCAATATTTTTAAGAGTACCGGAATATAATCAAAATCATAAAAATGAAATTTTCAATAGAGATGCTAATGAACTTGTCAAAGAAATTTATGCTGATTTAATTTATATTGACACTCCATATAATTCCAGAGGTTATGAAAATGCTTACCATGTTTTAGAGAATATAGCAGAATGGAAAAAGCCTGATGTTGAAGGTGTAGCTAAGAAAGCAATTAATCGTTCTGAAAAGGGATCAGACTATACAAAAAGTAAAGCCCCGCAAGCTTTTGATGATCTAATTCAAAATATAAATGCAAAATATATCTTAGTAAGTTATAACAACATGAATAAGAAGGGAAATTCAAGGTCTAATGCTAAAATTTCTAACGAGGAAATTATTGAAAGCTTGGAAAAACGTGGGCGGGTTTTTGTGTTTGAAACAGAGTTCACACCATTTACAACTGGTAAATCAAAGATTGTAAATCATAAGGAATTACTCTATTTATGTGTTGTCAGACCTACTCTTAGAAAAGTGAAACGAGAATTTATCAAGAGTGCATTGAATTACACTGGCGGAAAGTATAAACTTCTACCTCAGCTATTACCGCTATTTCCAGAAAAATATAACAAATTCATTGATTTATTTGCTGGTGGAGCAACAGTTGCGTTGAATACAGCAAATCTAAATAACGATAAAAAGAAGAAATATATTATTAATGATATTAATTCTGAAGTTATAGATTTTTATAAGTATTTATCTAAGTACAAAGATATTAATAAATTTTTAAATAAAGTTGATAAAGCTATTGAATATTATGATCTATCTAATACGCAGAAATATGGTTACGCTTATTATGGAATGAATAGTTCTTCTGGTCTTGGACAGTACAATAAGGAAAAATTTTTAAGATTACGGAATGACTATAATTATAAACACTATGAAATGTTTGATAAAGAAATATTATTTTACTTACTCATTATTTTTGGATTTAATAATCAAATCCGCTTTAATAGCAAAGGTGAATATAATCTACCTGTTGGGAAACGTGATTTTAACCAGAGTATGCGCACAAAAATCATTGATTTTTATGATCTTTTAGCCAATTATGACATCACAATTAAGAATCAAGATTTCAGAAAAACGATCAATCAAGTTAAAGATGGTGATTTTATTTACGCAGATCCTCCATATCGTATTACAACTGCAACCTATAATGAAAACGGAGGATGGTCTCTAAAAGACGATTTGGAGTTATTTGCTTATTTAGATACGGTTGATAAAAAGGGAGCATATTTTGCGTTATCGAATGTTGTTATTCATAATGGCAAAGAGAATAAAGAACTGATGAGTTGGGCTTCTAAATATAATCTACATGTCCTAGATCATCATTACAATAATAGTAATTACCAATCTAAAGCAAAAACGAGTAGAACTGTCGAAGTTTTAATTACAAATTATGATTCGAAAGGAAAGTAATGAAATTAAAAGAGCAAACAAGTATCTTTAATATGGGTGATACTAGTATTCGTGTAAAAGAAGTGGTTCCAATTTATAAACAAGTTCTAAAAACACTAAATACTCATAACCTTTCTTATTCAGTTTGGGATAATGTTAGCCAAGATAAATTTTATCGTTCTGTTTTATCTGATTTTACTAAAATTGAAGAGGAAGAAGGAACTAGCCTTTTTGGTAATTTAAATCGAAAAGAAACAAAAGGATTAGACAAGCGTGGTCGCACCTTGACAAATGCTTTAGTTAAACTGGGATTTATCGATGCTAATCGTAGCTTATCTCCTGTGGGCATTAGATATATTTCTAGTGATGACGTTAAAATTGATAAGCTGGAAAAACTGTTCGGTTTAACAACGGATAATATAACTTATCTACGTCAGTTATTAAAACTTCGAATCTATGATAGTCACTCTAATAAGTATTTTTATAATTTTCGCTTTGCACTTGCTTTCTTAAGTAAGTATGATAAGGTTCCGATTAACGATTTTTTGTGGATTTTAGAAAGCATCAAGCCATCATTCTCAAAAGCTAAAATTGAAAAAATTATTGATAACTACGAATCTGTTTTCAAAAATACTAAGACTTTTGATCAATACCGTGATGAAGAGTTTTCTGATGATATTTTGCTTACGGATAGAGTAATTGAAGCTCACAATATGTTTGAAAATAATGATTTTACAGATGAGAATTTCAAAAGATTATTTCCTAACCGAAAAAGTAGTAACAAGAGTCTAAAATATAAGCACTTTGTTTTAACTTTAATTGATTTTCTTGAAAATAAAACTGAACAGAAATTAGAACCTCTTCTTGAAATTTCAAAAGAGAATGATATCAAGAAAGCTTTTGGTGGTGGGAAGGTGCTTTTTGATACGAAGCAAGGGGATTCTATCCAAGAGTTTTTAGATAGAAATGATGAAAATCCATTGTTATCTGGGAAATATTTTGAGATTTATCTTGTTTTTGCTTGGTCGAAACATAATGATTTGATCCGAGAATACAGTGATATGTGCAAGCGTATCTTCTCCTTGTCCGGTATTATTAGTTTTAGTCAAGGTATTGCTTCCCTAGGTCAGTCTTGGCTTGTTCCTAAAATTATCAAATCTATGGGAGCAAATTTCATTCTGTCTGGCGAAGAAAGTTATGAAAACTACGAAAATGATTTAAATAGTCCATTTTATCAAGATAATTCCTTGATGACCATTTTAGATATTACAGGTCAACAAGTCGAGGAAATTGAGAAGTCTATTGCTCAGGAATTTGGAATTTTAAATGTTTCTAACATTCAAGAATTTATTGCAGATAGACAAGAACAAGAATTTAGGAGATTTATCGAAAAAGAATTTACTACTTCAAAAGTTATTACTATTTTAGAAGCAATTTCACAAAGGAATGACAAAAAAGTTCAAGAACTTGTGACTGATAATGCCTTAATTCCTACTATCTTTGAATATATTCTAGCTATTGCTTGGTATCATATTTCAAATAAGCAGTTTGCCTTAAGAAAATCAATGCAGCTGACGTTTTCAGCTGATAATCTCCCTTTATCACATGCTGGCGGGAACAAAGGGGATATTGAAATTGAGTATCCTGATAAGATGTTGTTGCTCGAAGTAACTTTAATGGATAAATCTACACAGAAGCGTGGAGAGCTAGAGCCTGTCATTAGGCACTCTGTAAACTTAGCTTTGTCTACAGAGAAGCCCCTTCAAACTATTTTTGTGGCGAATGAAGTTGATAATAATGTGGTTAATATTTTTCGAGCAACATCTTTTATTCAGCTTGATGGAACTTTAGCTAAGGGTAGTGTCGACGGTCTGAATATTTTTGCTTTGACTATTTCAGAAATTATCTCTATTTTGAAACGTAATCTTGGAGAAGACTATTTATTGGATAAAATCAGATCTCACTATAATTCAAAGCCTCATAAAGTTATAAATGGCTGGAGAGAGACAATAGTAGAAGAAGTTTTAGAATAGAAGAGTTTTTCATACTAATTGATAAAAAATTTCAGAGCTGTTTAGCGTAATTATAAATAAGCATTTTATCAAATAAAGCACTTTATATATTAAACGTGACAAAAGTTAACGAACTTTTAATTTACAATATATTATTGGATTATAAATTATTTGACTTGTTCACTCCTCTCAAATTGTAGTAAAATATAACTACAAAATAAAAATTTAAAGGGAGTGATTTCATGGCTGTACCAACTTCAGTTCGTTTGTCGGATGAGTTAAATGAAAAACTGACTTTGTGGACGAGTTCCCACAATATTAGCAAGTCCGAATTTATTGCGCAGGTTTTGGCAGAAAAATTGGAAGATCTCTATGATATCCAGGAAGCTGATTTGGCTATGCAAGAGTGGTTTGATGATGGACAAGTGACCTACTCTCATGATGAAATGATGAAGCGTTATGGCTAAATATCAGGTTCGCTATGCTTCGACCTTTTTCAAGGCCATGGATAAACTGGATAGGGGAACACAGAAGGTGATTGCCAAATAAATTGATAAACAGTTGGTAAATGTTGACTTTCCCAAGGTGTCAGAGAAATACCTAACGAGAAATCCTTCAGGTTATGTCCGTTTTCGTGTAGGTTCCTATCGAATCATTGCTCAGGTTGATGATGAAAAGTTTATCATTATGAATGTCCATGTAGCCAAACGATCAGAGGTTTATAGATTTAAGGGGAAAAATTAAAACCAAGTCCATCTTATTATGGGCTTGGTTTTGATTATCCTCAAAACTCCAACAGCAAGTGTCTCTTTCTTACAAAATTGTAAGAATGCAGAGCCAAATTGTAAGGTTCAGGGAGGAAATTTTCGGTAAACTAAAGGTGGTTAAAGATAAGAAGTCCATTTGGCTCACTCCAGCTGCATGTTGAGAGTCATTTTGGCTTATCATAAATAGAAAAGAGGCTAGCAATGCTATTAGAAATTAATCATCTCAAGAAAGTTTTCCGCACGCGCTTTTCCAAGGAAGAGACCCATGCGCTGCAAGATGTCGACTTTAAGATTGATAATGGCGAATTTATCGCCATTATGGGCGAGTCGGGTTCTGGTAAGACCACGCTTTTAAATATTCTGGCGACCCTAGAGAAACCAACGGAAGGCTCCGTCATGCTTAATGGTCGTGATATTACTAAGATCAAAGAGAGCCAGCTGGCTAGTTTTCGGCTGAAAAATCTAGGCTTTGTCTTTCAGGAGTTTAACCTGCTGGATACCCTTTCTGTAAGAGACAATATCTTTTTGCCTCTGGTCTTGGATAGAAAACCCTATCAGGAAATGAATCACCGTTTAAATGAACTGGCTCCCTTGCTCAGGATCCAAGAATTATTGGACAAGCGCCCTTTTGAGCTATCCGGTGGGCAAAAGCAAAGAGTAGCCGTAGCTAGAAGCCTTATGGCCAATCCTCAGGTTCTGCTAGCTGATGAACCTACAGCAGCCCTAGACTATCGTAACTCGGAAGACCTGCTCAATCTTTTTGAAACTATTAATTTGGATGGTCAGACCTTGCTCATGGTCACCCACTCGGCCAATGCTGCAGGTCATGCCAAGCGTGTTCTTTTCATCAAGGACGGTCGGATTTTCCACCAGCTCTACCGTGGTGAGAAAAGCAATAAAGATTTTAGTAAGGAAATTTCGCTAGCCATGTCAGCGCTACTAGGAGGTGAGTAGGATGTTCTATCTAAAAATGGCTGTTCGCAACCTCAAAAACTCCACGAGTCAGTACGGCCCCTTCATGCTGGCCAGCCTCCTGCTTTTCTCCCTGCTTTGTTCATCGTGGCTGATTTTACTCAGCCCTATGGGAAAAGAGATGAGCACTGGAGCTACGACCTTGGTTTTAGGACTTTTTGTCCTGACCATCTTTTCTATCATCATGGAGCGCTATAGTTACAAGATCTTACTCAAGCAGCGCAGCCGTGAATTCGGACTCTACAATATGTTGGGAATGAACAAAACCCAAGTCAGTTTTATAGCGACGCTGGAGCTGGGGATCATCTTTTTGGGATTAACTCTCATAGGTTCTGTCTTCAGTGCCGTTTTCTCAAAGTTTCTCTACCTCATTTTTGTCAATATTATCGACTATAACAGGCTTAATTTAAAACTGACCTTCCTGCCCTTTATTCTGACCATTCTGATTTTTGCAGGGATCTTTCTAGTCTTGGAGCTGACAGCCCTCTGGCATATCAGAAAGTCTTCTCCCTTAAACCTTTTCAGTAAGCAGGAGCAAGGGGAAAAAGAACCTCGTGGTAATATTATCCTAGCAGCAGCTGGACTCTTATCACTGGGTTGGGCTTACTATCTCGCTTTAACATCTACCGATTCTGCAGCTCTCGTGGTCCTCTACCGTTTCTTTATCGCTGTACTATTGGTTATTGCAGGGACCTATCTCTTTTACATCAGTTTTATGACTTGGTACCTCAAGCACCGTCGTAAAAACAAGGCTTATTACTACCAGCCCGAACATTTTGTGACCACCTCGCAGATGATCTTTCGCATGAAGCAAAATGCGACAGGGCTAGCCAGCATCACCCTGTTAGCGGTCATGGCTCTGGTCACCATCGCCACCACGGTGTCCCTCTACAGCAATACCCAAAATATAGCTAGAGAGACCTTCCCAAAATCTGTTCGAATTAGGTATAGTACCAAGGATGCTGATGGTCGTAAACAGCTGCAAGCAAATGTTCTAGACAAATTGGATAAATCAGACAAGAACCTGATAGACTATACAACCAATATGATATTTATGCCCGTAGGCAAACAAAAGTCTATCCAAGTGACGGCTGATACTATCTCTCAAGGTGCTATAAAGCAAGGGTTTATCTATGTTATCACCCAATCTGATTTCCGTAGATTAGGAAACGCTCTCCCCCATCTGAAAAAGAAGCAAGCAGCCTTCTATATCCAAAAGGGGAACAGCCAGCTAAAAAGCCTTGATCTATTTGATCGGCACTACGACGTTGTCAAAAACTTTAAAGATGTGAAGATGCCAGACGCTACAACGACCTACAATTCAGGTGTCCTAGTCGTCTCCAATCGCCAGGAAGCCAAGGCTATAGTAGCAGCTTACAATCCCTACCTATCTAAGATGACAGCAATTAGTGAAAATTATACAGCCTATCTGGATTTATCTGATAAGGAGATCAAGAAAGTTGCGCCAGATGGCAACAATAGCATTATTGGTGATGATGGGATCTTGGACACGCGCCAAGACTACCTAGCAGAAGGCTATAGGATATTCGGCGGGCTACTCTTCACAGGTGTCCTTCTAGGCAGCAGTTTCATTTTGGGCTTAGCCCTGATTATCTACTATAAACAATATTCTGAAGGGCATGAAGACAAGAAGTCCTATCGTATCTTGCAAGAAGTCGGTATGAGTGAAGGACAGGTAAAAAAGACCATCAATTCACAAATTATCCTTGTCTTCTTTATGCCCCTGGCCTTTGCTGCCTTGCACTTTGTCATGGCTATTCCCATGCTTAAGCAGCTGCTTCTAGCTTTTGGTGTATCCAGCTCCAATCTGGTCTACCTTGTCAGCCTTATAACGGTTGCGCTTATCGCTTTGATCTACTTTATCATCTATCGCTTAACCAGTCGCACATACTACCGTCTGATTGAGCGCTAATCTCAAAGAATTACTCCCTGGGCTTCTGGGTCGGCAGTTTCGACTCAGGGCCTTTTATGTTAAAATGACTAATAATCTCCCTAGAGAAATTAGCTTTAGAAAGGACGCCTATGAATCAGTCCAAAGGGAAAATTTATCTGGTTGAAGATGATCCGACCATCGTATCGCTCCTTAGCCAGCATTTATCAGACCGCTATCAGGTGGCCAGTGTCCGCAATTTTCGTGATGTCCGTCAAGAAGCTGAAGCGTTCAAACCTGATCTCATATTGATGGATATTACCCTGCCTTATTTCAATGGCTTTTATTGGACAACAGAGATTCGCAAGTCCATGACTCTGCCTATTATCTTTATCTCCTCTAGCGACGATGAGATGGACATGGTCATGGCACTCAATATGGGCGGTGATGATTTTATTGCCAAACCTTTTTCGCTGCCCCTTTTAGATGCTAAAATCTCAGCTTTTCTACGCAGAGCCCAGCAGTTTACGGCTGATGTTCTGCATATAGGTGAATTTAGTCTGACACGTGACGGTCTTTTGTCTAACGGTGATAGGCAGGTGACCTTATCACCAACCGAAAATAAGATTTTAACCATTTTACTTTCCCACAAGGATCAAGTGGTTTCCAAGGAAGAATTGCTGGAAAAGCTCTGGGAAAATGAGAGTTTTATCGACCAAAACACCTTAAATGTCAATATGACCCGTCTGCGTAAAAAAGTCAGCCCCTTGGCTTTCAACCATATCCATACAGTGAGAGGAGTAGGCTATATCATCAAATGATTAGGAAATTTATCAAGGAATATGGGCTTTGGTATCTGATATACGCTCTCATGGTTGTCCTCTTCCTTTTGAACTTTTGGCTCTACCATTTGCCTCTGATCTATTTTATCAATACGCTAGCTTTTAATACTCTGATGTTTCTTGGCTTTAGTCTCTGGCTTTATAGCCGTTTTTCCAGCAAGTTAAAACAGCTAAATAATACTGCGGTTCATGTTGAACTGTCGGATTTTAAAAGATGGCAGTCCCCTAGTGACAAAAGTTACCAGGCTATTATCGCTGATCTAAAAGCCAAGGAAGCTGAGATCCTATTGGATACAGTGCAAGACCGCAATCGTCTAGAAGCCATGATTAAAATGTGGTCCCATCAGATGAAGGTGCCGATCTCTGCTCTATCGCTTATGGCCCAAACTCAGCAGCTGGACAAGAACGAAGTCGAGCAGCAACTGCAACGGCTCCAAAACTATCTCAACACCTTATTAGCCTACCTAAAATTTAGCCAGTACAATGATGACTTTCGTTTTGAGAAGACTTCTGTGCGAGAGCTCTCTGTCGATCTTGTTAAGACCTATCGCACCCTCTGCCTTGCTAAAAATCTATCGGTGAGCATTGAGGGTGATTGGCAGGTCGAGACGGATAAAAAATGGTTGACCTTTGCCCTAGCCCAGATTCTGGACAATGCTATTAAATACTCCCATGACGATAGCCAAATCACCTTGACCATGACTGAGCAAGGTATATCTATCAGTGACCAAGGAATAGGGATATTACAGGAAGATCTTCCCAGACTATTTGAAGAAGGTTTTACAGGCTATAATGGTCACGAGCACCAGAAGGCTACAGGGTTAGGGCTCTATATGACCAAGCAAATCTTGGACAGGCTTGGCTTGACTATTGCGATTAGCAGTCAAGTTGGTCAAGGAACCAGCGTTCAAATCACAAGATCATAACCCCCCGTACAAAAACCGCTTCCCAAAGGTTAGAGATAATTTTATCCTTTAGAGAAGCGGTTTTTAAAGATGAAAAGTCAATCCAAACTAGCGTAGGTAGTCAGATTTTAATTTGGCTATGAGATCAGCTAGATAACTTTCCTCACCATAACCACGTTGCCTGAGTCCACTTTCTGCACAGTCCAAGACACATTGGCTAAGGGCGTGAATATCTTTTAAATAGTGTGACTCAAGTCTTGGTTTTGAGAAGTAGCGTCTCATAGCCCTGTAGTCATGATCAAAGGAGTGAAACAGCGGCTCATCCCTGAGGAGATCTTTGAGACGATTTAGATTGGCCATAAGACCTAAGTGAAAGGCAACAGGAACAAAAGACTGATCGAGTGCTTGAGCACAGGTGCTACGGAATTCAACAGTCCCCCGCCTAGTCAAGTCCTGATAGTGGTAGGCGCGGTGCCAGCGAAAATCTTCGGGACGAGGGACGATGACGTGTTGACTACCATCAAGAGCATAGGCTAAGACGCTCTCTTGAGCTAAAAAGTCTCTAGCACGAATCGGTGAAAAATAATAAATCTGACCATCACGCTCAACCGTGTATATCGAACTGAGCTCCAGCCAATCCAGATAGTCTTCTGTATCGGCAAACTCTCGTGGAAAAATGCCGACATTTTCTTCATAATAACCGTGCATAGATTGTTCCCAGAAAATATCTCTAGAAATCAAGGTGTCCCAGTCTGCACCGTCAAAGGGCGAATTGGCAAAAAGATAGGCCTTGACGGCTTCGACCTTGTTAAACGCATTGAGCACGTCTAAATAGTTAGCTGCCGTCACATCCAGCTGAACCTGATTGCCGCAGATAAAGCCTCCATAGTCTGGAAAATGGTGAAAGTCAGCTCTTTCTAGGGTCTTGCCAAGTTGTAAATAGCGCATGAGCATGAGGTAGCGAGAAGTCTTGATGGGACTATTATCATTCTCAGCCCAGCTTGGATGGATACCTTGTCCTTGGAGAGCATGACCTCTTTCTGCTAGCCAAGGCTGGATGAGGGCCAGATAGTCCTTGAAGCGTCTCTCGATCTCTTCAATGCTTTCTGCTTTTTCAAAGGCAAACTCGATCACATTATAGGAAAATTCAAAGACGATATGGTCCTGACTGGGACTGTGAATCAGCTCTATAGCATGTTCATCTTGGTCACGTTTTCCAATCGTAAAAGCCTCTAACCCTCCAAGGTAGTCAAGGAGAGCCTTGGTGACATTAGTATTAGTCGAGGATTTATCCAGGCTAACAATGGGAAATTCAAATTCAACACCAATAAAGAGACGAGAATCTGTTTTTAGTCTAGTGAGATAGTTTTCTTGTAGTAGTTTTCGTGCATTTATCATTATTAGTCCTACCTTTGTGCATGTGGGTATCTATTACCGACCATTATAACAGAAAAATAAAGTTGCTAGGGCCAATGGGGATAAGAGATTGGACTAAGTCAAACCTTATCCCCTATCTTAGAAGAAATTTTATCTATAAAACTGCTAGGAGAACACCTTTTTTTATGATAAAATAAATAGGATAAGGTCAAGTGGAGACACGGCTATTTTCCTTAAGAAAGAGTGGAACTCCCTCATCTATCAGTATAGATGTTCCTTTCATAGTTCTAGGGAAAATACCGCTAGTGTCAATCATCACTTAAGATATGATAGAAGGAGAAGGAAATGGTAGAACCAAAGTATAAGCGCGTGCTGATCAAGCTCTCAGGCGAAGCCTTGGCAGGGGAAAAAGGTGTTGGTATCAATCTTCCTACCGTCCAAAAGATGGCTAAGGAAATCGCAGAAGTCCATGAGTCTGGCGTTGAGATTGCCTTAGTTATCGGTGGAGGCAATCTCTGGCGTGGAGAGCCAGCGGCCGATGCTGGTATGGATCGTGTTCAAGCCGATTATACAGGTATGCTTGGTACTGTCATGAATGCTCTGGTTATGGCTGACAGTCTCAAGCAGGTTGGCGTTGATACACGTGTGCAGACAGCTATTGCCATGCAGTCTGTAGCAGAGCCCTATATCCGGGGGCGTGCCCTTCGTCATCTAGAAAAAGGGCGCATTGTCATCTTTGGTGCTGGCATTGGATCCCCCTATTTTTCAACCGATACCACCGCAGCCCTTCGTGCAGCGGAAATCGAAGCTGATGCCATCCTAATGGCTAAGAATGGTGTTGACGGGGTTTATAATGATGATCCACGTAAAAATGCGGATGCTGTTAAGTTTGACGAACTGACCCATGTCGAAGTCATCAAGAAAGGGCTCAAGATTATGGATGCCACCGCAGCAACCATGTCCATGGACAATGATATTGATTTAGTAGTCTTCAATATGAATGAGCCAGGCAATATCAAGCGTGTTGTCTTTGGTGAAACCATCGGGACAACAGTTTCAAATAACCCATCAAAATAAGCATAAGGAGAGAAAACATGGCAAACCCAATCGTAGAAACTGCAAAGGAACGTTTTACCCACTCACATGATTCCCTTGGTCGGGAATTTTCTGCTATCCGTGCTGGCCGTGCTAATGCTAGCCTTCTGGATCGTATCGAAGTGAAGTACTATGGTGCTCCTACTCCTCTAAATCAGCTAGCTTCCATCACTGTGCCAGAAGCACGTGTTCTCTTGATTTCACCTTTTGATAAGGGATCTATCAAGGATATCGAGCGTGCTATTAATGAGTCTGATCTTGGGATTAACCCCGCTAATGATGGCTCTGTCATCCGTTTGGTGATTCCAGCTCTGACTGAAGAAACTCGTAAAGAGTTAGCCAAGGAAGTCAAGAAGACTGGTGAGAACGCTAAAATTGCCATCCGCAATATCCGCCGTGATGCCATGGATGAGGCTAAAAAGCAAGAAAAAGCCAAAGAAATCACAGAAGATGAGTTGAAGACTCTGGAAAATGATATCCAAAAAGCGACGGATGAAGCGATCAAGAAAATTGATAGCATGATTGCTGAGAAGGAAAAAGAAATCCTAACAGTTTAATAATCAAAAAGATAGCCTGAGGCAGTCATGAACGTCTCGGGCTTTTTCAAGAGGATATAAGATGAATAACTTACTAGCGCAGACCATCATGGCTATGGTCACAGATGAAAATGACAGATTTTACTTTGCCCAAAAAGATGGGCAAACCTTAGCCCTAGATAAAAGTGAGGGAGAGTATGCCCTTGGTGATATGGTCCAGGGATTTGCTTATATGGATCAGCACCAAAAGTTGCGCCTGACCACACTTCCTATCACAGCGTCCCGTGATGGCTATGGCTGGGGTGAAGTGACAGAGGTTCGTCGTGATCTAGGTGTCTTTGTTGATACGGGACTTCCTGACAAGCAAGTCGTAGTATCCTTGGATGTCTTGCCAGAACTCAAGGAACTCTGGCCCAAAAAAGGGGATAAACTCTATGTCAAGCTAGAGTTGGATAAAAAAGACCGTATTTGGGCTATACCAGCAGATCCAGAAGTCTTCCAACATATAGCCAGACCAGCCTATGATAATATGCACAATCAAAATTTACGAGCGATTGTCTACCGCCTAAAATTATCTGGAACTTTTGTCTATCTGCCTGACAACAATATGTTGGGCTTCATCCATCCCAGTGAACGCTATCAAGAGCCTCGTCTGGGTGAGGAACTTCAGACCCGTGTTATTGGATTTAGACAGGCAGATCGTACACTTAATCTGTCATTGAAACCACGTTCATTTGAAATGTTAGAAAATGATGCCCAAATGATTTTGACCTACTTAGAGGCCAATGCAGGATTTATGACCCTCAATGATAAGTCCTCACCTGAGGATATCAAGGCGACGTTTGCTATTTCTAAGAGTCAATTTAAAAAGGCGCTAGGCAGTCTCATGAAGGCAGGAAAGATCAAGCAAGATTCATCAGGGACAGAGCTCCTGTGAGAAAATCCTGCTCGCCTGCTTCTTAGAGCTGTCTTAGTGCCGTCGCTAGATAAAGCCTAAACCAGCTAAGGTAGCCTGATATGAGGTAGGTGATAATTATTTTTTATCACCTTGATAAGTTATAAATATTTGTAGTCCTTTTGTAAAGGTGCTATGATTAATTCACTATATAACTAGAGGAGAAGTAATATGAAGCTTAAAAATATTTTGAAGATCAGTGCTGTTGCAATGGCTTCTGTTGCCATCTTGGCAGCATGTAGTTCAGGCAAGTCATCTTCTAATTCCGAAAAAGAGAAAGTTATCTTCGGGACAGTAGGGACTACTCGCCCCTTCTCTTACTCAGAAAAAAAGGGCGAGTTGACTGGTTACGATATTGAAGTCGCAAAGGCTGTCTTTAAGGATTCTGATAAGTATGAAGTAGAATTCAAAAAATCGGAATGGTCATCGCTCTTCACCAGTGTCCAGCAAGGTAAATTCCAAATGGCAGGTAATAATATTAGTTACAATGAAGAACGTAAGAACTTCCTCTATTCTAACCCTATTGCCAAAAATCCTTTGGTCCTAGCGGTTAACAAGGATAGCGGTATCAATAGTATTGATGATATCACTGGTAAGTCTACACAGGTTGTTGCTGGGACATCAACAGCTTCTATGCTAGAAGACTACAACAAGAAGAACAGTAATGATCAAACCAAGGTAAGCTATACCAAGGAAGATATCAGTCAAATGCTGAGCAATGTCAACAATGGTAAGTATGACTATAAGATCTTTGAAACCCAATCAGTTAAATCAATTATCAAAGAACAAAACCTTAAAGACATTAAACTGATCGACTTTGATACCAAAGATATCGGTGCTGATATTAATGACTCTGTTTATTTTGTCTTTGGAAATGATCAAAAAGACCTTCAAGACTTTGTCAATAAGCGTTTGGTAGAGCTTCAAAAAGATGGCACCCTGGCTAAATTATCTAAGAAATACCTAGGTAAGGAAGACTATGCACCAGTAGCCGATGAAATGAAAGTCCCTACAAAATAATAATTAATAATAGCGAGGTAGGAATCAATCCGTTTAGGATATGATCCTCCTTGTTTTTTTATTTTCAATAGTTATTCTCCCTATTCTTCTGCCTAGAGAGGTCCTATAGTTTTTACCTATATGTATATACAATTATAAACAATTTGAAAGGACAAGAGGGCTGTGGGATAATAGGGACATAACTAATAGAAATGGAGACTAGCTATGACCTTTAAAAAATTTTTAGGTGCCTTTGGGCTCATCGCCCTAGCATCCATTATTCTTGTAGCTTGTGGTAATAAAGAAAGCGATAAAAGCACCCTGAGAGTCGGTGTTATGACTCTGGATGAAGTGTCTAAACCTATCTGGGATCAGGTTGCAAAAGATGCTGAGAAGGAAGGAGTCAAATTAGAGTTCGTAGAGTTTGCAAAATACTCTGAACCTAATGATGCGCTAGACTCTGGTGATATTGATGTCAATGCCTTCCAGACCTACGACTTCATGAATGAGTGGAACGATACTCATAAGACAAATATCGTTTCTGTAGGTGATACTTTGATCAGCCCTATCCGCCTCTTTTCTAAGACCAAAGGTAATAAAGCAGTTTACTCTGATGTCAAAGATATCCCAGATGGTGCTAAAATCGGTTTTAACAATGAAGCGTCTAATCAAAGCCGTGCCCTCTTCCTCCTAGAGTCAGCTGGCTTGATTAAATTATCAACCAAAGAAGGGGACCTAGCAACAGTCAAAGATGTCACTGATAACCCACACAACTTTGATTTTACAACAGTTGATGGCGGTCAGCTTCCTAAGATTCTTCGCAGTGGTGATGTCGATGCTGCCGTTATTAATAACTCTTACGCTCAAGCCTCTAAAATCGACTACAAGACAACGATCTATACTGAAGATGTCAAAGGCGAAAGCTCTAAGAAATTTATCAATGTCATCAGTGCCAATGGCGATTGGAAAAAATCAGACAAGGCAGATGCTATCAAGACCTTAGTCAAGGTCTATCAAACGAAGAAAATTGGTCAATTAATTAGTGAATCATCAAATGGTGTTGATGTTCCAATCTGGAAGGGTGCCCCAGATACAACAGCATCAAGCAAGTAACAGCACCCTAGACGATACAATAGAGGTCTGGGACGGTTCGTCTCAGCCTCTATTTCGTGTTTTATGAGGAGAAAGCATGACAGTTTCCAGTCCAGATGAGCAGATTGAAAAATTTAGAAATGACGATATTGCCCAGCATTATTTTGAAGTCCTGCGGACCTTGATTGCCAAAAAATCTATTTTTGCTCAGCAGATTGGTTTAGCAGAGGTGGCAGCTTATCTAGGAGAGATTTTTTCCAGTGTTGGTGCCCAAGTGACCATCGATGAGTCCTATACAGCTCCCTTTGTTATGGCCAAATTCAAGAGTCCAAGAACAGAGGCGCCGACTATTATTTTCTACAATCATTATGATACAGTTCCGGCTGATAGCGACCAGCCCTGGACCCACGATCCCTTTACCTTGAGCATTCGAGATGGTTATATGTATGGGCGGGGTGTTGATGACGACAAAGGACATATTACGGCTCGTCTGACAGCCGTACGCAAGTACCTCCGTGAGGAGGGAGAGCTGCCGGTTAACATCACCTTTATCATTGAGGGAGCAGAAGAGTCAGCCTCTACGGATCTGGATAAGTATTTAGAGAAGTATCGCAATGAACTTATACCAGCCGATCTTTTGGTATGGGAGCAGGGAATAAAAAATAGCTTAGGCCAGTTTGAAATT
Source organism: Streptococcus sp. ALY_208 (assembly GCF_058314295.1). Taxonomy (NCBI): domain Bacteria; kingdom Bacillati; phylum Bacillota; class Bacilli; order Lactobacillales; family Streptococcaceae; genus Streptococcus; species Streptococcus sp. ALY_208. Next base: position 86,301 of record NZ_JBZFUI010000003.1, on the reverse strand, counting down.
TCAGGGGGCAATAAAGGAATTGTGACTTTTGATCTCAGTGTTGAGAGTGCAGAAGTAGATATTCATTCTAAATTTGGTGCCGTGATTGAATCAGCTCCTTGGTATTTGATCAATGCCCTTCAAAGTATGCGTGACCAATCAGGTCGCATCTTAATCGATGGGATCTACGACAAGGTCATTCCTCCGACTCAGCGAGAGCTGGATCTAGTGGAGACCTATGCCATTGAAAATGGGGAGCATCTCCATAAATTATATGGGCTGCGCCTCCCTACCCTTAAGTCAGAAAGACGTGATTTTCTAAAGACCTACTATTTTGAGCCAGCCTTATCCATCGAAGGTATCCAATCAGGATATCAAGGTCAAGGGGTCAAGACAATTTTACCCTCTCAGGCTAGTGCCAAGATGGAGATGCGTCTGGTGCCCGGCTTGACACCGGATTATGTCCTAGGATGTATCAAAGCCCATCTCAGAGATAAAGGATTTGATCGTGTCAAAGTGATCTATACCCTGGGTGAGGAAAGTCACCGCTCAGATATGTCCGCCGATGCTATTATTCGTGTAACAGAGCTGGCCAAGCAATTTTATCAAGCTGGTATCTCTATCTTACCGACCTCTGCAGGTACTGGTCCCATGCACAAGATGCACCGAGCACTTGGTATTCCCATGGCTGAGTTTGGTCTTGGCAATCCCAACAGCCGTGACCATGGGGGAGATGAGAATGTCTCCATTGCGGATTACTATACCCACATAGAATTGATTAAGGAGTTAATAAAATCTTATGAATAAACCCATTATATCCTTAGAGCATATTGATATCACCTTCCACCAGAAAAAACGCATCATAGAAGCCGTCAAAGATGTCTCAGTTGAGATTAATCAAGGAGATATCTATGGTATTGTCGGCTATTCTGGTGCTGGGAAATCGACCTTAGTTCGAGTCATCAACCTCTTGCAGATTCCAACTGCTGGAAAAGTGACAGTAGCAGGAGATGTTCTCTTTGATCAACAGGAAGTTTCCTTTAAAGGGACTGCTTTGCGCCAAAAGCGTCAGGATATTGGTATGATCTTTCAACATTTCAATCTCATGTCTCAAAAAAATGTACGAGACAATGTCGCTTTTGCCCTCAAGCATTCCCATTTGAGTAAGGAAGAAAAGGCTAAAAAAGTCGAGGATCTCTTACACTTAGTTGGGTTAGAAGATCGCTCAGAAAATTACCCTGCCCAGCTTTCAGGGGGGCAAAAACAGCGGGTAGCCATTGCACGTGCCCTAGCTAATGACCCTAAAATTTTGATTTCAGATGAATCGACCTCTGCCTTGGACCCTAAAACGACTAAGCAAATTCTGGCCTTGCTAAAGGATCTCAATGAAAAACTCGGTTTGACGGTCGTCATGATCACTCATGAAATGCAGATTGTCAAGGATATCTGCAACCGTGTAGCCGTTATGCAAAATGGTCACCTGATCGAGGAAGGCAGTGTTTTGGATATCTTTGCTAATCCAAAAGAAGAGCTAACTCAAGACTTTATCAAGACAGCAACCGGTATTGATGAAGCACTGGACAAGATTAACCAGCAAGAAGCTGTTGAAAATCTGGCTGCAGGAGACTATCTAGTGCGCTTACGCTATGCAGGTGCCTCAACGGATGAACCCTTGCTTAATACCATTTACAGAGAATTTCAGGTCACAGCCAACATTCTCTATGCCAATATTGAAATCTTAGACAATACGCCTGTGGGTGAGATGATCGTCGTGCTGTCTGGCCAGCAGGTCTCAGAAGCACTCAAGGAGATTGAAAAATCAAACGTTAGTGTTGCCATTCTGAAAGGAGATCGTGCATGATGGATTGGATTAAAACATATTTGCCAAATGTCTATGATATTGGCTGGACAGGTGGCTTAACTGATGGTTGGTGGGATGCTATTAAGGCAACCCTCTATATGACTTTTTGGGGCTTTCTCATCGGTGCGACAGCCGGTCTGATCGCAGGGTTATTTTTAGTCTTGATGGGTCCTCGTGGTGTGATTGCTAACCGTCCTATCTACTGGATTTTGGACAAGTTCGTTTCGATCTTTAGGGCTATCCCCTTTATTATTTTAGTAGCAGTTTTAGGTGGTTTCACTAAGGTACTGGTGGGCTCCACCATCGAAGCTACTGCAGCGATTGTTCCCCTATCTTTTGCGACTTTCCCATTCTTTGCTCGTCAGGTACAGGTGATCTTTTCTGAGTTAGACTCAGGCGTCATCGAAGCCTCTCAAGCGAGTGGAGCCAACCTCTGGGACATTATCAAGGTCTACTTAAGCGAGGGACTACCAGAGCTGGTTCGTGTTTCTACTGTGACACTGATCTCAGTTGTTGGTGAGACAGCCATGGCAGGAGCCATTGGTGCTGGTGGTTTAGGAGATATGGCTATCAATATTGGGGATCAGTATAACCAAACGGATGTCACTTTAGTAGCGACCCTGCTGATTTTATTGATTATCATCATTATCCAATTTTCTGGTGACTGGCTTTCACGAAAGATCAGCCACCGTTAGTCTCGCTAGAAAGGCCATTAGGCCTTTTCTTATGAAAATGAGATTGACCTGCTACTAGAATTATATTATGATTAGAGGGTCTATAGTGAAAACTTTCTGATAATAGGCATTCGATAAATAAGGAGATCTTCTGATGAAACATATCTTTACAGTCTGGAATCGTACCAGTCTGCTCAAGCGCATCGCTATCGGTGTCCTGCTAGGTGCTATTCTAGGGATTGTTGCCCGTAAGGCTACGATTATTGGACTTTTAGGTGAGCTATTTGTAGGTGGACTTAAAGCGGTAGCACCGCTCTTAGTGTTTGCCCTCGTGGCCAATGCTTTATCGCAAACACGCGAGGGTCAAAAGTCCAATATGTTGACTATTGTCTTACTCTACCTATTTGGGACCTTTGCAGCGGCCTTGAGCGCCGTTGTTTCCCATTATATCTTTCCTATCACTATCCCTCTTTCAGAGCAGGCAGCGAAAGCTGCCTCCGACGTAGCTCAGTCGCCTAAGGGCATTGGCTCTGTTTTTCAGTCCCTTCTTTTAAATATGGTAGACAATCCAATCAATGCCATTGCCCAAGCAAACTATATCGGTGTTTTAGTTTGGGCTGTTGTCTTTGGATTTGCCATGCGTACAGCCAGTGAGCACACCAAGGATTTGCTCAATACCATGGCTGAAACAACCAGTCAGGTGGTGCGGTGGATCATTAACTTAGCCCCCTTTGGTATCCTCGGTTTAGTTTTTAAGGCCATCGCTGAAAATGGTGTCGGAATCCTCTCCAAGTACGGCGTTTTGATCCTAGTCCTGGTTGGTACTATGATCTTTGTAGCCTTGGTAGTCAATCCTTTAATTGGATTTGTCATGATGGGACGAAATCCCTATCCTTTGGTTCTGCGCTGCCTGCGTGAGTCTGGGATTACAGCCTTTTTCACACGCTCATCTGCGGCTAACATTCCTGTAAATATGAAGCTCTGTGAGGACCTAGGCCTAGACCCAGATACCTATTCAGTGTCTATTCCGCTAGGATCTACAGTTAATATGGCGGGTGCAGCTATCACTATCAATATCTTGACACTGGCTGCTACAACCACCCTTGGTATCCATGTTGACTTTCTGACAGCCCTTCTTCTCAGCGTTGTCGCAGCAATTTCAGCCTGTGGTGCTTCTGGAGTGGCTGGGGGATCCTTGCTCTTAATCCCAGTAGCCTGTAGCTTATTTGGGATTGATAATGATACAGCCATGCAAGTTGTGGGAGCTGGTTTTATCGTTGGTGTTATCCAAGACTCGTGTGAAACAGCCCTTAATTCGTCAACAGATGTTTACTTTACAGCAGTGGCTGAATACTCTTCTTGGAAGAAAAAAGCTGCTTAAACTATAAAAAAGAGGCTGAGACAAAAGTTCTCAGCCTTATTTATATGGTCAATTTTATTTGATACGTTTCAGAGCATCATATTTTTCAAAGGTATCAGAACCAGTGACAGCAATCAGAATAGCCTGATCTGTAAAAGTAGTATCAGGTGATAGATCTGTTTGCAAATCCCCCTTGGGATTGAGGCGATAACCGATGACATTGAGGTCGTATTTTTGGCGAAGATTGAGCTGGCTAAGAGAATGATTCTTCCAGGATTGAGGCAGTGTGAACTCTAGCAGGCGTAAACCATCCTCTATATAAAAGATATTTTGGATATGCTCACGCATCAGATTAGCGGCTAAACGCAGGCCTGTTTCTCGTTCAGGTGAGATGACCTGATCTGCCCCTATTTCATGCAGAACCTCCTCAAAAGTACTACTTTTAGCTTTGGCAACAATATAAGGAACCTGCAATTTTTTACAGTGCATAAGAGCTAATACTGAACTTTCCAAATGATTACCTGTAGCGATAATAACCTTCTGGCACTCTGCAATACCTGCATTCTTGAGGGTGTCAAGATCAGTGATATCGCCGATAATAGCCTTGCTAACCTTATCAGCTAAAGGTTCGACATGCTCAGGATTGTTATCAATAGCGATGACTTCTTGACCAGATGCCGCTAATTTTTCAGCAGCAGTGGAGCCAAAGATACCTAGACCCAAGACTCCAATGATGTGTTGTGACATAGCGTCCTCCTTATCCTAATGTGAGATCTGTTTTAGCGTAGTTAATGGTTGTCATAGTCTTTTGACGTAAGCTGAGAAGAACAGTGATCGGACCGACACGTCCAATAAACATCAAGGCCATGATGACCCAACGTCCCCCTGCTGAGAGATGACTAGTAATATCCATAGAGACTCCCACAGTAGCTAAGGCACTGCAGACTTCAAAGAGTAAGCGAAAGGGTGAGAGATCAGGCTCCAGCTCTAACAGGACAACATAGGCACTTAGTAAAACCCCCAAGAAAGCCACCAAGATAGTCATAGCCTGCTTGATGAGCTGGGTTGAGAGGGTTCGATGATAAACACTGACCTTGCTCTGTCCCAAAAATTCTGCCCGAATCACTAAAAAGACGATAGCTGTGACAATCAGCTTTATCCCTCCAGCCGTACCGCCGGGAGCTCCACCGATCAGCATTTGAATCATAAAGAGAACATTGGAAGAATGTCCAGCTTGCGTGTAGTCAATCGTAGCAAAGCCAGCTGTCCGTATGGTTACAGTCTGAAAGAAGCTGACCAAGACTTGCTGGCTCCCCTTGAGATTAGCTATAGTTGCTGGATTATCCCTTTCGAGTACCCAAGCCAAAAGACTTCCTCCTAGGAGAATTACAGCTGTCATGGCTAAGACCAGGCGGGTCTGGACGCTTAGTTTTCTCAGAGCTACTTTAAGCTGACGAGGTTTTTGAGAGAGATAGCCTTTTGTCAAGTCGATCAAGGCCATCCAATTCTGAAAGCCAAAACCTCCAGCAAAGATAGCAAAAGCAACTGCTAGATTGATGACCCAGTTGAGCTTATAATTGATGAGACTGCTGTTGCCTAGGTTATCAAAGCCAGCATTACAAAAGGCAGAGATGGCTAAAAAGAGGCTGTTGAAGATCCCGTGTCCTAGACCAAAGCGTGGAATAAAATCAACCATTAGTGTCAAAGCTACCAAGGCTTCTAAGCTAAAAGTGATTTTATAAATTCGAAAGAGATGCTCCTTCAGATCAGCATTTGAGTTATTACCTATAGAGGATTGGAGGAGCTCCTGATCTCTAAGCGAGAGCTTGAGGTTGATACTATAGTAACCCACTGCAATCAAACTCACCAGACCAAGTCCACCGATCTGCATCAGTAGCATGACTAGGAGCTGACCAAGTCCATTGTAGACTTCTCCGACAGCAAAGACAGATAAGCCCGTGACACAGACCATAGAGACCGTATTAAAGAGATGATCTAAATAACTAGTACTAGGAGCTTGGTCATAATGCATGATTGGCAAGGACAAAAGAAGACTACCGATTAGAATGACAGCCAGAAAACTCAAACTAATCATCTGAACGATAGAAAGGTGTCTGAAAAACTTAGTCATGACCTGGCTCCTTAGAGTGGTTTTTTATTAGGCATACCAGCACGGCGTGGGTATTTATTGGGAGTTTCCTTTTTCTTTTCAACCACCGTGATAGTACGCTTGTCCCCGTTTGGCAGTTGATAAGTGCTATTGTCAAGTACTTGGCTAAATAAGGCTGAAAGAGCTGTCTTAGCCTGGCTGACTTCTTCATCAGCAGCTGCCGCCTTGAGAGCGATTAACTGCCCCTTGACCTTGAGAAAGGGAATGGTCAACTCAAGTAGAACCTGCAAGCGAGCAACAGCGCGAGCAGTAACCAAGTCATACTGAGCACGAAAGATTTTGTCTTTCCCGAAGTCCTCAGCGCGTCCATGGTAGAAGTGGACACCTGATAAGTCCAATTCCTCAGCTAATGTCTTAAGGAAGGTGATACGCTTGTTGAGCGAGTCAATAATGGTCACTTCAATCTCTGGACAAAGAATTTTCATAGGCAGACTGGGAAAGCCGGCACCAGCTCCTATATCTAATAACTTAATGGAAGAATTGCTGATACGTCCTTGAAGCACCGGTGCTAGTGAATCATAGAAATGCTTGAGATAGACCTCTTCCTCATCAGTAATGGCAGTGAGGTTGATCTTTTCATTCCACTCAATGAGTAGGTGAAAATAGCGGTTAAACTGCTCTTTTTGATGGTCGGTAATATCAAAGCCATCCTCAGCTAGACGCTGATAGAATTCTTGGGGAGTCATAATTTTACCTTTCTTATATCGTGATCGATCTCTCTTATTCTATCATTTTTTTAAAAGACATGATATCTTTCTAACCCTAGATGATACTAGCGGTAAGAAAGGGATAAATAGCACTAAAAAACTTTATATTACTACTTAGCATGGTATAATGAGAGGAATAGGGAAACAACTATAATTACCCTTATGGAGGAAAACACATGATACCATGGATTATTTTAATCATTCTTATTGTTCTCGTTATTTTTGCTGTCATTAGTTACAATGGCTTAGTACGTCTGCGCATGCAGACCAAAGAATCTTGGAGTCAAATTGATGTTCAACTCAAGCGTCGTAATGACCTGATTCCCAATCTTATTGAAACAGTGAAGGGCTACACAGCTTATGAAGAAAAGACCCTCACTCAGATTTCTGAATTGCGCACCCAGGTAGCTAAGGCTCAAACACCAGCAGAAGCCATGCAGGCCAGTGATGCCCTGACAAGACAAGTTTCTGGCATCTTTGCAGTGGCAGAAAACTATCCAGATCTAAAAGCTAACACGAGCTTTGTCTCTCTTCAAGAAGAGCTAGCCAACACAGAAAATAAGATTTCTTACTCACGTCAGCTGTTTAATTCAACAACCGCTAATTACAATACCAAGTTGGAAACCTTCCCTAGCAGTATCATTGGGAAACTCTTTAACTTTAAACCCTCACAATTTCTTGAAACAGCCGAGGAAGAAAAAGCTGTGCCAAAAGTTGATTTTAATTGAGGTCTAGCCTATGCTCTATCAACAAATCGCCTCAAATAAACGCCGCACTTATCTATTGCTGCTCCTATTTTTTAGTCTATTGAGCCTGATTGGTGCAGCAGCGGGTTATCTCTGGCTAGGCTCCAGCTATGGCGGTGCCATAATTGCTTTTGTGATCGGCTTGATCTATGCGGCTTCTATGATTTTTCAATCTACCAATGTGGTCATGTCCATGAATGGTGCCAGAGAGATTAGTCCCAAGGATTACCCAGATTATTATCATATCGTAGAGGATATGGCGCTCGTTGCACAAGTCCCCATGCCCAGAGTATTTGTTATCCAGGATCCATCTTTAAACGCCTTTGCGACAGGCTCATCACCAGATAATGCTGCCGTTGCTGCAACGACAGGTATTCTGGCAGCCTTGAATCGTGAGGAGTTGGAGGGAGTGATCGGTCATGAAATCAGCCATATTCGCAATTATGATATCAGGATTTCAACCATCGCAGTGGCGCTAGCCAGTGCGATTACCCTGATCTCAAGTATTGGAACGCGTATGCTTTGGTGGGGTGGTGGCACCTCTCGTCGCTCTAACGACAATAATAACAATAGCGGTAGCCTCGGTGCCTTGATGCTGGTCTTTTCATTAGTAGCGCTGATTTTAGCCCCTCTAGCAGCCAGTTTAGTTCAGTTGGCGATTTCCCGCCAGCGTGAATACTTGGCAGATGCCAGTTCAGTTGAATTGACCAGAAATCCCCAAGGCTTGATCAATGCCTTGCGCAAATTAGACCAATCCCAGCCCATGAGCCATCAAGTTGATGATGCTAGTGCTGCTCTCTATATCAGTGACCCTAAGAAAAAAAGAGGGATGCAGGCATTATTCTTTACTCACCCACCGATAGAAGACAGAATTGCCCGCCTGCAAAAATCATAATCTTTACAGCAGTATGTCGATTTAGAGAAACTTGCTGACATGTAAAGAAATTGCAAACTATTTCTGTTATATTAAAGGGCAATAGCGCTGGATCCAATCAACCCAGATTTAAAATACAGGGATTACTTGATTGTTAAGGAGAAGACATGTTTTATACGACGGAATTAAAAAAGAACCCAGATGGGATTCACTTCGATGAACAGCTTGCTATCGAAGAGGAGTTGAAAAGGCGAAATTCGGACATCTCGGCAGTGAGAGATGTAGTAGCTAAGGGATTGGTCAATTATGATGACGGCCTTTTCTTGCTAAACTATGACCTCTCCTATACACTGACTCTCCCGTCAAGCCGCTCTATGACACCAGTAGAGTTAGCGATGTCCTTTTTTGTATCAGAAGTGTTTATTGAAGGTTCAGATGTCGCCTCCAAGCAAGAATTAGTCGATGATGATCTGGTCTTAATACTAGAGTCAGATGAGATTGATTTAGCTGAGAGCGTTATGGATAATATTCTTTTGAATATTCCTCTCAAGGTATTAACAGATGAGGAAGCTGCAAGTGATACGCTCCCTTCCGGACAGGATTGGACAGTATTGACCGAATCGCAGTACCAATCCCTTCAGGAAGAGAAAAAGGCAGCAAGCAATCCCTTTGCAAGTTTGGATGGCTTGTTCAATGATGAATAGATTTAGGATTTATAAATGGTGTGGAAGTGTTATCATTAGACATTTCCGCTTTTAACCATAGATTAGGAGATTATGAAATGGAGGTTGACGATGGCTAAGAGAATCCTTATGATTGAAAACGAGAGGCCAGTCTCTCGTTTAGTATCGCTGAAGCTACAAGAAAAGGGCTACCAAGTAAAAACGAGTCAGGCTAGCCAAGATGGGCTAACGACAGCTTTTAACAAGGGTGTTGAACTGATCTTTATTGATCACAATCTCTTGGATGATCAAACTTTTGGACAGCTTAATCAGCTAAAAAAAGAGCGAAGGATAGCCATCGTGATCTTGGTAGACAGAGATGGTTTATCCAGTCTGCCCAAGCAGGTAGAATCTCTGTCTGATGGGCTCTTAGTTAAGCCATTTACTGTCGAAGAGGTATTAGCCCTTGTTGAGGAACTTTTATCCCAAAGGGTCCCTCAACAATCGCATGCTGTCTCCTCCTATCGTGATTTGATTCTAGATGAATCCAACCGTGCTGTTATTCGTCGAGGAGAATCGATTCCCTTGACAAACCGTGAGTATACCCTCTTATCCACCCTGCTAAAAAACCGTAATACCGTTATGGGACGTGAAGAACTATTGGATATCGTATGGGGCCAAAGTGAGGGCACCGTTGAAACCAATGTTGTCGATGTCTACATTCGCTATATTCGTGGAAAGATCGACATTCCAGGAGAGGAATCCTATATCCAAACGGTTCGCAGTAGAGGGTATGTCATAAAAGGATGAAAAAGTCCTTCAATACGAGCTTGACCTGAGTGTCCAGCTTTTTTTATACCCTAAATTATGGTACAATAAGCTACCAGAAAAGAAGATAGGATGGGGATTGTATGCGTTGTCCCAAATGTAATCATAATAAATCCAGTGTTATAGACAGTCGTCAGGCAGATGATGGTCAAACAATTCGACGACGTCGTGAGTGCGATAACTGTGGTGCTCGCTTCACAACGTTTGAGCGTATTGAGGAGATGCCACTCCTAGTGGTCAAAAAAGATGGTACCAGAGAGCAATTTTCCAGAGATAAGATTCTCAATGGCATCATCCAAAGTGCCCAAAAACGCCCGGTCTCAAGTGATGATATCGAAAAAGTTATCAGCCGAATTGAGCAAAAGATCCGCAGTGCATATGACAGCGAGGTATCCAGTGAAGTCGTCGGAAACTTAGTGATGGATGAGTTGGCGGATCTTGACGAAATCACTTACGTACGCTTTGCCAGCGTCTATCGTAGTTTCAAGGATGTCGATGAGATTGAGGATCTCCTACAAGAGATTACCAGTCGTGTTCGTAGCCGCAATAAAAATAAAGGATAAGCATGAAACCGATTGATGATTTTTCTTTTTTAAAGAATAATCAAGTCAGCCGAGATATGACCAACTTGATTCGTCTCTACCTGCCTATTGTGGGGAGTGATGCAGTGATAGTCTATCAGTATCTGACTAGTTTTTATGATGATGGCAAGAGGCGCCATAAAATTTCAGATATTTTAAATCATACTCTTTTTGATCTGCCGCGTTTTGAGAAAGCTCTGGCTATTTTGACTGGGATGGATTTGGTGACCTTGTATAAGGATTTAGACCACTACCTTATTAAGCTCAAGGAGCCCTTGTCTGCTGATCAATTTCTATCTCATGCTGTCTACCGCAGATTGTTAGCTAGCCATATTGGGGATCTAGCTGTTTCAGAGCTTCTTCCCGAGGACTTAGCTCAAAGAGACCTTCAGGATCTTTCTAAGAAATTCTCAGAAGTCTTCTCTGACAAGGGAGATATTGACCTCCAGCCCACACGCATGAAAAATGATTTTGATCTGGAGAGTTTCAAGCAGCGCATGCTGGCAGACGGCCTCAGCTTTAACCAAGAAAAGCAGGATGTTATTGCACTGTATAACCTATCTGAACGCTTTAAGTTAACCTGGTTTGATCTTTATCAGCTAGCCAAAGATACAGCCAGTCGGCATAAAATCATGCCAAAACGTATCCTGGCCAAGATTGAGCAGCCTCAAGAAGCGGCGCTATCAGATTTGACTCAGCAGGAACAAATCGTTCTAAAGGAAGCCCAAACAACATCGGCTGATCATTTCTTAGCCAAGATAAAACAAGGCCGGCAAGCCATGGTGGTGACCAGTGATGAGCGGAAAATTTTAGCGGAATTAGCTGAAATGAGCTTTTTAGATGAAGTGATCAATATCATGGTTCTCTATACTTTTAATAAAACCAAATCAGCCAATCTCAATCGTCGCTATATCATGAAGTTGGCCAATGACTTTTTGTATCAAAAGATCAAAACGGCCCAATCGGCTATCCTCAAAATGAGAGAGAATCAGTCTCAGTCCTCTGCTAGTGCTAGTAAGCAAAAACCTCAAAAGAAGGGCAGCAGTGTTCCTGAGTGGAGCAATCCAGATTTCAAGGAAGAGACCACACCAGAAGACCAGAAAAGACTGGACGATATGAAGCGTCAGATGTTAGCCAAATTAGGAAAGGGGGATGACTAGATGGAACCTGTAGGAAAAACTATAGCCGAACAAATGAGTGGTCGTATTAATCTTGATGAACTGACCAATCAGATTATGACGGATCCTATTATTGCAGCCTTTATCGCAGAACATCAGATGTCCCAAGAGCAAATCAAGCGCAGCTTACCGAAGTTTAACCAATATCTAGGTGAGCGCTTTAAGTATCAGACTGCAGATCAATCCTACAGTGCTAAAGGCTATGAGCCTATCCTTGTCATGAACGAGGGTTATGCGGATGTCTCTTATCGTGAGACCAAGGCCTTAAAGGAAGCACAAACTCAAAAAGCTATTGCAGATCGTATCCAGGTTGTCAGTCTGCCTAAATCCTATAAAACAATTACTTTTGAAGAAGTGGATTGGACTGGAAGTCGTGCCCAAGTACTAAAAGACTTAGTAGAATTTGTAGCCAATTATCCTGATCCCCAACAAAAGGGACTCTATATCTATGGTGATATGGGAATTGGTAAATCCTTCATGCTAGCAGCTATGGCTCACGAGCTATCGGAGAAAAAACAGGCTCAAACGACGCTGCTTCATTACCCTAGCTTTGTGATTGATATCAAAAATGCTATCACTAGCGGCAGTGTCAAAGATGAAATTGATGCTGTTAAGTCTGTACCAGTCCTTATATTAGATGATATTGGAGCGGAACAGACGACATCTTGGGTACGTGATGAGGTCTTGCAGGTTATCTTGCAGCATCGTATGCTTGAAGAATTACCAACCTTCTTTACGTCAAATTACAGCTTTGACGATCTAGAGGCTAAGATGGGAAATATCCGTGGAACAGACGAAAGTTGGCAGAGCAAGCGTGTGATGGAGCGGATACGCTATCTAGCAAAACCAGTCCATCTCCAAGGAGAAAACCGTCGCTAAATACAAAGTACAGATAGATTCAGAAAGGAAAGCAAATGGCTTTACCAACAGTTGCTATTGTAGGGCGTCCTAATGTTGGAAAATCGACCCTCTTTAACCGTATTGCCGGTGAGCGTATCTCTATTGTCGAGGATGTTGAAGGTGTCACACGTGACCGGATCTATACCAAGGCTGAGTGGCTCAATCGCCAGTTCAGCCTGATTGATACAGGAGGAATTGATGACGTAGATGCTCCTTTTATGGAGCAGATTAAGCACCAGGCTAATATCGCTATGACAGAGGCCGACGTTATTGTCTTTGTGGTCTCTGGTAAAGAAGGCGTGACGGATGCAGATGAGTATGTCGCAAAGATCCTCTACCGAACGCACAAACCTGTGATATTAGCAGTCAATAAAGTAGATAATCCAGAGATGCGCAGTGACATTTATGATTTCTACTCATTAGGACTTGGGGATCCCTATCCGGTATCCTCCACGCATGGTATTGGCACCGGTGATATTTTAGATGCTATTGTCAACAATCTTCCAACCGAAAAGGAAGAGGAAAATCCTGATATCATACGTTTTAGCCTGATTGGACGCCCTAATGTAGGAAAATCCAGTATTATCAATGCTATGCTAGGCGAAGAGCGGGTCATCGCCAGTCCTGTTGCTGGTACTACCCGTGATGCCATCGATACAGATTTCGTGGATAGCCAAGGCCAAGAGTACACCATGATTGATACAGCGGGCATGCGCAAGTCTGGTAAGGTTTATGAAAATACTGAAAAATACTCTGTCATGCGCTCTATGCGAGCTATCGATCGCTCAGATATCGTCCTTGTTGTGATTAATGCACAAGAGGGCATCCGTGAGTACGATAAGCGAATTGCAGGTTTTGCGCATGAAGCTGGGAAAGGAATTATCCTTGTCGTCAATAAATGGGACACCCTTGAAAAAGACAGCCACACTGTTAGTCAGTGGGAGGCTGATATCAGAGATAATTTTCAGTTTCTTTCCTATGCCCCAATCGTTTTTGTTTCGGCTAAGACCAAGCAGCGCTTGAACAAACTACCAGAGCTCATTAAGCGCATTAGTCAAAGTCAAAATACTCGCATTCCATCTGCAGTCCTCAATGATGTGATCATGGATGCCGTAGCCATCAATCCAACACCGACAGACAAGGGTCGTCGTCTTAAGATTTTTTATGCTACTCAGGTAGCTGTCAAGCCACCGACTTTTGTGATCTTTGTCAATGAAGAAGAACTCATGCACTTTTCTTATTTGCGCTTTTTAGAAAACCAAATCCGAGAATCTTTCGAATTTGAGGGGACACCGATCCACCTTATCGCACGCAAACGCAAGTAGTTTTGTAAGAGAAGGATATTCATTATATTTTAGTAAAAAGGGTCAGAAGCCTAACAAAGGCATCTGACCCTTTTTTACGAATGATAAGGAGAAAAAGTCGGGGCTTCCTTGATGGAAAAGCCCTCGTTTGCTATAGTAAAAGAAATAGTCGAGCAGATAAAGGAGACAATAATGACAACAGTTAAAGGACTCTTAGTTATGGATGTGGACTCCACTCTAATAGAAGAAGAGGTCATTGATTTATTAGGTCATGAAGCAGGGCTAGCAGATCAGGTGGCTCACATTACTGCGCGTGCCATGCAAGGCGAGTTGGATTTTAAGCAAGCTCTAGCAGAGCGTGTTGCTTGCCTGAAAGGGCTGCCACAAACTATTCTAGATAAGGTTTATACCCAGATCCATCTAACACCTGGCGCTAAAGCTTTGATTGAGGAAATGCATGAACGTGGTTATAAAATTGGTCTGGTTTCTGGAGGATTTCATGAGACGGTTGATCGTTTAGCCAAGGAACTGGGCATTGATTATGTTGAGGCCAATAGTCTAGAAGTTGTCCAAGGGAGGCTGACCGGTCGTACTCAGGGCACAATTGTAACGAAAGAGGTCAAACTGCAAAAACTTAAGGAATGGGCGGACAAGAATCATCTGTCCCTCTCCCAAACGATTGCAATGGGAGACGGTGCTAACGATCTCCCCATGATCCAAGCAGCAGGGATCGGGGTTGCTTTTTGTGCTAAACCGATTGTCCAACAGCAAGCAACCTACCATATTGAGGAGCGAAATCTCTACAAGCTAGTAGAGCTGATTGATCACATTAAAAAAGGATATGAGTAAGCCGTGCGAAAAAAGCATGATCCTAAATTTCCTTATTCTCTTACTGCTTAGGCTCAATCTCCAACTAATCCCTGTCGCTGCAATCTCAATGCCTAACGGCTAGATAGGCAGGTTACTGAGTAATCAATTTTTTTCATTATCGATTTCTGCTTCCTTGCTCTGATAACGATTATAGCTGGGTGTTTGAACAAAGGGGATAATAGGCAGTGGCTTATCAGGTAGTGAGGCTAGGCTTTTTTCTAGCCATTTCATGTCATACCAATGTCCAAACTTGTAACCAGACTGATTAAAGCTCCCGACAATTTTGTAGCCCAAATGTTCATGAAAGGCCAAACTGGTATTGTTGAGATAAGGGTCTTCCTCAGTTGTCGTTGCAATACAAGCCATGCTCTTTAGGATTCCCTGTTCTTGTAAAGCCTCTTCGATAGCTTGGTAGAGACGTTTACCTGTTCCCCTTCCCCTTGCATCTGGCGCTAGATAGATCGTAACCTCTGCTAACCATTGGTAGGCAGGACGGCGGTGAAAGGCAGAAGCGTAGGCATAGCCCAAAATATGATTCCCCTCTTGGGCGACCAAATAAGGATAAGTTTTAGAAATATTAGCGATGTTGAGCCGAAATATATCTAGGTCAGGTGAATGATAATCGAAAGTAATAGCAGTATTTTGCACATAAAAATTGTAAATTGCTAAAAGATCCTGAGCATCGCTTTCTTGAGCAAGGCGTATAGTGATTGCCATAATCTGTTCTCCTTGATAAGCAAAAAGGATAATACCTTAGTCGTAGTATAACATAAAGCCCCAAAAGACACTATTTTTGTGTGAACTCCGTATAGATTTGGTATAATCAAGGGATAAGTTATCTTAAAAGTAGATTGGAAATGTGATATGGTACGATTGATTCCTGGTCGGATACGCAACGAAGGAAATGCCTTATCTCAAGCGGGAAAGGTGACCATTTTATCAACAGTAGATAAAATTATTAAAGCCCAAGTAGATGGCTTAACCTTAACCTTTGACTTCGATGATGACCAGATGGACTGTAGCTGTGATCTCTTTAGGGAGAAGAATTATTGCCAGCACATTGCAGCTGTAGAGCATTATTTGAAAACGAGTCCTGAAGGCCAAGAGATCTTAGAAAAATTCAATAGTGAGGATCAATACCAAAAGCATCAAGAAAATCTCTTTTCCTTTGGGAACCTCTTTTTAGATGGTCTATCAATCAATGATGACGACAGCCTGAAATATCGCCTATCAGTAGTGGGCGAACAAGATGATTATCACGCAACCATCTGGTGGACATTCTATATCAATCGTCTTCCTGATAATAGACGTTATGTTATCAGAGACATCAAAAGTTTTTTAAAAATCATTGACCAAGAAGATCATTACCAAATTGGAAAAAATTACTTTGAATCGTTGTCTTATTTGAATTTTGATGAAGCAAGTCGAGAGGTTCTTGATTTTTTGAATCGTTTGATTCCTGACGAAGAGATCAGTCGTTTAGACTATCTCCTTCCTAGTAAGGCCAGATACCTTGCTCTTCCTGCAGGCTTCTTTGAGGAGGGCGTCCACCTCTTGCAGTCACTCTATGACTTTCAGGTCAACATCAACCAGCAAGAGTATAAATCTCTACAATTTAAGGAGCTGGAAGGTGAAGATGGCCTTTACACCTTTAAAGTAGAGGTTCATCAGCAATCGATTGAGTTAATTATTGTTGAGAAATTTCATCAGGATTTCTTTGAGCAAACCTACCTGCTCCACCGCAACACCTTTTACCATCTCAACCATAAGCAGATCAAGCTAGTAAAGGCACTAAAAACCTTGGTTATCGAGGCGGATCTTAATAAGCATGTTTACCTGGGTTTAGAGGATCAAGCCAAGCTGGCTGCCAGTCTCCTAGATTTCTCAGAAATTGGTTTAGTCCAAGCACCTAAAACCTTTCAAATTCGTGATTTTAAGCCACTATTTCAGTTAGACCTATCCGATAATGGTGACGTTCTTCTCAGGCTAACCTATGATTATAACGGCATTCAGGTATCAGATAAGTCTACCTTATCCAATCTGCCTTTTGCAAGTAATTTTAAGCACGAGGAACAAATTAGACGCCTTATAGAAAGCCAAGGTTTTACTGGCTATTTTAATGCTCGCCGTCAGCCTCTGGAAGGAATAGAGCTCTATCAATTTTTCACCCAAACCATTCCACGTCTGTCAAAATTTGGGGATGTTGAGCTGAGTCAGCGCCTAGAAGATCTCTACTTGACAGAGACGCCACAAGTCTCTGTAACGACTAGTGCAGGTTTATTGGATGTCTCCTTTGATTTCTCTAGTTTGGAAGAGGGAGATATCGACCAGGCTATGAACGCTCTGACACAAAATCAACCTTATTTTATCAATGCTAAAGGACGCTTAGTTGTTTTTGATGATGAAACCAAACGCATCAGCAAATCCCTAAAAGATCTTAGAGCTAAAGCAGCAGGTAGAGGGCATCTATCCTTATCAACCTTGTCGGCTTTTCAATTAACTGATACCCTTGAATCATTCAGTCGTGTCGATTTTTCGGAAGATTTCAAGCAATTAGCCCATGACTTGACCCACCCCCAAGATTTTGACATCAGTGGAGTCAGCGTCCAAGCAGAATTGAGGGATTACCAACTGACAGGGATTAAATGGATGTCTATGTTGGATCATTATGGCTTCGGTGGTATTTTAGCTGATGATATGGGACTGGGAAAAACCCTTCAAACCATTGCTTTTTTGAGTTCACGTCTGACAGGGCAATCAAGAGTTCTCGTCTTAGCTCCCTCTAGCTTGATTTATAACTGGAAAGATGAATTTACTAAGTTTGCTCCGCAGATAGATGTCGCTGTGGCCTATGGTCCTAAGGACGATCGTCTGGCAGATATTAATCAAGGGCATCAAGTCACTATCACCAGTTATGCCTCCTTTAGGCAGGATTTTGAGACCTATAAAGCCAGTCATTATGATTATTTGATCATGGACGAAGCCCAGGTGATGAAAAACACCCAAACCAAGATTGCTCAAAATCTACGGGAATTTGAAGTAGGTAACTGCATTGCCCTTTCTGGAACCCCCATCGAAAATAAGCTACTGGAAATATGGTCCATTTTCCAAATTGTACTTCCAGGACTTCTTCCTAATAAAAAAGCTTTTCTCAAGCTTGAACCAAAGGAAGTCGCCAAGCTGATCACTCCCTTTATTTTACGTCGTCGCAAAGAAGAAGTTCTTCCTGAGCTGCCAGATCTTATTGAGACGACTTATTACAATGAATTAGATGACCAGCAAAAAGCTATTTATCTGGCCCAGCTACGTCAGATGCAAGCCGATATTCAACAGGCGAGCGATAGTGAGTTAAACAGCCAGAAGATTCAAATTTTAGCTGGTATTACTCGACTGCGCCAAATCTGTGATACACCAGCTCTTTTTATGAATTATAAAGGTGAGAGTGGTAAAATTGATAGTCTAAGACAGCTCCTACTTCAGATCAAAGAGAGCGGCAATAGAACCTTGATCTTTTCACAGTTTAGAAATATGCTAGATATTGCTGAAAATCTATCTGAAGAACTAGGGTTGGGAACCTATAAGATTACAGGTTCGACACCATCCAAGGCACGTCAGGAAATGACCAAAGCTTACAATAATGGGAGCAAGGACGTTTTCCTGATTTCTCTAAAAGCAGGAGGTGTAGGCTTGAATCTTACCGGGGCAGACACGGTCATACTCATCGACCTCTGGTGGAATCCTGCGGTTGAGATGCAGGCGATCAGCCGAGCTCATAGGATCGGTCAACAGCAAAATGTTGAGGTCTTCCGATTGATTACTAGAGGAACTATAGAAGAGAAAATCTTAGAACTGCAAGAATCCAAGCGCAACCTTGTCACAACGGTTCTAGATGGTGACGAAAGCCGAGGCAACATGAGCATTGAAGAGATCAAGGAAATTTTAGGGATCAGTTCCTAATCATTTTGACATGCTCATGATTTAGGGTATAATAGAAGCGTTAGTGTCACGCTAAGGATTTGGCAGGAAAGGAGTGACTATGGTTAGAAAAAAACGACAGTTCCCCTTGGTAGCAGATGAAGAGTTAGTCATCTCCTCACCCCCAAGGATGGAGCTTTACGATAACAAAGATCTGATTAATAATATTCATGGAGATTATGCAGGTAAGACCTATCCTGAAAATCATGAGCTAATCAGCCAAGAACCAACAGCCACAGCCCAGGTGCCTAAGGCGTCCTCCATTAGTCAAAAGCCTGCAAAGACCGAAGAAAAATCTTATGCTGAGATTGTACGTGAGCAAGCCAAACAAGACCTCAAGCGTAAGCGTCAGACACAGATTGCTCAGGAAACTAAAATTCCGAGCAAACTCAGTTTTCAGCGGCGAAAAAATCAGCAGAACTCTGACTCCCAACTCCCGACTGCCTTTTTTAATGGACGTAAGGCCAATGCTAGACATAAAGAAGAGCTGCCGACTGATCGTTTGACGAGGCTCAGTCGCAAACTTCATCAGGAGAGTTATATTTTAGCAGAGATTCCCAAGGTCTATCATGAGCCTAGTAATCCATCTGCAAAAAAACATACAAAAAACAATTATGACTTCTTGAAACGAAGCCAAATCTACAATCAAAAAGAGACTCAAGAGCGCCGCAGTCATCAAATTGCTAAGGAGCTCAATTTGATGTTTGACAGTGAGTATTAGAAAAGAGATCGCATGACTAAAACTTATCATTTTATTGGTATTAAAGGATCAGGGATGAGTGCTTTGGCCTTGATGCTCCATCAAATGGGACACAAGGTGCAAGGCTCCGATGTGGACAAGTACTACTTTACACAAAGAGGGCTAGAACAAGCTGGTATCACGATCTTACCTTTTGATCAAGCCAATATCACTAGTGATGTCGAGCTGATTGCAGGGAATGCCTTTAGACAAGATAACAATATTGAAATAGCCTATGCTATGGAAAAGGGCTACAATTTTAAACGTTATCATGAATTCCTAGGTGAGTTTATGAATCAGTTTATCAGTCTTGGCGTGGCAGGTGCTCATGGTAAAACCTCGACCACAGGCCTGTTAGCTCACGTCTTGCGTAACATCACAGATACCTCTTACTTAATTGGTGATGGTACAGGACGTGGTTCCGCCAATAGTCAGTACTTTGTTTTTGAGTCTGATGAGTATGAGCGCCACTTTATGCCTTATCATCCAGCCTACTCTATTATTACTAATATTGACTTTGACCATCCTGACTATTTCACTTCTATTGATGATGTATTCAGTGCTTTCAATGATTATGCTAAGCAGGTTCAAAAAGGTCTCTTTGTTTATGGTGAAGATCCCTACCTAAGAAAAATTACGGCCAAGGCCCCTATCTATTACTATGGCTTTGAGGATACGGATGACTTTGTCGCCTATGATATTGTTCGTACGACCAATGGCTCTGATTTCAAGGTTAAGCATAATAATGAAGAGCTAGGTAGTTTCCATGTACCTGCCTTCGGCCGCCACAACATCTTAAATGCGACAGCAGTTATTGCTAATCTTTACGTGGCAGGCTTTAATATGAACCTGGTCGCTGAGCATCTCCGAAGTTTTAACGGTGTTAAACGTCGCTTCACGGAAAAAATTATTAATGATACAACTATCATCGATGACTTTGCTCACCATCCAACTGAGATTATCGCAACCTTGGATGCTGCTCGTCAAAAGTATCCTTCCAAGGAAATTGTCGCTATTTTCCAGCCCCATACCTTTACCCGTACCATTGCCTTACTCGATGAGTTTGCAGACGCTCTCAATGAGGCAGATAGCGTCTATCTAGCTCAAATTTACGGCTCAGCCCGTGAGAGTGACAAGGGTGATGTTAAGGTTGAAGATTTGGCTGACAAAATCAAGAAACCTGCCAAGGTTGTTACCGTAGACAATGTATCACCGCTGCTAGATCATAATAACGCTGTCTACGTATTTATGGGAGCTGGGGATATTCAACTATACGAACGCTCCTTTGAAGAACTGATTGCAAATCTAGCCAAAAATACCCAATGATAAATAGGGCGAGTGGATATCCACTCGCTTTTATCAAGACTAGAAAGGAGAATGATCTTATGCTAAGCATCAGACAGGTAGATAGTGATGATTTAGGAGAAATAATTGATATCGAAATGGCTAATTTTTCTGACCAAGAAGCGGCAAGCCCCCAAGTGCTGGCTC
Source organism: Streptococcus sp. ALY_208 (assembly GCF_058314295.1). NCBI lineage: Bacteria > Bacillati > Bacillota > Bacilli > Lactobacillales > Streptococcaceae > Streptococcus > Streptococcus sp. ALY_208. Next base: position 65,402 of record NZ_JBZFUI010000003.1, on the reverse strand, counting down.
AGCGTATGAAGTACCTCCCAGATACCTTTTTAGTGGCTGAGCAATCCGGTCGACTTGCTGCCTATATCGTAGGTCCGGTTGGGCAAGAACGCTACTTAGACGATCAAATATTTACCCAAGTGACTTCTAATCCCAAGACAGGTGGCTATATCCAAGTTCAATCTCTGTCAGTAGCACCGTCCTACCAAGGCCAAGGTCTGGGGACAGCTTTACTCGCAGCTATGAAAGATTTGGCTGTTGCTAAAGGGCGTTTAGGCATTACCTTAACCTGTCATGCAGACTTGATTGCTTATTATGAGGCAAATGGCTTTAGTGATGAGGGAGAATCTGATTCGACACATGGTGATCAAAAATGGTTCAACATGGTCTGGGACAACCCGCATTTAAAGGCTTAGCCGCCAAGATTTGCATTTGTCATTAAATTTAGATATAATGGCGACTGATAATTATGAGGAGGAAAAGCTTTGACTGATTTGAATAAAGGACGATCAAGGTCTGAATCTGAAAATTTCAAAGAACAGATTTTGAGCGAATTAGAAGAGGCAAAGCAGGAGAAAGGCCTCTATAATGATGGTAGAAATCAATCTACTGCAAGCAACGTTAATGGCTATGGTCAGCATAAAAATAATTCTGAATTTGATTGGCAGGCTGCTGCTAACCAGCTCAAAGAAAATGAAGCAGGTGCGACTGAAAAGCAAGCATTTGCACAGCCTCAGACTACCCCTCAACAAAGGGAAGGTCAATTATCATCAGAAATCTCTGGTCTTAAGCCAGATAGCAATATCCTCGGAAACGATAATTTAACAGAGATATTAGCCGCAACCAAGCCATCTCATCCTCAAGATGATGAGATTGAAGATGTCGATCTATCAGGCTTTACAGTTCCAATTCCTATCACAGACATTAGATCGGCTATTGATGAGGCTGAGACGGTTGATTCTGATCAGACATCGGTCGTAACAGTATCACTGCCCGATCCGGTCGATAGTGGCAGTGTCATACCAACTGACAGTTCATACGATTCTCCAGCTGATAGTGTTGACGAAGTAGATCAGGCTCAGTCGCCTGATCAAGAGGACAAAGAAGATGAAGCGGTGACGGATGAGGAAGGCTCGACAGATCTCTTTGACGGACTGAAGCGGAGAGCTGCTAAACGTGAGAAGAAAAAACGCCTAGCCAAGCGCATTAGTTTTTGGTTTATTACAGCCATTGTTCTAGTGCTTTTGGCAGGAGGAGCCTACGGAACTTACTATGTTAAATCTAGTCTTGAACCGCTAGATAAAAAAGCGAGTAAGTATGTTTCTATTGAGATTCCGTCCTCGGCTTCCAGCAAACAAATTGGACAGATCCTAGAAGATAATGGCATTATCAAAAATGCTGATATTTTCAATTACTATACCAAGTTTAAAAATATCAGTAACCTTCAGAGTGGCTTCTACAACTTTAAGGCTAGCATGAGTATCGATGATATCATCAAGCAACTGCAAAGTGGCGGAACTGCTAAACCGACAGATCCGTCAGCAGGTAAGATTATTATTCCAGAAGGCTATACTATTGAGCAGATTGCTACAGCGATCGAGAGCAATGACCAGACAAAAACTAAAGGCGATAAAACGCCTTATAGCTCTAAAGAATTTCTCAAGCTGATGAAAAATGATGCTTTTATCAAAAAGATGAAGGAGAAGTATCCTAAATTATTAGCAGATATACCAAATAAGAAGGATGCTACTTATCAGCTAGAAGGCTATCTCTTCCCAGCAACTTATGACTATAGCAAGGATCTTACCTTGGAAGGTTTAGCAGAGCAGATGATTGCAACCATGGATACTTACTTGACGGATTATTACGATCAAATTGAAAGCTCGGATTATTCTGTCAATGAAACCTTGGCTTTGGCTTCTTTGATAGAAAAAGAGGGACAGACCGATGAGGATCGTCGCAATATAGCCAGTGTCTTTTATAATCGTCTGAAAGCAGATATGCCTTTGCAATCTAACATCGCTATACTCTATGCGATGGGGAAACTGGGTGAAGAAACGACCCTAAAAGAAGACACGAAAGTCAATACCAATATCAAGTCTCCATATAATATCTATAAGCACAAAGGTTTGATGCCTGGACCGGTTGATAGTCCTAGCCTCTCGGCTATTAAAGCTGCTGTTAATCCGGCTAAAACCAAGTATCTCTACTTTGTGGCAGATGTAGAGACAGGTACTGTCTACTACACAGACAATTACAAGGAACATCAAAAAAATGTTGAGACCTACGTCAATAAAAAAGTCTCTAAAAAATAAAGCCGCTTAGGCATTCAGAAAAATAGAAAAGAGAAAGAAAATGGCAGAAAAAACCTATCCGATGACTCTCGGAGAAAAGGAAAAATTAGAACAAGAATTAGAGGAGTTGAAATTAGTTCGTCGACCAGAAGTGGTTGAACGTATCAAGATCGCACGTTCTTACGGTGACCTCTCTGAAAACTCAGAGTATGATGCAGCCAAGGATGAGCAAGCCTTTGTCGAAGGTCAAATTCAAATTTTAGAAACAAAAATTCGCTATGCCGAAATTATTGATAGTGATGCAGTTGCTTCGGACGAAGTTGCTATTGGTAAAACGGTTGTCGTTCAAGAAGTAGGAACAAGCGATCAAGATACTTACTCTATCGTTGGCTCTGCTGGTGCCGATGTCTTCTCAGGTAAGATTTCAAACGAAAGTCCAATTGCACAAGCCCTTATCGGAAAAAAAGTTGGAGAAAAGGCTGTAATTGAATCCCCAGCAGGTAGCTACGAAGTTGAAATTCTTACGGTCAGTAAAACAGAAGAGTAAGTCCTATTGACACCATAAAATGAAAGGAATCCGGAAAGTCTCTTCCGAATTCTTTTTTTATGCCTGTTATTTCTTTTTAAGTTTTTCTTTAGTTTTATTTTTGCTAAAATAGACATAATGAAATATTTGGAAAGGATACAGTATGTCCATTGTGATGACGCTCATGCCCAAAATTCTTTGGATAGGAGCAGGCATTTTTATCGTTGGCTATATTTGCAAAAAACAGCCTCAAAAGCTGGAACAGTATCGAACAGGACCAGCCTTGTTGGGGATCTTATTCTTAGCCGTTGTTTTAATAGAAGTGTTAGATCCTATCAACTATATAATAGCCATGATGTTGGTCGGCTTGTTTATGTTCTTGCAAACTTTACAGAGAATAAGAACCTCCCCTAAAGTTTTCTTTTGGGTATACTTTTTATTGAGCTTACTAGAACCTTGGAGGTAAGAGTGTTTTCACAATGTTCGATTAACATTCAAATTTGAAATATAAATTGGTAATTAATATTTAAGGTCAGAAGGTCATTAAACACAGTGGTAAGCATACGAACACTACATAGGGAGAGCCGGTCGAGATAAACTAAACAAAATAAAAACCAGCGTATTTAAACACTGGCTTTTATTTTATAGACTTATATCTTTAATTAAAACAGATGGTCGTATTTTTATCCGTGCACTATGTAGCTACACCGTATCCTAGGCACCGTATCCTAGGCCTGCACCAACAGCTCCGACTCCAGCACAAGCTGCAAGCGCATATGGATGCCATACTCCACTTGTAGAACAGTAAGTAAATCCAGAAGCTGCCCCACCTGCAATTCTAAGTGCTGTATCAACAGCTTTATTCTTTTTACCACCAAAAATATCTGATAGTTCATTATTAGTTAAATTTGTATAATTAATTGAATGTAATTCCATAATATCCTCCATTATGACTAAAAATTATTGTTAACTTGGCCAAGCAACATAGCTAGTATACTAAAATTTTTAGCATATGATCATTTTTTACTCAAAATGTTAATTTAAATACCTGAATGGCTAAAAATTCCAAAATAAACTACCGTTCAGGCAATAAAAACGACCATTCAGGCAAAGTTATACAATTTGACTTACAGAGATTTTTAGGTAAAAATCAAAGATAGTTATGATACAAAATTATAAAATATCTCATAAACGATTTTAGAAGATTCAAAAGTAAAAAATATTAACTTATTAACTTTTAAATCTTTATTGTTAAATAACTCAAAGACATTAAGTACAATGTTTGTAATTATCAAAGCTTGGAAAAACTTCAAGAAATTCATAACATTTACCACACTTTGAATATCAAAAAAGAAAAGACGAACTTCGTCTTCTCTGGTACTTAGACTACAAGTCCTCCCTACTACAGTTGACAAATAGCTTGAGATTATTATTTACGATTTTGTTTACCAGCATTTCGCTTTTTATTTTGATTAGTAATAGCCTGAGCAGATTGCTTTGGGGTCACATCCTTACGAGCCTTTTGACTTGCCTGAGGCATTTTTGGAGGGTTATTTTTAAATTCTTCTGCCACTTTTTTCTTCATATGAGGCTTGATGAAAAAGATGGTTAGTAGTTGTTGAAATGCAGAGAAGATTCCACCGACTAACCAATAAAGAACAAAAGCAGATGTTGATGCAAAACCAAAGATAACCATAAAAAGTGGCATCATATAGGTAGTAGAACCAACCTGTTCACGCTGCTCAGGTGGCATCTGACGCACAGACAACCAAGATTGGAATAGATAGAGCAAGGTAATGATGGCCATCAACAATAGATCCCTCTGTCCCAAATTGAACCATAGAAAGTTTTCTTTGTTAATGCCAGGGGTATAACGTATAGCCCAATATAAGGCTGAGAAGAAGGGAAACTGAATCAGGAAAGGCAAACAGCCCATACCGCCTAGGAGACTGATACCGTTAGCACGATTGGCTTCTAGCAACTCAGCATTAGCCGCCATTTTTTCTTCTCTAGTCTGAGCTTCTTTAATACGCTTATTGATAGGTTCAAAAATAGGAGCCAGATGTTCACGCTTAGCAGTCTGATAGGCAGCACCAGATGATTGCTTAAGACTAAGTGGTAAAATAATCAGGCGAACAATGACAGTAACCAGAATAATCCCCATTCCCAAACCCAAGCCAAGGTGATCAGCGAAGTAGGTGATCAAAGATGACATGGGCTTACCAAGGAGATTCCAGATGGTACCGACAGGTTTGTGATGTTCATCGGTACGAACACATCCTGATAAAAGCAAGAGCAGGCTCAGAGAGAATCCTGTCAAGAGTAAACGTTTATGTATGTTTTTCACATTAATTTCCTTTTGTTTTAATAATACTGTACTATTTTACTGTTTTTTAGAGGATTATACAATAGTTCTTAAGTTGGAATTTTAATTGGCCATCCGAAAATCAGTATAGTCTTGAAAATTAGCTAGGCTGACATCAACGTAAGAAACTTTAGCCCAAGTAGAAGGTCCCTTGCGGACACCATGAATAAATTTAGCCATCTTACCAGCATCTTCTGATTGAGCTAATATCTCAACAGTACCATCATCGTTATTCCACACACGACCATAAATATCCCCAATTTCGAGAGCAAGTGTATAGGTAGCATAGCGAAAGCCGACCCCTTGTACACGTCCAGAGACGACTAGTCTTACTTTTTTCATAAAAATTCCTCCTCGGGACCTAGCAGATAATAGGCGTAATTATGATATAATAGCTATATGATTATTATATCGTCAAAATCCAATAATCTCATCAAAAAAACTAAGAAGTTGCTTCAAAAAAAGCACCGCCAGACTTCCTACCTAATCGAAGGTTGGCATCTCTTTGAGGAGGCGGTAGCCAATCAGGCTAAGATAGAGCAGATTTTCATAGTTGAAGAACAATGGGATCGATTGGAGGATGAATTTTCTCAAGTTACCCTTGTGACACCGGAGGTTTTAAAAGAACTCAGTCAGAGTCCTACCCCTCAAGGAATTGTTTGTCAGGTAGCACTTGAGGACTCGACGCTTCCGGATCGTTTAGACGGTTCTTATCTCCTCCTGGAGGATATCCAAGATCCTGGAAATGTTGGTACGATGATTCGGACAGCTGATGCTGCTGGTTTATCAGGCGTGCTCATCACAGATAAGACAGCAGATATCTACAGCCCAAAGACCTTGCGCTCTATGCAGGGCAGCCATTTCCACCTTCCCATCTATCGGGCTCCCATTCGGGATTTACTAGATCTGATTAGAGGATCTAAAATCAGGCTAATTGCAACGACTCTGGCAGAAAATTCGGTAGATTATCAAGCACTCAGTCCTGAGGCAAACTTTGTCCTTGCGATGGGAAATGAAGGACAAGGTATCACTGAGAATCTGGCGGTACAGGCTGATGTTTTGGCACATATTCCCATGCCTGGACAGGCAGAAAGTCTTAACGTAGCTGTAGCAACGGGGATCATGCTATTTTGGCTGATCGAGAGAAGCAATAAGATAAGGAGAGAATGATGACAGAAAGTTATAAAGAAGATAAGGAATTTATGGAGATAGTCGGACATTTGATCGACAATCCCAAATTTCAAAAGCTAGATGACATAACGCATCATTACCATTCCACACGCATGAAGCATTCGATCAATGTTGCCTATACCAGCTTTAAGGTATCTCGCAAGTTGGGCTGGGATGCCAAGGCGACAGCACGTGGAGGACTCTTGCATGATTTCTTTTTCTATGATTGGCGAGATACAAAGTTTAATAAAAGTCATGCCTGGGTACATCCCCGTATTGCCGTTAAGAATGCTAAGAAATTAATCAACCTCTCTAAAAAAGAAGAGGATATTATCCTCAAGCACATGTGGGGGGCGACAGCTGCTCCCCCTCGCTTCAAAGAGTCTTATGTAGTTACCTTGGTTGACAAATATTGGGCGATTAAAGAAGGAATCTACCCTCTTCGTCAAAAAATTAAAAATCGGAAACGCTTCAAGCGAAAAGAACTTGGTTCACATCACCATTGAGCCAGTTAAATAAGGAGATAAAAATATGGAATCATATCGTACAAACACATTAATCACACAGACTGATACGGGTCTAAATCGTTTTTATGCAAAAATTTATGGCATGGTAGGTTTTGGTATTGCTATTACCGCTATTGTATCCTACCTGATGCTTGGACCATTTATAGATAATACCCTGATGGTCATGGTCACCGCCCCTTATATTTATTACTTGGCGACTTTTGGAGAGTTAGGGCTTGTCGTAGTAGCCAGTATCGCAGCACGCAAGAATAGTCCCTTATCCTTGCCCTTGTTCTTGATCTATTCAGCCCTTAATGGTTTTACTCTAAGTTTCTTATTGCTCAGATTCACCGGTACGACTATTGCAGGTGCTTTTATTAGCTCATCACTAGTATTTTTTGCTATGGCCTTGATTGGAGCAACGACTAAGAAAGATTTGTCAGGCATAGCTAAGGCTGGAATTGCTATTCTGATTGGGATCATCATTGCTGGAGTTGTCAACATCTTTTTGGGATCAACGCTATTACAATTTGGTTTAAGTGCTTTGACCGTTATCGTATTTGCAGGGCTTATCGCCTACGATAATCAACTGATCAAGCAAGTCTATGGACAAACGCGTGGTCAAGTTTCAGATGGCTGGGTGATTTCTATGGCGCTCAATCTTTACTTAGATTTTATCAATCTCTTTATCAATATCTTGGGATTGTTTGGCAGCAACGATTAAGCATATAAAAAAACTGGGAAAACATCCCAGCTTTTTTATATCGTAGGAAAAGTATGAAAGACAAGTAACTCCTTTAGTCAGGACAAGCAGATCAACTCTTAACTTTCTCGATAAAGGACTTGCTCTGTGAATGCTTGCTTACCGGATTCATCTAAAATATCGGTAGTAGGGATAACCATACGATCTTTATCCTGATCAGAACTGTCTTTTCCATCTTGGAAATGACGATCAGGAATTTCTTGACCAGCCTTGTAGATCAGGACAGGTAGGCTAGTTCCATCTTCCAGATAAACCGTCATCAGTAACTCACCCTTACCATCTTGAGCAACTTCAATATTGCCACCGTTACCAGCATAGTCAGCTTGACCATCAACCGTGATAGTCAAGCTGCGTCCAGTAGCATCGGACCAGGTACCAACAATACCGGTATAATCTCCAGCTACAAGGGCCTCATCATCGATAGATGATTTTGGGGTAGATGGTTTCTTTTTTTTATCAGTATCCGAGGCTTTATTCTTAGAGCTAGAAGCTTTTGTCTTGCTTGTGCTCTTGCTAGCTTGAGACTCCGTTGCAGGCTGAAACTCACTCTGGCTATTAGCCTGTTTAGCATTTGAGCCGTCTTGGGATGGCTCACTGGTCATAGCCCAAATACAAAATCCAACCAGAAACAGTGCTAACAGTGCAAATACTGTCCGTAAAAAATTCTTCATGGTACCCTCCTCACATAATCTTACTATTTTTTTCTCACCATGTAAAAAAGTAACTGGACTTTAATAGGCATTTCCGCAAAAAAATTTTTAGAATCGTGTTATAATGTTAGTCAATACTAATAAGAAATGAGGATAACAATGTCTAAGGATATTCGTGTTCTACTTTATTATAAATATGTACCGATTGAAAATGCTCAGGAATATGCCAAGGTTCACTTGGAATTTTGTAAATCAATTGGTCTCAAAGGACGTATATTGATCGCTGACGAAGGGATCAATGGGACAGTTTCTGGTGATTTTGAAACCACTCAAAAATATATGGACTGGGTGCACTCTGATGAGCGCTTTGCAGATCTTTGGTTCAAGATTGATGAAGAGCCTAAAGATGCTTTCAAAAAAATGTTTGTACGTTACAAGAAAGAAATTGTCCATCTAGGTCTTGAAGATAATGACTTTGACGAGGATATCAATCCACTTGAGATAACTGGTGAATACTTAAATCCAAAGCAATTCAAAGAGGCTCTTCTTGATGAGGATACCATTGTGCTAGATACCCGTAATGATTATGAGTATGACCTTGGCCATTTCAAGGGAGCAGTGCGTCCTGATATCCGCAATTTCCGTGAACTACCACAATGGGTCCGTGATAACAAAGAAAAATTCATGGAAAAACGTGTAGTAGTCTATTGTACTGGTGGTGTACGCTGTGAAAAATTCTCTGGCTGGATGGTCCGTGAAGGATTCAAGGATGTTGGTCAACTTCATGGCGGTATCGTGACCTATGGTAAAGATCCTGAGGTGCAAGGTGATCTTTGGGAAGGTGCCATGTATGTCTTTGATGACCGAATCTCAGTGCCGATTAACCGAGTTAATCCAACGGTTATCTCTCACGACCACATTACTGGTGAGCCATGTGAACGCTATGTCAACTGTGCCAACCCTTTCTGTAATAAGCAAATCTTTATGACAGAAGAAACAGAAGACAAATATGTCAGAGGCTGCTCTCCAGAATGCCGTGCTCATGAGCGCAACCGCTATGTTGAAGAACACGGACTGACTCGTGAAGAATGGGCAGCTCGCCTAGAAGCTATTGGTGAACAGTTACCAGAAGCAGTCAAAGCTTAACATGTCAAATATGGCTTGTATATAAAAGAGGGGCTGGATCAAAAATTTTTTGTGATAGTTTCTCTTTTTTTGTTAGCCGAGTGACAACTATTGCCTCTGGCTTCCCCTGCTTTGTTTTCTTAGTAGAAATTGCGTAAATTTAGGAGGGGAAGAAAATTTCATAAGCATGAATAAATATACATTTTCTCTTGCAATCCAGAAGTCTTTAGTGTAGAATGGTATAAAACAAAGCGTTGAAAGAAAAAGTTTGAGTCTATAGACAGAGAACGCTAGTAGCTGAGAAAGCGTACCAATCTCAAACGACACATTCTTGAGTGCAGATGCGAAATTGGTTTAGAGTAGTATCTGACGGGTAGTTTCGTTATCAACTGGAAGTCGCCAAATAGTGACTTCATGAGGAGTGACAGGTGACTGTCATTCGAATCAAGGTGGAACCACGTGGAAACGTCCTGGCAAAAGTTTTTTTGCGAGGGCGTTTTATATTACGCTTTAAAAATATAAGGTGATAGCTAGAAAGAGGGTGGAGAGATGATAAAAGGTTTACGTCAAGTTGATCCTTATGTTGCTGGTCGTCAGCCTGAAGATCAGGATATGATCAAACTCAATACGAATGAGAATGCCTATGGGCCTAGCCCAGCAGTTTATGAGGCACTAGCGGAGTTCAAGGCTGAAGATCTACGTAAATATTCCAGCTTGACCCAAGAAAGTTTACGTTACCGTCTAGCCCAACAATTAGGGGTTGATACCGATCAAATCATTGTGGGCAATGGCTCCGATGATATCCTGTCCATGGCCTTTCTAGCTTTTTTTAACAGTGATGAGCCGGTTTTGTTTCCAGATTTGACCTATGGATTTTACAAGGTTTGGGCTGAACTTTATCACATCAACTATCAAGAAATTCCCTTAAACGATCGATTTGAATGGGTGATAGAGGATTATATTGCAGCTAATGGTGGCATTGTACTGGCAAATCCTAATGCACCGACAGGTATCTACAAGAGCTTAGAAGCCATCGAAAAAGTTCTACAGGCCAATCAAGATGTGGTGGTTATTGTTGATGAAGCCTATATTAGTTTTGGGGGGGAGTCAGCTCTTTCTCTGCTAGATAAGTATGAGAATCTCTTTATCACCCGAACTTTCTCAAAAGATGCTTCCTTAGCCGGACTGCGAGTAGGCTATGGCATAGGAAGTCCTAAACTGATGGCTGTTATTAATGCAATCAAAAATTCTATCAATCCTTATAATGTCAATGCTATCGCCGAGAGTCTGGCCTGTGCAGCTATCGACTCTTGGGACTACTATCGCAGGAATTGTCGAAAGATTATGAAAACAAGGGACTGGTTTATCGGCGAACTCAGGGCGATAGGCTACCATGTTCTTCCTTCTCAGACCAATTTTGTCCTAGTAGAACCTCAAGGGGTGCCGGCCAGCAAACTGTTTGACATCCTATCTTATAACAAGATATATGTCCGTTATTTTCCAAAAGTAGAACGCCTGAAGAATTTTTTACGGATCTCCATCGGAACAAGAAGGGAAATGGAGCAGGTGCTGGAAGTTATCCACCAGACATTAACACAGAAACAAGAGGACTAGCTGATGAAAAAAACAACCTTACCTATTGGAATGCATGATAAATTATTTAAACGAGCCAGGGCCATGTATGATATGGAGCGCAGCATCAGCGATCTCTTGATGGCTCAGGGCTTTAATCGAATCGAAACACCGACCCTAGAACACTTTGAAGTTTTTGGTGATGAGATAGTTCCCAACCATTATCATCTTTTTGATAAAAAAGGTGAGCTCCTCAGTCTGCGTCCCGATATCACCAGTCAGATCGGTCGTGTCATAGCCTCTACTAATATCCAACCTCCCATTAAATTCTCCTATTCTGGTAAGGTCTTTTTAAACAATGAGGAAATGCGCGGCTTAGCTAATGAGCATACCCAGGCTGGTATTGAAATCATTGGATTTCCAGTATCGGAGGCGCTTAGCGGAGCAATCTTTTCTGCCAAAGAAGCCTTAGATAGGGTTGGTGTAAAGCATTATCAGTTCGAATTTTCTCATGCCAGAATTCTGCAGACGATAGTTGCTTCCTTGAACCTTTCCGATAGCCAGGCTTCTCATTTTGCCCAGCTGATTCGTGATAAGAATATCACAGGTCTCAATGAATTTACGAGACAAGAACCAAGTGAATTTGATCGCTTGATCCAAGAGCTCCCCTTCCTTTTTGGGGAAACCAGAGCCGTATTAGATAGGGCACGCCAACTGACCAGCAATGAAGCGCTGTTAACAGCCTTAGATAGCTTGGAAATCCTGACCTTAGGTCTCAAAGATACCTTAGCTAAGACCACCCTAGATTTGGCCCAACTGCCTAGCATGCCTTACTATACAGGGATGATGTTCAAGGTCTTCGGAGATAAGGTCCCAGATGCCTTTATCTCGGGGGGACGCTACGATAAGCTCTTTGAGAGATTTGGAGCCAGTGAGCTGACAGCGGTCGGCTGGGCTATGGATATTGATTCGATTTACCAGGCTGTACACGATGATTTAACGTTTGGAGGTGAACATAAATGACAGCTAAACCAATCACCATTGCTCTGACCAAGGGGCGTATCGAAAAAGATGCACTTGCCTTGTTGGAGAATGCAGGCTTTGATATGTCCTTCATGGCTGATAAGGGGCGTCATTTGATTTTTGAAAGTCCAGATCAAAAGTTTCGTTTCCTTTTAGTCAAGGCACCGGATGTAACGACCTATGTTCGTCACGGTGTTGCCGATATTGGGATTGTTGGCAAAGATGTTTTGATTGAGCACCCCAACGGTTACTTAGAGATGCTGGACTTAAATTTTGGCCTTTGTAAATTTTCCCTTGCCTCAACAGATTCCTACGATCCGGAAGACCATAAGCGCAAGCGCATTGCGACTAAGTATCCTAGGGTTGCAACTGACTATTTCAATCAGAAAGGTGAAGATGTCGAAATTATTTCTATCCAAGGTAGTGTTGAAATTGCGCCTGTCCTAGGCTTGTCCGATGCTATTGTGGATATCGTTGAGACAGGTAATACCCTGGTGGCTAATGGTTTGCAGGTTTACGAAGATATTTGCCGCATTTCAGCACGTTTGATTGTCAACGAGGCAGCGCTGAAAAACAATGAAGATCTGCTACCATTTATCCGCCGAATTGAGACAATTGTTGGAAGTGAGGAGGTTCCTTTTCAATGAAACGATTAACAGGAACGAATGACGAAATTGCAGCGCTTCTCTATGAGGAGCAGTTGGCCTTGAGCCAAGAAAACACTGACGTTGAAGAAACGGTCAAGCATATTATTAATGAGGTGAAAGAGCGTGGTGATCAGGCTTTGCGTGACTACAGTCAGGAGTTTGATAAAGTCAGTTTGACCACCTTTGAAGTGGGGCAAGATTTGATCGACCAAGCCTTTGAAGAAGTGGATAAGGATGTGCTGAGCGCTCTTGAAAATGCTAAAGACAATATTGAGTCCTACCATCGCCAGCAGGTGGAAACTGGCTTTGAGGATCTACCCAGTCAAGGTGTTCTGCGTGGTCAACTGATCCGACCAATTGAGCGTGTCGGTGTCTATGTGCCTGGTGGAACAGCTGCTTATCCTTCCTCTGTCTTGATGAATGTCATTCCAGCTAAGATAGCTGGCGTCAAAGAGATCATCATGATCACCCCGCCTCAGGACCATTTTGTTCCAGCTATTCTGGTAGCTGCCAAACTAGCAGGTGTCGATAAAATTTATCAGATCGGCGGAGCTCAAGGTATTGCTGCTCTTGCTTACGGGACAGAGTCTGTTCCAAAGGTCGACAAGATTACCGGTCCGGGAAATATCTTTGTAGCAACGGCTAAGAAGCAAGTTTTTGGTCAGGTTGGCATCGATATGGTAGCAGGTCCATCGGAAATCGGGGTCATTGCCGACGAAACAGCACTGCCTGAGTATGTGGCGGCTGATTTACTATCACAGGCGGAACACGATGTACGCGCTCGTGCTATTCTTGTAACCGATTCGCTAGCCTTAGCAGATGCGGTGGAAGTTGAGATCGAAAAACAGCTCAAAGACTTGCCACGTCAAGACATTGCTCGTCCATCTATCGAAAACAATGGCCGCATTATTGTTGCTCCAGACAAGGACAGCATGTTTGAACTTATGAATCTAGTAGCGCCTGAGCATCTAGAGCTTGCTCTGGAACATGCCTATGATTATCTGGATCAGGTTCACAATGCTGGATCAGTCTTCCTTGGCCACTACACTAGTGAGCCGATCGGAGACTACTATGCAGGAACTAACCATGTGCTTCCGACAACAGCAACCAGCCGTTTTTCTTCAGCACTTGGGGTGTACGATTTTGTCAAGCGCATACAATATACCCAATATAGCAAGAATGCAGTCAACCTTGCCGAACACGATATCACGACTCTCGCCTACGCTGAGGGACTGCAAGCTCACGCTAAAGCTATTGAGACAAGACGTAGCAATCAATAAGATAGAAAGAGGACTGTATGAGACAAGCCAGTATTGAACGCAATACCTTAGAAACAAAAATTAAATTGAATCTCAACTTAGACACCCAAGAACCAGTTGCCATTGATACAGGAGTTGGCTTTTTTGATCACATGCTGACCTTGTTTGCCCGCCACAGCCGCATAGCGCTAGAGATCAAGGCAGATGGTGATCTTTATGTCGACAGTCATCACACGGTTGAAGATGTTGGTATCGTTCTTGGTCAAGCTATCAAGGAAGCTCTTGGAGACAAGAAAGGTATCAAACGTTACGGTACGAGTTTCGTACCCATGGACGAGACCTTGGGGATGGCAAGTTTGGATCTATCTGGACGTAGTTACTTGGTCTTTGATTGTGAATTTGACAATCCTCGGTTGGGGAATTTTGATACAGAATTAGTAGAGGAATTTTTCCAAGCCCTAGCTTTCAATCTTCAGATGAATCTGCACCTTAAGATTCTCCATGGGAAAAATACTCATCACAAGTCAGAAAGTCTCTTCAAAGCGACTGGTCGTGCTCTACGTGAAGCCATTACGATTAACCCGGATATTCATGGGGTGAATTCAACTAAAGGCATGCTCTAAATTTTTGTAACGGATAAAATGGGGGTCTTATGAAGATAATTGTTATTGACTATGATGCAGGTAATACAGCTAATGTTCTTCGAGCCCTGCATAAATTGGGGATAGAAGCAGAACTGTCAGCAGATTTCAAAAAAATTCTAGCAGCAGATGGCTTGATTTTGCCGGGAGTCGGAGCTTATCCGACTGCTATGGCCGAGCTGGAAAAGCGAGGTCTGGTAACGGCTATCAGTAAAGCGGTAGCCAAAGGAACCCCCTTATTGGGGATCTGTCTGGGCATGCAAATTTTGACAGAAAGAGGCTTGGAGCACAATGAAACCAAGGGATTAGGTTTTATTCCAGGTGTTTGTCGAGCAATCCCTGCCAACCAGGAAAGACCGGTTCCGCATATGGGTTGGAACGAATTAACTCTCAGACAGGAAAACGCCATGACTAAAAGGCTTGGGAATCAGGCCGTCTATTTTGTTCATAGTTACTATACAGATGTACCTGAACAATACATTGATGTCACGGCTGATTATGGTCTGGATATTCCTGCCATGATCCACAAGGATAGGGTATTTGGTGTCCAATTTCACCCGGAGAAGTCAGGAGATGTGGGCTTAGGGATTCTTGAAAAATTCGTGAGCCTGTGTAACTGATGGAAATAAACTATAGAAAGGACTTGAGTTCGAGCTAAAAACTTGGAGTTTAGATAAGTCGTCTAAGGAATGAGGATTCCTTGCCGCTTTCCTAAAATTCCCTCGCTTTTAGACGCTCTCACATCTTATATTATGCAAATTCTACCAGCAATTGATATTAGAGATGGAAAAGCTGTCCGTCTGTTCAAAGGAGACTTTAATCATCAGACAGTCGTTAATCCGAATGTGCTTGAACAAGCTCAGATTTTTAAAAAGGCAGGGATACAATTCATACATGTAGTGGATCTGGATGGTGCTTTGGAGGGTCGTGCAACTAATCGTGATTTAATTGCCAAAATCAAGGACACTTCTGGCCTAAGAGTTGAAGTCGGTGGTGGGATACGCACTGTGGAGCAGATCGAAGATTATCTTTCAGTTGGAATTGATCGTATCATCATCGGCTCTATGGCAGTCAAGGATCCATCTTTTGTCCAAGCAGTTATAGAGCGCTTCGGCCCCGAAAAGATTATTGTCGGTATTGATGCTAAAAAGGGTTTCGTAGCAACAGAGGGCTGGCTTGAAACGAGTACCGTTGACTATCTGACTTTGGCAAAAACTATGGAAAAAATGGGAGTACGCCTCTTTATCTATACAGATGTAGACCGTGACGGAACGCTGACAGGCCCTAATTTAGAGCATTATCGCAACTTAGTCGCTGAGTTGGATCAAGCGCAGATCATCGCATCAGGAGGAATTGCGCAAGCTAGTGATCTCAAGGCGCTTGAGGCTATCGGAGTAGCAGGGACTATTGTGGGGAAAGCCTACTACAATGGTCGTATCAGTCTAGATGAATTAAAGATGTTTGGAGGTTAGTATGCTCAAAAAACGAATTATTCCCTGCCTAGATGTCAAAGATGGCCGTGTCGTCAAGGGCGTTAATTTTGTGAATCTGACGGATGTTGGTGATCCAGTTGATGCAGCACGTGCTTATTACCAAGCCGGTTGTGATGAGTTAGTATTCCTGGATATTACAGCGACACATGAGGAACGCAATACCACCGTTGATATGGTCAGAGCAGTTGCTGATCAGGTCTTTATTCCCTTTACTGTAGGCGGAGGTATCCGATCGGTTGAAGATATGAACAAGATGCTCAAGGCAGGTGCTGATAAGGTAGCTGTTAATTCATCAGCTGTGGCTAATCCTCAACTGATCAGTGACTGTGCTCAAAAATTTGGAAATCAATGCGTCGTGGTGGCAATTGATGCTAGAAAAGAAGCAGATGGCAGTTGGCATGTCTATGTAGCAGGCGGCCGCAAGGATACCGGCAGGGATTTGCTTGACTGGGTCAAAGAAGCAGTCAGTCTCGGGGCGGGGGAAATCCTCTTGACCTCCATGGATAAAGACGGCACAAAATCTGGCTTTGATTTGGACATGCTCAAGGCAGTAGCTGATGCTGTAGAAGTTCCCATCATTGCCTCAGGCGGTGCCGGAAATATTGAACATATAGTAGAGGTTTTTGAACAAACCCCAGCGACTGGTGCCCTAGCAGCCTCAATCTTTCATTTTGGACAGATAAGTCTCGCAGATACCAAAAAAGCCATGTTGGAGCATGGTATCGAGGTAAGATTATGACAGATACTAAACTGGATTTTGCTAAGCAAGATGGGCTGCTCCCTGTCATTGTCACAGATTATCAGACAGGACAAGTGCTCATGTTAGCATATATGAATGAGGAAAGCTACCGACTAACCCTCAAAACCAAGCAGATGCACTATTGGAGTCGCTCGCGTCAGGAAATCTGGCACAAGGGGGCTACATCCGGACATTTCCAATATGTCAAAAACTTAAAGACAGACTGTGATTGCGATACCTTGCTTGCCAGCGTCGAACAAGTCGGTGCAGCCTGCCATACCGGTTCATATTCTTGTTTTTTCAATACGATCTACCAAGACAATCAAGATTAGACTTAAAAGGAGAAGACCATGTTAGAAACACTCTACCAAGAAGCAAAAGACCGCAAGGCTAATCCCAAAGAAGGATCCTATACTAACTACCTTTTTGATAAAGGTCTGGATAAAATCTTGAAAAAGGTCGGTGAAGAGACGACTGAAGTCGTTATCGCAGCTAAAAATACAGATAAAGAAGAAATTGCCAATGAAACAGCGGATCTGCTCTATCATTTAGCCGTTATGCTGGTTGAAACAGAAGTAAAACCAGAAGATGTTGAAGCGGTTCTTAGAGCCCGTCAGGGTAAGACATCCAATGTTCATGACCGCAAGGAAATAACAAATTATTAAGACTCTTAGTCCGAGAGAAAGGAAAACCAGATGCGAGATAATCACCTGCACACTTACTTTTCCTATGATTCAGATGCCAATTTTGAAGATTATCTGGAAAATTATGAAGGTGAAATTGTGACGACTGAGCACTATGACTTATCCAATCCTTACACCGAGCAAGACGATATCCCAGATTATGAAGCCTATAGTTTGAAAATTGACCAGCTCAAACAGATCTATGGAGATCGTATCAAGCGCGGCATCGAGATCGGTTATTACCAGCCTAGAGAAATGGATATTCTAAACTTTTTAGAAAACAAGGAATACGACCTCAAATTGCTATCTATCCATCACAATGGAACTAATGACTACCTAGATGATGAGGTCGCTGATCGTGATAAAAATGAGATTATTCAAGAGTACCTTGATCTCTTAGAAACTGCCATTGGACGAGTAGATGCCCATGTGTTAGCTCATTTTGATTATGGCTTTCGTCTCTTTGAGGTCTCTGTCGATGAGCTGAAAAACTATCAGGACCAGCTTATGCGTATCTTTAAAAAGATGATTGACCGTAATATGGCTTTTGAGCTCAATGCCAAGAGTATGTATCTCTATGAGCATGAAGAACTCTATGACTATGCTCTCACTCTATTGACTCAATTAGGATGTCACACCTATTCTTTAGGATCTGACGGGCACAAATTAGAACACTTTCGCTTGAAATTTGATGCCATCCAAGCCCTTTTAAAAAAGCATGGCATTAAGGATGAGCAAATTTTGGGATAAAATGATAAAGAAAAGGACTGAAATAAATTTTTCAAGTCCTTTTCAACTATTTCTATTCGTCCTGAAATGTTATAGATGCCTCACGGCCTTGTAAAAAGCACCCCACCAAAATCTATTCAGATTTCAGACAGGGTGCTGTCGTTATTTTTTGAATGGCCAAATGGCTCAGTAGATTAGATTGGTCTAGCGTGCGATACGGCGGCGTGCAGCTTTCTTGCGATTTTCCTCGATAAAAGCAATTTTCTTTTCTTCAGGTTCGATGACCTTTTTTTGAACAGCAAATACTGCACCAGCTACAGTAGCTGCAGTACCGATGATACCTGTTGCCAGTCCACGTACGAATGGATGTTTTTTAGCCATAATAAAGCTCTCCTTTTTTCTTATGTTATAATATATACTAGCAAAAATTAGATTTATTTCAAGGAAAAAGATGAAAACAAAAGTAATTGTTATTACTGGGCCAACAGCAGTCGGTAAGACTGCCCTGGGAATTGACTTGGCTCAGATCTTTAATGGAGAGATTATCAGTGGTGATAGTCAGCAGGTTTACCGTAAGCTGGATATTGGAACAGCAAAAGCGACTTTACAAGAGCAGGCTCAAGTGCCTCATCATCTGATTGATGTGCGTGATCCCGATGAGTCCTACTCGGCTTATGATTTTGTACAGGAAGCAAGAGCCGCTATTGAAGATATTCAAGCTAAAGGAAAACTCCCCATCATTGTCGGAGGAACAGGTCTCTACCTCCAGAGTTTGCTAGAGGGCTACCATCTAGGTGGTGAAGTTGATCAAGAAGCTGTTATGGATTATCGTAAAAAGCTCGAATCCCTATCGGATGAAGCGATCTTTTCTCTAATGTCGCAACTAACTGACAAGCCAGAACAGCCTAATCGAAGGCGAATCATCCGGGCGCTGGAGCTCCAAAAGTTTGGAAAGCATTTGAAAAATCAGGCAAGTCCTTATGCGTCTTATATCATCACCTTAAACGATGATCGTCAAAAGCTTTATGAGCGGATCAATCAGCGTGTAGATTCAATGGTAAAAAGCGGACTTCTAGACGAGGCATCCTGGCTCTATGAGACTTATCCAAAATCTCAGGCAGCCCGTGCGATAGGGTATAAGGAATTATTCCCATTTTTTGCAGGGGAAGTGACTTTGCCCGAAGCCATTGATAAGATCAAGCAACATACTCGTCGTTTTGCTAAACGTCAACTAACTTGGTTTAGAAACCGCATGAAGACCCACTTTTATGATATCTCAGAGCCAAATGTTAAGCAAAAAATCACTGAGGAGATCAATAACTTTCTGGCAAAGGAAAGCTAGAAAGTTGTTTGTGAATGCTTCTAGCAAGCGCTTGTTAGATCTTATGGTATAATGAAGGCATTATGGAAAATTCAAATATAAGAGTGATTGCTCAGAATTTGGGCATTAAGATGGATCAGGTTCAATCAGTTTTGAACTTGACCCAAGAAGGCAATACCATTCCATTTATAGCACGTTACCGTAAGGAAATGACAGGCAATCTAGATGAAGTGGTGATCAAATCTATTATTGATACGGACAAGTCTCTGACAGCTTTGTCTGACCGAAAAGAGGCGGTTTTAGCTAAGATTGAGGAGCAGGGGAAACTGACGCCCGAGCTCAAAAAAGCTATTGAGACTGCTGAAAAATTAGCTGAGGTTGAAGAACTCTATCTCCCTTATAAGGAAAAACGCCGAACCAAGGCGACAGTGGCGCGTGAAGCAGGGTTAGCAGAGTTGACTCGTTTACTATTGCAAAATGCCAGCGATCTAGAAGCTAAGGCTGCTAGCATGACTAGCCAGGCCTTTCCAACTGTACAAAAAGCCATATCAGGTGCTGTAGATATTCTTATAGAAGTACTATCAGAGGATAATCGCTTGCGTTCCTGGACCTATAATGAAATCTGGAACTATAGCTCATTGGTATCCATTCTAAAAGACCAAACCCTAGATGAAAAATCAATTTATCAAATTTACTATGATTTTTCTGAAAAGGTAAAGGACATTCAAGGTTACCGAGTTTTAGCGCTCAATCGTGGAGAAAAACAAGGTGTTCTAAAGGTTGGATTTGAGCACAATCTAGACAAGATTATGCGTTTTTATCAAGCACGCTTCAAGGTAAGAAATGCTTATATTGACGAAGCCATCACAAAAACGGCTAAGACGAAAATTATTCCTGCCATGGAGCGTCGAATTCGAACAGAGTTAACCGAAAAAGCAGAGGACGGTGCTATTCAACTTTTCTCCGAAAATCTCCGTCATCTCCTCTTGGTCTCTCCTTTGAAAGGAAAAGTGGTTTTAGGATTTGATCCTGCTTTTCGGACAGGTGCCAAACTAGCTGTAGTGGATGAAACAGGTAAGCTTCTCACGACTCATGTTATCTACCCTGTTCCCCCTGCCAGTCAGGCTAAGATTGCAGCCAGTAAAAAGGAACTTGCGGAGCTTCTTCATAGTTTCAAGGTAGAAATCATTGCTATTGGAAATGGGACTGCCAGCCGTGAAAGTGAAGCTTTTGTCGCAGAAGTGCTTCAAGATTTTCCAGAGGTATCTTATATTATTGTCAATGAGAGTGGAGCTTCTGTTTATTCTGCGTCTGAGCTAGCCCGTCAAGAGTTTCCTGAGTTGACAGTAGAAAAGCGTTCGGCCATCTCCATTGCCCGTCGCTTACAAGATCCTCTGGCTGAGCTAGTGAAAATTGATCCTAAGTCTATTGGTGTTGGTCAATATCAGCATGATGTTAGTCAGAAAAAACTATCTGAGAATTTGGACTTTGTCGTTGAAACTGTGGTGAACCAAGTTGGCGTCAATGTTAATACAGCTAGTCCAGCCTTATTGAGTCACGTCGCTGGACTTAATAAGACAATTTCAGAAAACATTGTCAAATATCGTGAAGAAAATGGGCAACTAACCTCTAGGCAAGAGATTAAAAAAGTCCCCCGTTTAGGGGACAAGGCCTTTGAGCAGTCAGCTGGTTTCTTGCGGATTCCTGATTCCAAAAATATCTTAGACAACACAGGAGTCCACCCAGAGTCTTATCCGGCGGTCAAGGAGCTATTTCAACGTCTTGGAATCGTAGACCTAAATGAAGAAGCTAAGACAAAATTGAGTCATATCGATATTGCCCAGACAGCCAAAGACTTAACTATTGGTCAAGAAACGCTTAAAGATATTATTGCTGATCTACTTAAGCCTGGTCGTGATTTACGTGATGATTTTGAGGCACCAACCCTTCGTCAAGATGTTTTAGATCTCAAGGATCTTAAAATCGGTCAAAAATTGGAAGGAACAGTCCGCAATGTTGTAGACTTTGGAGCTTTCGTAGACGTTGGTGTACATGAGGACGGTCTTATTCATATTTCAGAAATGTCCAAGACCTTTGTCAAACATCCCAGCCAGATCGTTTCAGTCGGTGATATCGTGACAGTCTGGGTTTCTAAAGTTGATGTCGACCACGAAAAACTTAATTTATCATTGGTGGCCCCTCGTGAATCTTAATGACTATGTAAAACGTATTTCAAGGGAAGATTTCGGTCTTCCTTTTAATCATTGGGCTGTTTGGAATCCTCGTCTACGTTCGACTGGAGGCCGCTTTTTTCCAAAGGATGGTCATATTGATTTTAATCCCGCTATGTACGAGGAGTTTGATAAAACTATTTTTCGTGGTATTGTCCGACATGAACTTTGTCATTATCATCTCTATTTTGCAGGTAAAGGTTATAAGCATACTGACACGGATTTCAAACGATTGTTGAAAGAGGTGGAGGGCTTACGCTATGCTCCTAAGAGGCTACAAAGTTATAAGTACCACTATATCTGTCAATCCTGCACCCAGACCTACCAACGTCAGAGAAGAGTCAATACGAATAAATTTCGTTGTGGCAGATGCCAAGGCAAGCTAATCTTGTATAAGGAAGGTTAGTTGAAGGGACAATTTTGTTTTTAAGTTCTAAAAGGGCGACCCAACTGGATCGCCCTTTTAGAACTTAAATAATGGGAAAGAAAATAACATAGTTAGTCAACATCAATAACATCTGCATCTTTGCGACGCCGATGGCTATCCTGATAGTGACTAGTACTCTTAGTATCCTTGTAAGGAAGGAGTATAGCCAGCAAGAGATAGAGAAGGATCGCAAAGCCATCTGTAATAAATGCAAAAATAACATATAAAACACGAACAATAACAATATCCCAGCCAAACTTATCTGCGATACCTGCTAAAACACCACAGATAAGACGACCACGCCGTAATTTATAGAATTCAGTCATAACTTCCGCCTCTCTTGCTAAGCAGTAGTTGAAAAGAAGGTCCTGTTACCCCTACTTTCCTAACTCTATAAGTATTATACTACCTCTAGCAACAAAGGACATCAGCCTCTAGGCTGATTATTTCGTAGACATCTTAAAAAATTTCTTTTTCAGGGGTTCCATGGACATTGAGGCTATAAAAATTGTGTTATAATAAGCCTATTAAAAAAGAAATGAGAGTGCTTATGACAGTTACTGTTGACATGCTAGCTAAGAAAGTTAAGCTAGAAGCTGTTTTTACTAAGCCAGAACATTTAACAAAGGAAATCACCACGTCAGATATTTCTCGTCCAGGTTTAGAGCTGACAGGTTACTTTGATTACTATGCACCTGAGCGTGTCCAGCTTATGGGGATGAAAGAATGGTCTTATATGATGGCCATGACTTCTCATAACCGTTATTCAGTTCTCAAAGCAATCTTTCGCTCCGAAACACCTGCCTTGGTTGTCGCACGTGATCTAGAGATTCCACAGGAGATGCTTAAAGCTGCAGAAGAAGAGGATACTCCCATTTTTCAATCTCATCAAGCGACTTCTAGCATTGCTGGTGAGATGTCCTGGTATCTTAATTCATGCTTAGCAGAACGAACGAGTGTCCATGGTGTTCTGGTTGATATTTACGGTATGGGAGTACTTATCCAAGGTGACTCAGGTATCGGCAAGAGCGAGACTGGATTAGAGCTGGTCAAACGTGGTCACCGTTTGGTTGCAGATGATCGTGTGGATATTTATGCCAAAGATGAAGAGACCTTATGGGGGGAACCAGCTGAGATTTTACGCCATCTGTTAGAAATTCGTGGGGTTGGGATTATCGATATCATGAGCCTTTACGGAGCCAGTGCTGTTAGGAATTCTTCTCAAGTACAGCTCTCTATTTATCTAGAAAATTTTGAGCAAGGTAAGGAATTTGACCGTCTAGGAAATGGCAATGAGGAAATTGAACTGCAAGGAGTTAAAATTCCTAGAGTTCGCATTCCCGTTAAAACTGGTCGTAATGTCTCAGTTGTTATCGAAGCGGCAGCCATGAACCATCGGGCTAAGCAGATGGGCTTTGATGCCACCAAGACCTTTGAGGACCGCCTAACCAATCTGATTACAGAAAATGGTGCTGACTGATGGCAGCTGTTATTGATCCAATCGTTTTTCAATTTGGTCCTATAGCGATTCGCTGGTACAGTATCTGTATTGTAACAGGGATGATTTTAGCAGTCTGGTTGGCAATACGGGAAGCCCCTCGCAAGGGAATGACCTCCGATGATGTTCTGGATTTTATGCTCCTTGCCTTTCCTATCGCCATTTTAGGGGCTCGCCTCTACTATGTTGCCTTTGAATGGCAATATTATCAAAATCACTTTGATGAGGTGTTAGCTACTTGGCAAGGAGGGATTGCTATCTATGGTGCTCTGATAGCAGGAGCTCTGGTTATGCTAATCTTTTCCTGGAAGCGAAAAATCAATGCCTATGATTTTTTAGATATTGCTGCTCCTGGAGTCATGCTGGCCCAGAGTTTTGGCCGCTGGGGGAATTTTTTCAACCAAGAGGCTTACGGACGGGCAGTAGCCCATCTGAATTATCTACCTAAATTTATCCAAGATCAGATGTACATTGACGGCAGTTATCGTCTTCCCACCTTCTTGTACGAATCTTCATGGAACTTACTCGGCTTCCTCCTAATTATGGTAGCTAGACGCCGCCTTAATTTATTAAGACGTGGTGAAGTTGCGTGGTTTTATCTTATTTGGTATGGATCAGGCCGCTTTGTCATTGAAGGATTACGTACAGATAGTTTAATGCTAGGTAGTCTACGCGTCTCCCAATGGCTGTCTCTATTACTCATTTTGCTAGGGCTTAGTTTGACAGTTTATGGTCGAAAAAGTCTAAAACAACCCTTTTATAGTCATCCATCGTCACCAAAAAATATAAAGGAGTAACACATGATCGAAATTTCAGTATTATTGATTGCCTTGGCTTTTATTGCTTTGGTTATCTATCTTATTATTTTTCTTAATAAATTAACTCAAACCTTAGATGATACTAAGCGAACCATTAATGTTTTGACATCAGATCTAGATGTCACCTTGCACCAAACGAATGAATTAGTAGCGAAAGCTAATATTTTAGTTGATGATATCAATGGCAAAGTAGCGACTATTGATCCCCTCTTTGAGGCGGTTGCGGATCTCTCCCTCAGTGTGTCAGATTTAAATACTCAAGCACGTGGTCTAGGAAAGAAAGCAACAAATGTTGGCTCAGGAGCAGCCAAAGTAGGAACAGCTGCAACAGCTCTACGCTTTGCTAGTAAATTATTTAAGAAAAAAAGGAGATAGCGGTATGGGAAAAGTTATTAAAACATTGGTAACAGGAGTAGCTGCAGGAGCAGCTCTAGGCTATGCCTTATCAACTCAAAAAGGTAAGGAAATCAAAGCCAAAAGCATAGAATTAGCCCAAGACTATAAAGAAAACCCTCAAGCCTACCATCATCTGGCCAAGCAAAAATTTGCAGAAGCTGGAGATCTGGCTAGTCATACTTTCCAAAGCTACAAAGAAAAAATTGAAACAGGTGAGCTAACAGCAGATGATCTGGTGGCAGCTGCAAAAGAAAAAGTGCTACAAGCAAGCAGCCTTGCAACAAATCATGCGCAAAATTTAAGGCAAAAAATCACTTCCAAGAAAGATCAAGAAGTCCCATCGCAAGAAGTGGAAACAGCGCTAGAAGAAGCAGATAACAGCGATATTATTATCGACTACGAGGCTGTAAAAAAAGAAGAGACAGATGACTAGATAATAAAAAAAGAAGCCTTTAAAGGCTTCTTTTTTTATTTTTTCATAGATAAGATAAATGTAGCTACCGTAGAAGTGATAGCGACAGACAAGAGAATAGCCAGTGTAAAGGCTACTAAAGTACCGAGACCAAGACTTAAAAAGAGAAAGCTTAGTAGTACTGATGAGATGCAAAAGAGTGTGATACGAGCAAAAAAGAGTAACTCTCTTAATTTAGCACTTTGCGTATCGACTTCGTAAAATTCTTGATAACTAGGTTGATTGGCTTGGTCTTGATGGATATAGCGATCTTGATCGTCTAGTATACGATAATCGCGTTGGCCTTGGGCAGACATATACAAGACTCCTTTCGCTTTAGATTTTAATATCTTAGCCGATTTAGAGGTCAGAAAAGATTATAAAATGTTCTAAGAATGATGCACACCATTCCTTATTTCTGGATAATTCTATCATAAAAATTGAATCCTGTCAGTAGATTTCACAAAATTTGCTAGAATTGAAAGGAAAATTAGATAATTTTAATAATCAAGCTGACGGAGGCCTGATAATTGGGGTAAAATTTGCTATAATAATGACATTATGGAAGACATTATTATAACAGCAACAGCAGACAGTGTACAACAGGCTAAACAATTATTAGAAATCGGCATTGACCGCATTTATATAGGTGAGAAGGCTTTTGGCCTTCGCCTTCCTAAAACATTTTCAGATAAAGAATTACGAGAAATTGCTGATTTGGCACATGCTGCAGGCAAGGAGGTGACCATAGCAGTTAACGCCTTGATGCACCAGGGAATGATGGATGCCCTACCAGAATATTTAGATTTCCTAGAGCAAATTGGTGCTGACTATATCACAGTAGGAGATGCTGGAGTGATCTATATTTGCCAGAGAGACGAGCGTCCCTTTAAGATCATCTACGATGCCTCGACCATGGTAACCTCTAGCCGTCAGATTAACTTTTGGGGTAAGGTTGGTGGTGTTAAGGAAGCTGTATTGGCTCGAGAAATTCCTTCTGCCGAATTATTTGCAATGGCGGAAAATTTGGAAATACCAGCAGAGATCCTTGTCTATGGAGCGAGTGTCATTCATCACTCTAAGCGCCCTTTACTGCAAAATTACTACAACTTTACCCATATAGACGACGAAAAATCTCGTCAACGTGACCTTTTTTTAGCAGAACCAAATGATGGGAATTCTCATTATTCCATCTATGAGGATAATCATGGCACCCATATTTTTGCTAACAACGATATTGATATGATGATGCACTTAGATGAGTTGACAGCGCATGGCTACACTCACTGGAAGTTAGATGGGATTTACTCGCCTGGCGATAATTTTTTAGCTATTGTCAAGTATTTTGTCGAGGCGCGTGATCTCCTCATGGCAGAACAGTGGAGCAAAGAAAAGGCTGAAAATTTTGATAAGGCCATCCATGAGCTCCACCCCATCAATCGAAATCTTGACACAGGGTTCTATGACTTTGATCCTGAGTTAGTGAAATAGGAGGATATTAGAGATGTTTTATGCCTATTTGCGTGGTCTAGTTTCTTTTTTGCTTTGGGTCATCAACGGTAATGCGCATTATCATAATCGTGATAATATCCGCCATGCTAAAGATAACTATATTTTGGTATCTCCTCATCGGACTTTTTGGGATCCTGTTTATTTGGCTTTTGCAACCAAGCCAAAACAATTTATCTTTATGGCCAAAAAAGAACTTTTCAAAAATAGAATTTTTGGCTGGTGGATTCGCATGTGCGGGGCTTTTCCGATCGATCGTGAGAATCCAGGGCAGGAGGCTATCAAGTATCCAGTTAAGATGTTAAAAAATAGCCAACGATCTTTGATTATGTTCCCGAGTGGTAGTCGTCACTCTAATGATGTAAAAGGGGGAGTTGCTGTCATTGCTAAGATGGCCAAAGTTAAGATTCAACCAGCAGTTTACAGCGGTCCTAGATCTTTATCTGGCTTATTGAAGGGTGAGCGGATCGATATGAACTTTGGTCCTGCTATAGATATATCTGATGTTAAACGTCTAAACGATGAAGGGATTGAGACCATCGCTGATCGGATTAACCAGGCCTTTGAACAATTAGATAAGGAAAATGAAATTTATAATAGCCACAAAAAGCTCAATCCCTTGACCTATATTTATCGTCTTCCCTTAGGGATCCTTGCAATAGTATTGATTCTGTTGACGCTCTTATTTAGCTTTTTAGCAAGTTTTATTTGGAATCCAGAAAAGCATCTCAAATAATAGGAGTAGCCTCTGAATCATTTTGGCTTTATCTATGATAAAAAAATTAGGAGCTTGCTCCTAATTTTTTTTATTTTTTACGGATAGATAATTAGAGGATAAGATCTATGAAAAATGAATCTCTATTTTTAAGTTTGGTCTTGCTATTACTGGGTCTGCTGACTCTTATTTTGGGGGTAATTTAAAATGATCAGAGAATGGATTGATTGGTTAAAAGAGCGTAAAATACTTCTAATACTCTTAGGCTTGGTTGTGGTTTTATTAATGGGAATGGCAAGTAATCTTGGTAGCCATAAAAATTCGGAAAGTTTGACAAGTTTGTCTTCTATACCAACAGCGAGTTCTAGTCTAGCTGCTAATTCTAGCAGTAAACAGGGGATGGATATTGTGGTTGATGTTAAAGGAGCAGTAAAGCATGAGGGTGTCTATAAATTACCATCAGAGAGTCGAGTAACAGATGCGATTGCCAAGGCGGGAGGATTTACAAAAGAGGCGGATAAAAGGTCTGTCAATTTAGCTCAAAAATTAGAGGACGAAGCTGTTATTTATGTCGCAAAAATAGGAGAAGAAGTAGCCTTGCCCTCACAAGATCAGTCTGGTTCTCAACATTCAGGAGAACCTGGGAGCAGTAGTGATAAGGAAAAGGTCAATCTAAATACTGCAACAGCACAAGAACTACAGACTATCCCAGGTATCGGGGAAAAACGAGCTCAAGATATCATTAACTATCGAGAAGAAAAGGGTGGCTTCACTCAGGTAGAAGAATTAAAAAATATTTCAGGCATCGGTGATAAAACCTTCGAAAAGATCAAAGATGAGGTAACGGTGTGATAACCAACCTTAAAATTCAGCCGATTTATTTGGCTATTCTAGCTATTGTGACTTGTTATTATATTATAGTGGGTTATCATTTCCTACTGGTTTTAATCATAGGTCTTGTTTGGTTTTTGTTTAGACAGTTATCATTAAAATCAGCTAGTAGGATCCTCATCATTTGGTTCGCTTTTATAGGCGCATGGTATGGCTATCATCACTACAGAATTCAGCATTATCAGACGGCACCAGAAATAGTCAATGATATAAGAATTATTCCAGATACGATTCGTATCAACGGTGATCAGCTTAGTTTTCTTGGACAGACTGGAAATCGACGTTACCAGGTGTATTATCAGTTAGAGAATCGAGAGCAAAAGAACTTTTTTGAAAAATTAGATACCCCTTTAGATTTGCAAATTTCTAGTGAGGTGGAGGAAGCAAGTCCGATTAGAAACTTTAATGGCTTTAATTATCGCTCCTACCTCTATTATCAAGGAATTGACAGGGTAATAACGATTACTCGTATAAATAAGGTCACTCGACCCAAGCGCCTGAGTAATTTTGAACGGTTACACAAATTAAGACGACAGGCGCTTTTATATTGTCAGCAATCTTTTCCAAAACCAATGTCAAACTACATGACGGGTCTCTTACTAGGGGAATTAGATAGCTCTTTTGATTCGATCAAGGAGCAGTACAGAGATCTAGGTATTGTTCATTTGTTCGCCCTTTCAGGGATGCAGGTAGGATTTTTTATCGCCTTATTTCGTAGATCCTTGCTGCGTATAGGATTACGAGACGACTGGGTTGACTATAGCCAAGTGGTTTTTTCAGTTTTTTATGCTGCTATGACAGGATTTGCGGTCTCAGTTATCCGTAGCCTGCTTCAGGCTATGTTCAGGAGATTTAATATTAAAGGACTCAATAATTTATCCTTGAGTATAGGTGTGATGTTTTTCATTCAGCCTTACTTCTTGATGACAGTTGCTGGTGTCCTGACTTATGCTTTTGCTTTTTTGATGGCTATTTTGAACACAAATTATCTGGTAAATTTTTTTGAACAAATTCGTGAAGGCGCTAAATTATCTATGGGAACTTTACCGTTATTAACATTTGTATTCAGTACCTTTCAGCCTTTTTCTATTATCCTAACACTAGTATTTTCCTTATTATTTGATTACGTGCTGTTACCATTATTATTGTCGGCCTTTTTCCTGCGTCCTTTATTATCTATGGATATTTTTAATGGATTATTTGTTTGGTTGGAGAAAATCATTGGTTTCTTATCCTCTTTTTTGATTAAACCGTGGATAATAGGTAAACCAAGCCCATTTATTTTAATAGTTTTGATAGGATTACTGTCTGTTTTATACGAATTATGGTCGAAAAAGTTAGTACGTTGGCTTTTATTATTTTTAGTTGGTCTCGTTTTTATAAGTGTTAAGCACCCTTTAACGAATGAGGTTACTATGATTGATGTAGGACAGGGAGATAGTTTATTGATCAGAGATAGCTGGGGGAAGACCCTTCTAGTTGATACAGGAGGACGACCAGAGCTTAAGAAACAAGAGCCCTGGAGGAAGCGCCAGTTGTCCAGTAATGCTTCTAAAACCCTAATTCCTTATCTAAAGAGCAGAGGAATTTCTCAGTTAGATCAGGTTTTACTAACGCATAGTGACAGTGATCACACAGGAGATATAGATGATTTAGCAAAGGAAATAAAAGTGAAGGAATTTCTAGTAAGTCCAGGTAGTCTTACAGACCATGCGTTTAAAAAGAGACTGGTGCGTTTAAACATTCCTGTTAAAATTTTAAGAGCAGGTGACAGGTTGCCTATCATGGGGAGCCATTTGCAAGTGCTCTCACCTTGGGAAGTGGGAGATGGCAGCAATAATGATTCTGTGGTCCTTTATGGAAAGCTACTAAACCAGCATTTTTTATTGACAGGAGATTTGGAGAAATCAGGCGAGGAAGCCTTGATGGCTCGTTATCCGAATTTACCGGTAGATGTCTTAAAGGTTGCTCATCATGGATCGAAAGGATCCTCTAGTCAGATGTTTTTAAATAAAATATCACCCAAGATTGCATTAATATCTGTAGGTAAGGATAATCGATACCATCACCCAAACCAAGAGACTCTAAAGCGTTTGCAAGCAGTTGGAAGTCATATTTATCGTACAGATCAACAAGGTGCCATTCGTCTTATCGGTTGGCGACAGTGGCGAATTCAAACGGTTAGAAGGGATTAATGGATAAGTATTTTTTAATAGGATTGCTATAAGATTGAATTTAATGGTGAATTATGCTATTCTATGAACATCTATTTTATTTAGGAGATCATTATGTTTACAGCTTATTCTCAATATTGGAAGAACATGTTGGACTTTAAAAGTCGATCAAAACGCTCGGAATTTTGGTGGCCATTTTTAATCATTAGTATTTTCCGAATTAGTTTTTATCTAATGCTATTGCTTTCATTGCTGTTACCATTCTTCAGAAGACAAGAAGAGTTGAAAGAGGCTGCTCTTTCAGATGAAGGTCTAACTATATGGTCTAATTTGTCCCCAGGCATTATTTTTGTGATAGTGGTTTGGGTTCTATTAGAACTTGCCCATATTTTACCTGGTCTTACAGTGGCTATTCGTCGCCTCAAAGATGCCGCTTTTCATTGGACTTTTAGCTTTTTATTTGTGGCTTCCTACATTTGCGGTCTCGTGGCAGTTCTTACTCCATCAGCCGCTTTGCTATGGTTTATCCTTGCGGGTATTGCTATGGCACCGGCAGTAGTTCTCTGCGCTTTTCCAAGCCGTGAAAAAGCGGTGAAGCCAGCTGTTCCTACTTATGTACAAGCTCAACCTCAAGTGACTCCAGTAATGCCAAATGGCACAATGGCAGCACCTGGTGCTAGGCCGTTAGCGCCAACGCAAGCAATGCCCCAACAGCAACCTATGCAGCCTCAGGGACAACCTTCCTTTGCTCAACCGCAAGCTGCTGCTCAACCTTCTCAGTTCCAAGGAATGCCTCAACAAGCAGTTCCTCAGCCAATGGATCCAGTAGCAGGGATGCCACAAAATCCACAAAATCCACCGCAAGGGTAGGATATCGGTAATCTTTAATACTGTTTGTAAGTTTTAAAAGACTGAAATAAATGAGAAAAGCTTAGCCAAAGGCTAAGCTTTTTTTATTGATGCTATAGGGGAAAACCTGTGTAGAAATATGCTATAATGGCAACATGATAGCAATTGAAGAAGTAGCAGCAATAACCAAGGAAAAACTTCCTCCGATTACACTGGTTAGTGGAGAGGATTTAGGACAGTACAGTCAGATAAAACAACGATTGTTTGAAAGTATTGGTTTTGATAATAGTGATCTGACTTATTCTTATTTTGATTTTCCAGAATCTAGCTTTGCTGATGCCCAGATGGACTTAGAAAGCTTACCTTTTTTTTCGGATGAAAAAGTTGTTATTTTAGATAATTTAGCGGATTTAACGACGGCAAAAAAATCTTATCTGAATGATAAGGAGCTGCAGCAGCTAGAAGATTATTTATTAAACCCTGTAGCAACAACACGGCTGATCATATTTGCACCTGGAAAGCTAGATGGCAAACGGCGGATTGTTAAATTACTTAAACGAGATGCTAAAATCTTGGAAGCCAAAGAGCTGAAGGAAGCGGAAATCAAGACTTACTTTCAAAAAGTTGCCCACACTCAAGGATTAAGGTTTGAATCACAGGCTTTTGAACAACTACTGATAAAATCTAACTTTGATTTTAGTGATATTCAAAAAAATCTTTTATTTTTAAAGGGCTACAAATCGGATGATCTGGTTAGCTTAGAAGATGTAGTAACGGCTATTCCTAAAACGTTGCAAGATAATATTTTTGATTTGACCCAATTCATACTAAATGGTCGTGTTGAGGAAGCTAGGGAATTGGTGCGTGATCTAAGAATGCAGGGAGAAGACGATATTAAACTATTGGCTATAATGGTCGGACAGTTTCGTCTCTTTCTCCAAGTAAAAATACTATTTCATGAAGGCCGAAACGAGTCCAGTATGCTTACTATCTTATCCGATATACAAGGAAGAAGGATGAATCCTTATCAACTCAGGTTTGCTATCCGAGATAGTAGAAATCTCTCCCTTTCTTTTTTAAAAAAAGCGCTGCAGTTACTCATTCAGACCGACTATGATATCAAACAAGGTAGGTTTGATAAAGATTACTTATTTGATCTAGCTCTTTTAAAATTAGTATCTTGGCAGCAAGCAGTAGATGCTTAATGCTTATCCAGACCTAAGGTATAGGACTAATTCCTTGAAAATTAAGGTGCTTTTCTATAAAATAAGCCTATATATTAGAAAAAAGAAAGAGGTAATCCTTATGGCTATTACTCTACCAGATCTTCCGTATGCTTATGATGCATTGGAGCCATATATCGACGCTGAAACAATGACTCTACACCATGATAAGCACCACGCCACTTACGTTGCTAATGTCAATGCTGCTTTAGAAAAACACCCTGAAATTGGTGAGGATCTTGAGTCCCTCTTAACTGATGTTGAGTCAATTCCAGCCGACATTCGCCAAGCGGTTATCAACAATGGTGGCGGTCATCTTAACCACGCTCTTTTCTGGGAATTGATGTCTCCAGAAAAAACAGAAATTACTTCAGAAGTAGCTGAAGCTATTAATCAGACTTTCGGTTCATTTGAAGCCTTTAAAGAGGCCTTCACAACAGCAGCAACAACACGATTTGGTTCTGGATGGGCTTGGTTGGTTGTTAATGCAGAAGGCAATCTTGAAGTAACTTCTACCGCTAATCAAGATACGCCAATCATGCAGGGTCAAAAGCCAATCTTAGGATTGGATGTTTGGGAACATGCTTACTATCTTAGCTACCGTAATGTTCGTCCAAACTACATCAAGGCTTTCTTTGAAGTCATCAACTGGAATAAGGTTGCTGAACTTTACGCAGCTGCTAAATAATATATTGTTTAAAGCACTCAGGTGCTTTTTCTTTTGTCCTTATTTGTTCAAGTTGCAAAGGGCATCCATCTCATAATAAGATCTTACTCAGACACCTAATTGTAATCATATTTTAAAAAAAATGAAAAAAATAGGCCGTAAGTCTTGAAAAATAGCTAATTTAACTTAAAATAGATATGAGGTAAATTATGTCTAACAAACTTACAATTATTTTGAGTATTATTTTAGCGATTGTCCTTGGATTTCTGGGCAGTTTTTATTTGCAGGATGGAATTGAAACAACTCAGCAAAAACAAGAACTTCAAGCAAATAAGCAAAAGCAGAGAACTGAAAATAAAGTTGTACCGAGGAATAAGTCCGCTAAGGAAAAGCAAGCGGTCATGGAAGCAGATGCTCCAGAGATGGATGCTCTTGGACTTCGTTATGACTATGCCAAACTCAGTTTAGTTGATACGGTAAAAGCTTTTATGACTGAGCAAGGGATTGATGAAAGTCAAGTTGCCTTTTCTTACAAAAATCCTAAGACTAATGAGTCCTTTTCAATGAACGATACTGAGCTGATGACGGCTGGTTCTACCTATAAGCTCCCTTTAAACATGTTGGTTGTTGATGCTGTGGATAAGGGACAGTTTACTTATGAGCAAGAGTTTGACATTACCAAGTTGAACTATGAATATCAAGGCGAGCACGACGCCTATGTTGCTAATTACGGCGGTGCCATGACAATACCTGAGATGCAGTATGGCTCCTTGGTTGTCTCAGAAAATACCCCAGCTTACGGTCTGGCCTCTATTCTTGGAGGGCGTAAGAAGGCTTACAGCCAATTTGATCACTATGGTAAATCTAAGAATAAACAAGTACCTGCCTTTGAAACCAAAGGCAATAAAACAACAACCAGCTACTACATTCAGCTGCTTGATTACCTTTATAAACATCAAAAAAAATATAAGGATGTCCTTAAGTTTATAGGAGAATCCTTCCCAGATGAATACTATAAAACCTTCTTGCCATCTGATTTGACCATTTATCAAAAACCGGGTTATGTTGGAGAGGCCTTGAATGTGGATGCAATCGTTATGGAGAAGAGTCCCTATCTAGTGGCTATCTATACCCGCTATCTAGGAGGATCAACTGAGGAAACAACAGAAGTCAATTCTTATGGTTACAATCAACTAGCTATGCTGACTTATGTCATTAATGAGTGGCACCGTGTCAATATGAACTAGCTCCAATTTCCAGTTTCAAGATGATTTTAGATATGCTATAATAGGGTCACTGTCTTACTTAAAAGTCTATTGGATCATGAAGGAGAAAATAATGACATCTTACCGCGATGCTCAACTGGAAGATATCAAAAATAGAATGTATACCTACCTCACAGTTGTAAGAAATTGGTTCTTGATTTTTCTTATCTTATTCCTAACAGCTTTAGCTTACTGGTGGTTTAATCCTCACAATATCATGGGAGCTGCTTTTAGCTTCACAGCGCTGTTGCCCTTAGCAGCTTTAGGCGTTCAATATGCCAGAGAAAATAATATCTATCGTCAGGAAGCTCCCGCTATCTTGACAGAAGAATTGGATATCGAAACCTATCAAGAAGTCTTAGAAGAAGAAACCCTGGTAACCACTAGGTTCCAAACCAACTGGGATCGTATTATTATTCGCCGTGCTCAATTAGCTTGGCTCAAAGGTGACTTCAAAAAAGCTAGAGAATTTCTAGAAATGATCGCACCTCTCAAGGTGAGAGTATCTGCTAAAGAGCGCACAAGCCTGCTGTTGACTTATTACTTGGTTGACTTTGCTACCAAGGTTTTTGAAGGTGAAGAAGCGAAGAAAGAAATGACCCTGTCTGCTATTAATGATCTGGTCGTCCAAAACGATCAAGAAGAAAAGGAGAAGGCCTTCACAGCTGCAATTATTGAGGCTCTGTCTGCTATTTTGGTCGATCAAGAAGTCCAAGATGATTTAGAGAATCTATCTCCAAGTCATGAATTGGACCAATTACTTCTCGACTACCTGCAAGCAGAAAATGCCTCTCTAAATCACAAAAAAGATGAAGCCAAGAAATTCTATAAGAAAGTAGCCCAAGCCAATAGTTCCCTTTATATGGTTAAAGAAGCTAAGCAGGCAATTAAAAAAATTAAGTAAAAAGAGAGTGGGATGAAAATCAATAAACCGTGAGCACATCACGGTTTTGATTTTCATCGCTCTTTTATTTCTAGTCTCAGGTCTCTGCCGCTTTTCTATTTTTCGGTGACAGGCTTTGGCAGTCTATCCCAGACTGCCAAAAGCCACTGGACTGTTTAAGGAGACGCCTAAAAATAGAAACGCCCCTCGAGATAAAGACTGTCAATCTAGTGAAACCTGGAATAATATTAACGAGTCTGGATTTTATTCCAGACTCCTTTCTCTTTATTTTACAAAATAGTAGCTTTTTGCCGATAACACGATTGCTGGAGTGAAGCTAGAACGAAAGAGAGGACTTATTTTACGAACATAGCATCGCCAAAGCTAAAGAAGCGGTAGCCCTGCTCAATAGCATGCTTGTAAGACTCAAGGACAAATTCTCGTCCAGCAAAAGCTGATACGAGCATCACCAGTGTTGATTTTGGAAGGTGAAAATTAGTAGAAAAGGCATCGACGACTTTGAAGGTGTAACCGGGTTTGATAAAGATGTTGGTCCAACCTGAGTCGGCTTGAATCTCACCACCAAATTTATTACCGATGGTTTCTAAGGTCCGGATAGATGTCGTTCCAACAGCCACTATACGTCCTCCAGCTTTCTTGGTGTCACGTAGGACCTGAGCAGCTTCTTCTGAGAGACTATAGAATTCAGAGTGCATATCATGCTCTTCGATATTATCAACAGAGACAGGTCGAAAAGTTCCTAGCCCAACATGCAAGGTGAGATAAAGCAGTTTCACACCCTTATCTTCAATTTTTTTCAAGAGCTCCTTGGTAAAATGAAGTCCAGCTGTTGGAGCAGCAGCAGATCCATTTTCTTTAGCATAAACGGTCTGGTAGCGCTCACGATCGTCCAATTTTTCATGAATATAAGGAGGTAGTGGCATTTCTCCTAAACTTTCTAAGACTTCAAGGAAAATACCATCATAATGAAATTCAACAACGCGACCACCATGCTCAAGCTCTTGAGTAATAGTAGCTTTCAGTCTGCCATCACCAAAGCTGACAGTGCTACCAAGGCGAAGTCGTTTCGCAGGTTTTGCTAGCACTTCCCACTGATCTCCATCGATATTTTTAAGTAAGAGGAATTCCACATGGCCGTGAGTTTCAGGCTTTTCTCCGTAGAGACGAGCTGGAAGGACACGGGTGTTATTCATGACTAAGGCGTCACCAGGATTTAGCTCGTCAATAATATGATCAAAGTAGCTATCCACCATCGTATGCTTTTCCTTGTCGATAACCAGTAATCTAGAGTGATCTCGCTCTTTTAAGGGTGTTTGGGCAATGAGCTCTTCAGGAAGGTTAAAATCAAAATCATTAGTATTCATCTGTGTCATAGTTCTCCTTTATTTAGCATTCTCATTATACCATGACTCCTAGAATCAATCACCTTTTGCTATAGTCCATGACGTGGTATAATTGGCATGAAGCAAGCTACATGGATAAGCGAACCTTAGCGAGAAGAAAGAAGGAATCCCATGTTAATTAAGACAGTAGACAATCAACTAGAAGGCGCAAGGCTAGCCAAAGATATCTTGAGTCTAGCAATGAAGCAAGGGGCTAAAACAATAGGCCTAGCCACAGGCAGTTCTCCGCTGGCTTTTTATCAAGAGTTAGTCGCTAG
Source organism: Streptococcus sp. ALY_208 (assembly GCF_058314295.1). NCBI lineage: Bacteria > Bacillati > Bacillota > Bacilli > Lactobacillales > Streptococcaceae > Streptococcus > Streptococcus sp. ALY_208. The sequence continues at coordinate 28,239 of NZ_JBZFUI010000003.1, read as the reverse complement.
TGATCTCGATTTTTCAAAACTGACTTCCATTAATCTTGATGAATACGTTGGTCTACCAGCAGATCATCCACAATCCTACCACCATTTTATGCAGACCCATTTGTTTAGGGCAAAACCCTTCAAAGCTAGCTATCTCCCCAATGGTATGGCTGAGGATTTAGACCTGGAAGTAAAGTCCTATGAGAAGCAAGTAAGAAGACTAGGGATAGATATCCAGATATTGGGAATTGGTCGCAATGGTCATATTGGCTTTAACGAACCGGGGACCCCATTTGATAGTCAGACCCATGTCGTTGATTTGACAGAGAGTACAATTCAGGCCAATAGCCGTTTTTTTGTCAATTCTGACCAGGTTCCCCGTCAAGCTATTTCTATGGGGATTAGTTCGATTCTATCGGCTAAAAAAATCATTCTTTTTGCCTACGGTGAGGAAAAAGCCAGAGCCATAGTTGATACTGTCTGTGGGCCTATAAAGCTAGATGTCCCAGGTAGTATCTTACAAACTCATCCAGATGTCGTCCTCATCCTAGATAGAGCTGCTGCCAGCTTACTACCATCCACTTATGCGAATTGATAAGCTCTTAGGTTTAGCTGGCTATGGATCTAAAAATGCTGTTAAAAAGCTTATACGGAGCCAGCAGGTAACCATAGATGGTCAATTAGTCCGCGATGATAGTCAAAATGCTGATCCGGGCTTGCAGGTAGTAAGAGTAGGGAAGAGGCAAGTTGACTACGAGGCAGAAAGTTATTACTTACTCAATAAGCCCTCAGGTGTTGTGAGTGCTGTCAGTGATAAGAACCATCGGACAGTCATTGATTTGATTGCCAAAGAAGATCAAAGACAAGGACTCTACCCCGTCGGTCGTTTGGATCGTGATACACAGGGGCTTTTATTGCTGACAACTAACGGTCCTCTAGGCTATCGAATGCTTCATCCCCAGTATCATGTTGATAAAACCTACTATGTTGAAGTCAATGGACCCTTACTTTCAGATGCTGAGGATTTCTTTGCAAGGGGAATAATCTTTTTAGATGGTACTAGGACCAAGCCAGCCAATCTTAGGATTTTATCCAGCCATCCAGAATTATCAAAGGCAGAGGTTACGGTATCAGAAGGAAAGTTCCACCAAGTGAAAAAGATGTTTTTAGCTTATGGAGTAAAGGTAACAACGCTCAAACGGATCAGTTTTGGAGGCTTGGAGCTTGGTGACTTGAAATCTGGAGAATATCGACAATTAAATACTCGAGAAAAGAATATTCTAAAAAACTACTTGGGATGAAACCTTGCATATCCTAATGGGTCTGACCTCTAAGACAAAATGAAACTAAGTTATCTGGTCCTTTGACAAAGATAGTGAAAAAGCCAGCTACAAAAGATGGTCGCATTCCGTAAACAAAATGAAAAAACATAGAGAGTTTGGGACAAAAGTGGAAACTCATTTGTCTTGTCCTACTCTCTTTTTTTACGGATAAAATAGGTGAGGAGGACGCTTATGTTAGTAGCTTATGATGCCAAGGGATATTTAATCAATTTGCTTGAGGAATTACCACCTGAGAAACAAAACTTTTTTTGCCCAAGCTGTGGTGGACGCTTAAGGTTAAGGCAAGGGGCGGTCATGCGCCCTCACTTTGCTCATATGAGTTTGAAGGACTGTCTTTTCTATAGTGAAAATGAATCTGCTGAACACCTTTCTTTAAAGGCTCTGCTTTATCAAGCCTTAGTAGTACAAGAAAAAGTTGAAGTGGAGCGAGTGATCCCCCAAATAAAGCAGGTTGCTGATCTCATGGTAAATGATCATCTGGCTCTGGAAGTACAGTGCAGTCGTTTGTCATCAGAACGCCTGAGAGCACGAACTAAAGCCTATCACCTGCATGGCTATCAGGTGCTTTGGTTGCTAGGGAAAAAATTATGGCTCGGTAAAAGACTAGCACCCCTGCATCGTGATTTTATATATTTTTCAGAGAATATGGGCTTCCATCTGTGGGAATTGGATCTTGCAAAGAAGACTATTCGATTAAAATATCTTATTTACGAAGATTGGCATAACCAGGTTCACTATTTGGTTGAAGAGTTCCCTTTAGGGAAAGGACTTATGGATTTTTTCCGCCATCCTTTTCGCTCTCAAAAAATGTCATCCTATCAAGTAGCGATGGATCGAGACCTACTCAGCTACATTCAAAAGCAACTGATAGCTAGAAATCCCAAATGGATGCGTCGCCAAGAATGTGCTTATAATAAAGGAGAGAATCTTTTGACGAAAAAATTGGAGGATTATTTTCCTCAAGTTCGCTTTCCTAAAGGATCCTTTGCTCAAATCGACAGAGCCTTAGACCCGTATGAGGACCAGTTTTTGGACTACTATAAGAGCCAAGCTATGCAGGATATCCAAGTTTTATACCCGCCAAAATTTTATGCTAGAATAAGATCAAAGTGAATTTAGAAAGTAGTAGGGATAGTATATAGCCCTGCAAGAGGTAGCACAATGTCTAGCAATCGTGAGCATATTGATCCCAAAAGACAGTGGGACTTGACGAGTATTTTTGCCAGCGATCAAGATTGGGAAACAGAATTTTCTCAGCTTTCTCAAGATCTTGATCAAGCATCGCATTTATCCGGCCGTTTATCTCGCTCAGCTAAAGATCTTCTTGAGGTAACAGAAACCTATTTAAACTTATCTCGCAGACTAGAAAAACTGTATGTCTATGCTTCGATGAAAAATGATCAAGATACTACAGTGAGTACCTATCAGGAGCTACAGTCCAAAGCGTTTAGCTTATATGCACATTATGCTCAGACCTTTTCGTTTTTTGAACCAGAGTTGTTAGAGCTTCCTTCGGAGACTTATCAAACCTTTTGTCATCAAGAGGCGAATCTTGGCCTTTACCACCATTTTTATGAGAAAATTTTCACCCAAAAATCTCATGTTTTATCTCAACGTGAAGAAAATCTTCTAGCTGGTGCCCAAGAGATCTTTGAGGCTGCAGGTGGAACTTTTGAGATCTTGGATAATGCAGATGTCTTGTTTCCTATGATCACTAATGAAGAGGGGAAAAGTATTGAGCTGACACATGGTAACTTTATCACCCTAATGGAGTCGAAAGACCGTGGGCTCAGACAGAGAGTCTATCAAGCCTATTACAGTATCTATCAACAGTTTCAGCATACTTATGCTAAAACGTTAGCAACTAGCGTTAAGCAGCATAACTATACTGCCAAGGTGCATCACTATGACTCTGCCAGGCAAGCTGCCCTAGCCCATAACTACATTCCTGAACAAGTCTACGAACAGTTGGTGTCTACAGTTAACGACCACCTTTCTCTTTTGCAGCGCTATATGAAGTTGCGACAGAAAATTCTAGGGTTAGAGCAATTAAAAATGTATGACCTTTATACGCCCCTGTCTGAGCTGGACCTCTCTCTGACCTATGAAGAGGCCATCGCTAAAGCTGAAAAAGTACTAGCTGTTTTTGGCCCGGAGTACCAGAAAAATCTCCACAAGGTCTTTCATGAACGATGGATTGATGTGGATGTTAATAAAGGCAAGCGCTCAGGTGCTTATTCTGGTGGATCTTATGATACCAATGCCTTTATCTTACTAAATTGGCAAGATACGCTAGATAATCTCTATACACTTGTTCATGAGACTGGGCACAGTATGCATTCAGTATTTACACGTGAAAATCAACCTTATGTATACGGTGATTACAGCATTTTCTTAGCAGAGATCGCCTCAACGACCAATGAAAACATCTTGACGGAAGTCCTGCTTAAGGAAGCCAAGGATTCTAAAGAACGCTTTGCTCTGCTCAATTACTATCTAGATAGTTTTAAGGGAACAGTCTTTCGTCAGACTCACTTCGCTGAGTTTGAACAGGCCATCCACCTCGCTGATGCAGCTGGAGAGGTTTTGACCAGCCAGTATCTCAACGATCTCTATGCTGAACTCAATGAGAAGTATTATGGATTAGCTAAAGAAGATAACCCTGAAATTCAGTACGAGTGGGCCCGGATTCCTCATTTTTATTACAATTTCTATGTTTATCAATATGCGACAGGATTTGCAGCAGCCAATTATTTAGCACAAAAAATTGTCCATGGAAATGATGATGATAGACAGCACTATCTCGATTATCTTAAGGCTGGTAGCTCAGCCTATCCCCTTGAAGTCATTGCTAAAGCTGGTGTTGATATGACCAAGAGTGATTATTTAGAATCAGCTTTTAAAGTTTTTGAAGAAAGACTGACAGAGTTGGAAACTTTGGTTGAAGAAGGTATCCATAACTAAGATCTGATAGCCTTTTAATCAGCTTGTAGGAAGGTCTTGCAAGCGATACGCTAAATAATTTAGGAAATAAGTCTGTTCTATAGCCTTCTTGATAAAAATACTTAAAGCTATATAAGAAGATTGCCCTATCTAAAACGTTTACATGACTAAAATACTGATAGAGGCGCCATTTTTATGGTACAATGTAAAAGCTAAAATTTTATAGAGATACAGAGGAAAACATGTCAAAACTCAGAGAAGATATTCGTAATGTTGCCATTATTGCCCACGTTGACCACGGTAAAACAACCTTGGTCGATGAGCTTTTAAAGCAGTCGCAAACCTTAGATGCACGTAAAGAGCTTGATGAGCGTGCTATGGACTCAAACGACCTTGAAAAAGAGCGTGGTATTACGATTCTTGCCAAGAATACAGCCGTTGCTTACAATGATGTCCGAATCAATATTATGGACACACCAGGTCACGCCGACTTTGGTGGTGAAGTTGAGCGGATCATGAAGATGGTTGATGGTGTCGTACTGGTTGTTGATGCCTACGAAGGAACTATGCCACAAACTCGCTTTGTTTTGAAAAAAGCCTTGGAGCAAAATTTGACGCCAATTGTTGTGGTTAATAAAATTGATAAACCAGCTGCCCGCCCAGCAGAAGTTGTGGATGAAGTTTTGGAACTTTTCATCGAACTGGGAGCAGATGACTCTCAACTTGATTTCCCGGTAGTCTATGCGTCAGCTATCAATGGAACATCCTCAATGTCTGATGATCCAGCTGATCAAGAAGCTACAATGGCTCCAATCTTTGACACTATTATCAACCATATCCCAGCACCTATTGACAATTCAGAGGAACCTCTGCAGTTCCAAGTATCCCTGCTGGATTATAATGATTTTGTTGGACGTATCGGTATTGGACGTATCTTCCGTGGGACAGTAAAGGTGGGTGATCAAGTAACCCTCTCCAAACTCGATGGTACAACGAAGAATTTCCGTGTTACTAAACTCTTTGGTTTCTTTGGGCTGGAGCGCCGTGAGATCGAAGAAGCCAAGGCCGGTGATTTGATTGCCGTTTCAGGTATGGAAGACATCTTTGTCGGTGAAACAGTTACCCCTACGGATGCTGTAGAACCCTTGCCAGTCCTCCATATTGATGAGCCAACCCTTCAGATGACCTTTTTGGCTAACAATTCGCCTTTTGCAGGTCGAGAAGGGAAGCACGTAACTTCTCGTAAAGTTGAGGAACGCCTTTTAGCTGAACTTCAAACAGATGTTTCTCTCCGTGTTGATCCGACTGATTCACCGGATAAATGGACGGTCTCAGGTCGTGGTGAGCTTCACTTGTCCATTCTCATTGAGACCATGCGTCGTGAAGGCTATGAGCTTCAAGTATCCCGCCCAGAGGTTATCATTAAAGAAATTGATGGGGTTAAATGTGAACCGTTTGAACGGGTTCAAATCGATACACCAGAAGAATACCAAGGTTCTATCATACAAGCCTTATCTGAACGTAAAGGTGATATGCTGGACATGCAGATGGTTGGTAATGGTCAGACACGTCTGATATTCTTGGTTCCTGCGCGTGGTTTGATTGGCTTTTCAACCGAATTTCTATCGATGACACGTGGCTACGGGATTATGAACCATACGTTTGATCAGTATTTGCCAGTCGTTGCTGGTGAAATTGGCGGACGTCATCGTGGTGCCTTAGTTTCTATTGATACTGGTAAAGCGACAACTTACTCTATCATGAGGATTGAGGAGCGTGGTACGATTTTTGTTAATCCAGGTACCGAGGTTTATGAGGGAATGATCGTCGGTGAAAATGCCCGTGAAAATGACCTTGGTGTTAATATCACAACTGCTAAACAAATGACCAACGTACGGTCTGCAACCAAAGATCAGACAGCTGTCATCAAGACTCCTCGTATCTTGACTCTAGAAGAATCTCTCGAGTTCTTAGATGATGATGAGTACATGGAAGTAACGCCTGAGTCTATTCGCTTGCGTAAACAAATCTTGAACAAGGCTGAGCGTGATAAGGCTAATAAGCGTAAGAAAAAGACAGCTGAGTAATGGTGTTCTTACTTCTGGTAAGGAGAGTGCGAGATGTCTTATATTATTGTGGCAATATTGATTGCCCTTTATTATTTCTTTGCGGCACCTAAGTCGATAAAGAATACCATGAATATGATATTGATCATCGGGATCGTAGCTATTCTTTTAGTCCTCTCTATACTTGGATTTGCAAAATTACTCCAATCCCCTCCTGAGGTCTTTCTAGGGATAGTGATGATAGGACTTGGATTTTTTACACTGCGCGATGTCCTGCTCTTATCGCCAAAACCAAATAAACATGCCGAGTATTTTTCTCGCAGCTATCGTTTTATTCGTAATTATTTCAAGGCTAAAGATGATCACTCAAAAAAATAAGTCTGATAGATTCAGGCTTATTTTTTCTGATTCTTATCCAATTTTTAGGGGAACACCTGCTTAGAGGGAAATTTCTTTTCACTGTTAAAAATAGCACAATATTATTTTGAGTTTGGTTTTTGCTGCCCCACACCTGATGGTTTTTGTGTCTTAGTTTCACCTTTATCAGTTGGTTGGGTCACTTTGCCATTGAATCCCATAGCATCAGCTATCCTGATAGCAACATCTGTATCATCAAACTCTCCATCAAACATATAAGCACCTGATCCCATAGCATAAACAGGAACCTTTTCACCTGAATGGTCATTGGTTGACCAAGCTAGTCCTGATTTTTTATCAAGAATACGTGTGGCTGTCACAGACACGGGTACATAGCCACCATAGCTAACATTCTGCTCTTCTGATGGCTTTTTAGATTCCTCAAAAGCAGCCCTCAGTTGATCATACTCTTCTTTGGAGCAAAGCATACGATTATTATCCTTTTCTTCCTGATAAGAGTCTTTATCGGAGTTACTTACCTTTTCAGATGGAGCATCCGCTTCTAATTTAAGACCAAAGAACTCCTCGATGTTATATTTAAACTCCTCAAAAGTCAGTTGTGGATTTTGTTTTAATGCTTCTGTAACAATATTATCAAATTCAACTTGTGAGCCTTTTTGTTTAGTTAATACATCAAAATAAGTTTCATATCCTGTTGAAGCATTCCCAATAGTAAAACCTCCTGTAGCATGGTCAGCTGTCACTACAATCAAAGTCTCATCTGGATGTTCATTATAAAAATCAACTGCCTCCTGAATAGAATTTTGAAAATCGATAACCTCTTCAACAGTGGTCGCACCATCATTTGCATGCTCAGCCCAGTCAATCTTCCCAGATTCTGCCATCATAAAGAAGCCCTCGGGATCATCTTCCATGACTTCAATCCCTTTTGCCACCATGTCACCAAAATCTTGACTCTTTTTAGTTTTATCGATAGCGTAGGTCATTGAGCCTTCATCCTGCAAATCTTCGGATACCCAATAAACCTTTTTGGAATCTTTATTGATTTTCTTGGCATCCTTTTTTGTCTCATAAATCGTATAGCCTTCATCTCTTAGAATATCATATAGATCTCTTTGATTATTAGCTTTACCTGTTCTTTCATTTAATGATCCTCCAGCAAAATAATCAAAATCTGTTTTTGTCATTTGCTTACCAATATCATAGTAAGATTCGCGTGATTCTTCGTTGGCATAAAAACCAGCTGGCGTAGCGTGGTTGAGCGTCACTGTGGATAAGATCCCGACCGATTTTCCTGCTCTTTTTGCCTTCTCTGCGATAGAATCAGATGACTTTTCAAAATCACCAGAAACCCCTAGGGAGTTCGTCTGTGTCTTGTTCCCCGTCGCAAAAGCACTAGCAGTGGAAGCTGAATCAGGAATGAAAGAGTGACAATCGTACTGTGTTTTCAGACCAATCACAGGCATTTCAGTAAAATTCATCAAATCAGGGTACACTTCATCCTTATTTGTCTGTGTAAAACCTTTATAATTTTCTGCTGCTGTCACAGGTGTTATTCCCATACCATCCCCAATAAACAAAAAAACATATTTGGCTTGATTAGTGTTAACTTTTGTGTAGTCTTCGATTTTGGGACGATTAGTATCGTAAAGTTGCACATCTCGTCCGTTTGCAGTTTTTTTAGCTACCTGACTATTATTGACAGCTGTGGTGTCTAGCTTATAGTTACTAATAGCATTATTATTTTGACAGGCTACAAGTAGGCTAATGGACAATAGCAATGCACTACAGCTTTTCACAAGTTTGAATGAACTTTTCATCTGCTGACCTCATTTCTTTATTATTGGTTACTTTAAATCTTATAGGATTATTGAAAATTTTTGAGGAAGTCTCAGTAAACTTTATGTAAAACTGCCATATCTGACCTGCATCTCCAAAAAGTCAGGTAGAAAATCTAACAATTGAGGTGCTTTTAGTGCTCTTTTAAAAACTGATAACAAGAACGGAAAAAACAGCTATTCTTTATCACAAAAGTTCAAACTTATGTCAATATACTAGGAGCTAAACTCCCTTGTATTTACCTTGAAAAAGCATGGGATTAAAGGTAAAATATAAGGAACGATATTAGGTAGAATTGGGTGCAGTATGAAAACTATTACAGATTTTGAAAATAAGAAAGTCTTGGTTCTTGGCTTGGCACGTTCGGGCGAGGCAGCAGCACGTCTCTTGTCTAAGCTTGGAGCTATCGTAACGGTCAATGATGGGAAAGCCTTTGAGGAAAATCCCTCAGCTCAGTCTCTTCTGGAAGAAGGAATTAAGGTCATTTGCGGCTCTCACCCACTCGAACTCTTGGATGAAGACTTTGCCTATATGGTCAAGAATCCAGGCATCCGTTACGATAATCCCATGGTTTCAAAAGCTATAGAAAAAGGTATTCCTGTCTATACTGAAGTGGAGCTGGCTTACCGAGTATCAGACAGCCCCATTATCGGTATTACAGGATCAAACGGCAAGACGACAACAACGACGATGATTGCGGATGTTTTAAATGCTGGTGGTCAATCAGGACTTCTTGCGGGAAATATTGGTTTTCCAGCATCTGAGGTCGTTCAAACGGCTTCAGATAAAGACAGACTAGTCATGGAGTTATCCTCCTTCCAGCTGATGGGGATCGATCAATTCCACCCCCATATAGCTGTTGTGACCAATCTAATGCCAACTCATATTGATTATCATGGCAGTTTTGAAGACTATGTAGCAGCCAAGTGGAATCTTCAAAAGAACATGATTGCCGAGGATTATCTGGTTCTCAATTTTAATCAGGACCTCGCTAAGGATTTAGCTACCAAGACTCATGCCACAGTAGTCCCTTTTTCGACAAATGAAGAAGTTGATGGGGCTTATCTTAAGGAAGGCGGTCTTTATTTTAAAGATGAACGTATTATGGCAGCCGCTGACCTTGGTGTTCCAGGTAGCCACAATATAGAAAATGCTCTGGCAACGATCGCTGTTGCCAAACTATCTGGTATTGACAATCAGGCTATTAAGGAAACCCTAGCCAGCTTTGGTGGCGTCAAACATCGCCTTCAGTCGCTTGGAGAGGTGTCTGGAGTCACCTTCTACAATGATAGTAAATCAACTAATATTTTAGCAACACAAAAAGCTCTATCAGGCTTTGACAATAGTCAAGTCATCTTAATCGCAGGTGGTTTAGACCGTGGAAATGAGTTCGATGAGCTAGTAGCCGATATAAAAGGGCTAAAGAAAATGGTAATCCTAGGTGAGTCTGCTCCACGTCTGAAGCGTGCAGCAGATCAAGCCGGAGTTAGCTATCTTGATGCTAAAGATGTTAAGGAAGCCACACAACTAGCCTTTCAAGAAGCAGCAAAGGGTGATGTTGTCCTGTTGAGTCCAGCTAATGCTAGCTGGGATATGTATAAAAATTTTGAGGTTCGTGGAGATGAGTTTATTGCTGCCGTCGAGTCTCTCAAGGGAGAATAATCATGGCTAAGAAAATTGTTTTTACGGGCGGTGGTACTGTGGGTCACGTAACCTTGAACCTTATTCTTATCCCTAAATTTTTGAAGGATGGGTGGGAAGTTCACTATATTGGTGATAAAAATGGAATTGAGTATGAACAGCTAATCAAGTCTGATCTGGAAGTGACCTTCCATAATATCGCTACAGGAAAGCTGCGTCGCTATTTTTCATTCCAAAATATGTGGGATGTCTTTAAAGTAGCTTGGGGGATCCTTCAGTCAATTTTTATCATTGCTCGTATCAGGCCCAAAGCCCTATTTTCCAAAGGTGGGTTTGTATCTGTACCTCCCGTCATTGCTAGTAAAGTATTAGGAGTGCCTGTCTTTGTGCATGAGTCGGACCTATCTATGGGCTTGGCAAATAAAATCGCCTATAAGTTTGCAACAAAAATGTATACAACATTTGAGCAGCCTCAAACCCTAGTCAAGGCACAACATGTAGGAGCGATTACTAAGGTAACGGACTTTACTTGGACAAGCAAGGACCAAGAAGCCCTAGCGCCTATTAAGGCTCAATTTGATCCGCATCTCAAAACCCTGCTCTTTATCGGAGGGTCAGCTGGTGCCAAAGTCTTTAATGATTTCATTAGCCAAACCCCTGAGCTCAGGGCTAATTACAATGTCATCAATATATCTGGTGATAAGAGCCTCAATAGCTTAGAGAAAAATCTCTATCGTATTGACTATGTGACAGACCTCTATCAGCCCCTAATGAGTCTGGCTGATGTTGTTGTAACACGGGGAGGATCCAATACCATATTTGAGCTCTTAGCGATGAAAAAATTGCATGTGATTGTTCCTCTTGGCAAGGAAGCGAGCAGAGGAGATCAGCTAGAAAATGCAGCCTACTTTGAGAAAAAAGGCTATGCGCTTGAGTTGCCAGAGCCTGAGCTGACCTTTGATAAGCTCCACCACGCTATTGATCAGCTCTTAGATGATCAAGACCAATACCTAGAATCCATGGCACAAACGAAAGAATTGAAGTCGCCAGATGAATTTTATAGCTTGTTGAGCGAGGCTATTACTCATAAGAAATAAGAAGGAGGAAACGTTGGCTAAGACACCCCCAAAAGACTCTAAAAAATATCAAGGCAATCAAGGGCTTACTGAATGGCAAAAGCGTAACCTCGACTTTTTAAAGCAAAAAGAAGAAGAAAAAAAAGAGCAAGAAAAGCTCCAGAAAGAGTTGATAGCTGAAAAACGCAAACGCCTAAAAGACAATGGTAACTCTGACTCAGAAACCATTGGAACGCTGACGCAGCAAAAAAATTCTAAGAAAACAGGCACCGAGCTCAAAGAAAGTCCAGCAAAGACCTCTGGGTCTAAAACAAAGTCTCAATATAAAAAAGCTAAACCCAATAAACCTAGTCATCCCAGAGCACCAAAGTTTCGCCGACGTATGGCCAGCATTCTTGTTCCTGCCATTCTAGGTCTGGTTTTGTCTATTTTTTTCATGACGCCGCTCAGCAAGGTCAAACACTTTGAAGTGAGAGGTGCTAACCAAACGACGGCCCAGGAAGTTCTAAAATCGACAGGTGTGGTGGACGATGCTTATACCCTATCTACTTTTTTAGATAGAGGACAGCTGGAAAAAAATATAAAGCAAAATGATCCTTGGATCAAATCAGCAACGATTAGCTATCGCTTTCCAGTGACTTTCACTATCCATGTCAAAGAGTATAGTATCATTGCTTATGCCAAGTCCGACACTGGCTATCTCCCAATTTTAGAGAGTGGTCAAAGATTGGATACAGTACCTGCCAGTGATTTACCAGATGAATTCACGACGATCAATCTGGAAAACGGAAAGGAATTAACTCTCCTTATTAAGAAGATAATCAAGATGGACCAAGACTTGGTCAGTCAGATTGAAACTATTTCTCTGGCAAAATCTAAGACGACCCCAGATCTCCTGAAATTAACGATGAAAGACGGTAATACTGTCTTAGTTCCCCTATCAAAAATTGATAAGAAATTACCCTACTATGATGATATAAAAGATAAGGTGGGCAGTAATGCGACTATTGATATGGAGGTTGGAATTTACGCCAGTGGTACCAAAACCCAAGATCAAGAAGACCTAGCTGATGAAACATCTGAAGATGGTTCAGACAGTGTCTCAGAGTCCCCAGAATCATCCTCTTCATCCAGTTCCACAGATCCTAATATCCCTGCAAGCTCAGAAACAGATCCAAACTTACCAGATGGCGATGCTCCATCGCAATAGAGGTGGGACGAAAACCAGTATTTTGATTTAGATACTCAAAATTGCTTACATTTTACTAGGACTGAGACCCTTTGATGAGACTAGGAATAAGTGAAAATCAATCAGGTCAATCTCGTAATATAGAACAGAGTGCCAAAGAGTTTGAACGTTTGTCTCAGACTCTTTTTATTAGGCAAGTTTTAAAGAGAGCCTTAATCCAAAGACTCACATTGAAAACCTCCCTCAATTTCGTTATAATGAGTGGGAATTACGACACGTTAGCTAGCTTAGGCAAATGCTATTGCTGAGTAGCTATCTATCATGCAGACTAAAAGATAAAGATAAGGAAAAAGATATGACATTAGAAGATGAGATTAAAAAGCGCCGCACCTTTGCCATTATTTCTCACCCTGACGCAGGGAAGACAACGATTACTGAACAGTTGCTCTATTTCGGTGGAGAAATTCGTGAAGCTGGAACGGTCAAAGGGAAAAAGACCGGCACCTTTGCCAAGTCTGACTGGATGGACATTGAAAAACAGCGTGGTATCTCTGTTACCTCATCGGTCATGCAGTTCGATTATGCTGGTAAGCGCGTCAATATTTTAGATACACCAGGGCATGAGGATTTTTCTGAGGACACCTATCGTACCCTGATGGCAGTAGATGCAGCTGTCATGGTTGTTGACTCTGCTAAGGGGATCGAGGCACAAACCAAGAAACTCTTTGAGGTTGTTAAACATCGTGGCATCCCTGTTTTCACCTTTTTCAATAAGTTAGACCGTGATGGACGAGAGCCGCTTGATTTACTCGAAGAACTAGAGGAAGTGCTGGGAATCGCTGCTTACCCAATGAATTGGCCCATCGGTATGGGAAAAGCTTTTGAAGGGCTTTACGATATTTACAACAGCCGCTTGGAGCTCTATAAAGGAGATGAGCGCTTTGCCACTATCGAAGAAGGAGACAACTGGTTCAGTGCCAATCCTTTCTATGATCAAGCCAAAGAGGATATTGAACTCCTAACTGAAGCTGGCAATGAGTTCTCTAAGGAAGCCATTCTCAAAGGGACCTTAACCCCCGTCTTCTTTGGATCTGCCTTGACCAATTTTGGGGTGCAGACTTTTCTGGATACTTTTTTAGAGTTTGCACCAGAACCGCACGGCCATAAGACAATCGATGACCAGGTGATTGATCCCTTGGACAAAAACTTTTCAGGATTTGTTTTCAAAATTCAAGCCAATATGGATCCACGCCACCGCGACCGTATTGCCTTCGTCCGGATTGTGTCGGGTGAGTTTGAGCGCGGTATGGCGGTTAATTTGACCCGTACTGGCAAGGGAGTCAAACTATCTAATGTGACCCAATTTATGGCTGAAAGTCGTGAAAATGTGGAGAAAGCAGTGGCTGGTGATATTATTGGTGTCTATGATACAGGGACTTATCAGGTTGGAGATACTCTAACTGTGGGGAAAAATAAGTTTGAGTTTGAGCCCCTACCAACCTTTACACCAGAGATTTTCATGAAAGTGTCTGCCAAGAACGTTATGAAGCAAAAGTCCTTCCACAAGGGAATTGAGCAATTGGTTCAAGAGGGAGCCATTCAGCTCTATACGAATTATCAGACCGGTGAGTACATGCTTGGAGCAGTTGGCCAGTTGCAATTTGAGGTTTTCAAATACCGCATGGAAGGTGAGTATAATGCTGAAGTGGTTATGACACCAATGGGGAATAAAACGGTTCGCTGGATCAAGCCAGAAGATTTAGATGAGCGTATGTCCTCCAGTCGTAATATTCTAGCTAAGGATCGGTTTGACCAGCCTGTTTTCCTCTTTGAAAATGATTTTGCCCTGCGTTGGTTTGCAGACAAATATCCAGATGTGGCACTAGAAGAAAAAATGTAAAGACCATAAAGTGAGGATGATAAATATCTGAAAAATTTTTAAGGATATGTTAAAATTGCCCCATAATCTAGTAAGGATATGCGATTATTTCTTAGTGGGGAAGGAGAGAAATAGTCGCTATCCCACAGACTAGACTAGTAGTAGCCAAAAGGGTTTATCCTTTTTCCTATCAGATAGTAGTGTTTAGCTTTTGATAGGATTATGAAGTAGTAGAAGTGGAGTAGTATTATGTTGGAAAAAAAGCAACGATTTGGTTATCGGAAATTATCAGTCGGTTTAGCAAGTGTCGTTTTAGCGACAGCTATATCTGGACTTGGGGGCAGTGTCTACGCAGATGAGCCTAACCAAGGTGCACCAGTCCAGCTTGAATCGACAAATGTGACAGAAGAGTCATCCTCAACGCAACCGGCAGACTCTTCTACCTACCAGACTCAAGGAGAGCTGACTAATGTTCCTGAGAACTCACAAGCTATGCCTGAGCAAAAAACCACAGAGTCAACAGCCCAAGCAGCTCCAATAGACTCAAATACAGTGAACACTAAGGAAGTGCCGACTGTCCAAGCTCCCCTAGAAAATCAAGGAGAAGCTAGCCAAGCAAAACCAGCAGCTCTAAGCCCTAAATCAGTAGCTTCCACCCGCTACAGCAACACATTTGTAGATGATAGCCAAGGAAATTGGTACTATTTGGATGCTAACTGTAATAATGTCACTGGTCAGCAGAATATTAATGGTAAAGATTACTATTTTGAAGCAGATGGTAAGCAGGTCAAGGGTCGGGAAGTTACTATTGCGGACAAGGTCTACTATTACGATGCAGATTCTGGTGAAAAATGGGTCAATCGCTTCCATATGGGGGCCGATGATAAGACTTGGTACTATCACGGTAGTGACGGAGCCAAGGTTTATGGGGCTCAAACCATCGATGGCCAAAGTCTTTATTTTGATCCTGCGACAGGAAAGCAAGCCAAAGGTACTTTTGTAACGATCGACGGTCTTCAATACTACTACGAAGAAACTAAGGGACTTCAGCTTAAAAATACTAGTCGCCAGATTGATGGCTTAGAATACCAATTTAACGCTAATGGTCAAGCCAGTGCTAAAGACAAGGCTAACGTTGTCAATACTAGTCTGGTTATTTATAGTTTTGAATTTGGTCCCAGCGTATCTAAGATAGTCCTGCAATTTGATCGTCCAGTGACACCAGCTGTGATCCATGACCTAGCTAAGGTGACAACAGCAGGAGCTGAGCGCAAGGTTACAAATTCTTATGTGTCTGATGCACGTGGTAATGTGGTCTATCTCAAGGATAGCAATTATGTTACCTTAGAGTTAGAAGTACCTTACGACCAAAATAATGCAGCCAACAATGCCTCACCTTTTACATTCGACTTGTCTAAATGGCAAAATCAGTGGGTCAGTGATTATACTGTCACGGTCGATGGTTTAGAAGTCTTAGCACAAGGGACTAGCCGTCACCAAGTCGTTCACTCTAGTCAAAATGCTATTCAAAATCGTATCATGCCAGATACTGAGCGCTTCAATGAGCGTGGTACAGTAGGCCGTTATAACTTTGCCGCCTATGCCCCAACCAGCCTTCGTGGTGGTGAGAAGAATCCTCTAATCATTTGGCTGCATGGTGTTGGTGAAGCAGGTAGCGATATCACTATTCCACTCTTGGCTAATGATGTAGACCAGTTGACCTATAACCCTATTCAAAATCATTTTAGCTCTACTGGAAATGGGGACCAAAAAGGAGCTTATGTTTTAGCCCTTCAATCACCTGCTCAGTGGACCAAGGAAGATACAGCTAGCTTGATGTCTGTCATTAGGGGATACGTTGCTTCTCATCCAGATGTAGATGCTAATCGTATCTATCTGGCTGGACTTTCTAGCGGTGGCGGCATGGTTGCAGAGATGGGAATTGCCTATCCTAACTATTTTGCTGCTCTATTACCGATTTCTGCACCTTTTGACAGCCACCTCAGTCAGAATAATACAGCGATTGATAGTCAGGCGCTCTCAGCCCTTTATGATCAGCCTATGTGGCTCATTCAGACCAGAGCAGATGACACGGTCTTAGCAGATAACAATGCCTTGCCTTTCTATAAGAATCTTCTCAAAGCTGGTGCCCAAAACAAATGGCTCTCTTACTTTGAAAGTAATCAAGGAAGCTTTATCCCAACTGCAACCTATAATGGTCACTGGTCTTGGGTTTATCTCCTCAATGACCAGGTGACGGGTGTACAAAACACAGACAATGCTAAAAACTGGGATCAATATTATGGTATAGTTGCCAGCAATAGAACGCACGGTGGCGATGCTAAGGCAGTCTATAATAACCAAACCTATAACAATGTCTTCGATTGGCTCAATGCTCAGAGACGCTAATGTTTCACTTAATACTTAGACAGACCAGCTGACGGTATCAGGTAGGGATCCAAGCATTAAAAAACAATCAGCCATGAGTGATAAGGGTGCAGGCCATAACTTCTTAGTTATATCAACTCAATCTTACTTTCAATTACTGCACCAATCAAATGAATAACCGTAAAAAGTCTGGAACTAAAAGTCCAGACTTTTTACGGTTATTCATTAAATTCTATATTATTGATAAGAGGGGGAGATAAAGACAGATCAGACCTTGCTTTTTGATAAAGATCAGGTTGGTCGGTAATGATACCAGAGACAGAACTATTGGAAAAGTCTTGTAGTTGACTGGTCTGATTGACAGTCCAAGCATAAATAGGCTTGGACCGTTTATGAGAAATTAGTAGTGCCCAAGGTGTCACAGAAAATTCTTGAACAGCATAGAAGTCTACCGAAGTATCAGGAAGCTTGCCAGCTACAAATTTCATAATATAGCCGGTTTTAGCTTGAGGGATCTGATCTTCCAGTGATTCAATGAGGGAACGATTGGTAGACATGATCTCATGAGTGCTAAATAGATGTTCACGCTTGGCCTGTCTGATAAAAGCTCTCAAAAAGGTGTCAGGATCTGAATGGTAGGGCTTAAGCTCGATAATGAGTTTTTGATGGCTAGCCTTAGCAGCACTTAAAAATTCTCCCAAAGAAGAAAGATGGCTGCTAAAGCCTCTTTGCCTAAGTGTAATAGTCTTGGCCTCCTTCAGAGTCATATCGGAAATATTGCGATTGAGATGGGCCAGACGCCTGAGATTATTGTCATGACTGACGACAAACTGCTGATCTTTAGTCATAACGATATCCATCTCTGAGTAATCAGCACCAAGTTTATGAGCATCTTGCATCGCTTCTATCGAATTTTCGACAGCATTTTTGGTATAACCACGGTGTGCGATAAGAAGTGGAGCTTGACTGTCTCGGTAGTTGGTCTCAAGACTAGACGTGATCAGTCCAAACCCCAATAAGCCTAGCAAGAGAATGGCACCAACTAGATGATATCCTTTATAGGAAAGAGGCTGGCTCAATAGTCTTACGGACACTTTTGCTTGTTCCTGACTTATTAAGCTACAAGCTAATAGTGAAAGTATCCATTTTCCTAGGATTACCAATACACAAGCAAATAAGAAAAAGAAGGGAGCAAGACTATTGATGAGGCTGTGTTGGCTTATCAGATAAGTTACAAGCAGTCGGCAAAAAGTCCAGAGAAAATAAGATACCCCTGTATAGAGGAGGCTGGCTTTGAAGAGTAAGGACTGATGAATACGTGAAAGTGTCCAGCTTTGCTGTAGAGCCTGACTGGGTGTTAAGCCCTTTATTACAGTTAGCGGTAAAAAGAAGAGAAGTCTGATATTGAGGTAAATCAGCACTCCCCAGATCAAACAAGCGATAAAACCTACCACTCCCCCTTGTCCATAAGGAGTTAGCAAGCTAGGGAGATCAAAATCCTTCAGTAGACTCCAGCTGAAGCCTAATTGACTGACAGGAAGAAAGATAAGCAGATAGCTGATACAAATAGCCAACTGCTTAAACAGCCCTTGCCTGGAACCTTGCTGCAATGATTGGAAGCCTGGGTCTTTATCAGGCTTATTATTATCGCTCCTTAAAGATCTAAGCAGGATAATAGCTTCACCTAGACTGATTGCTAAAAGAAGAAAGAGATAGCCCATGAGACTACTTAGAGCTAAGGGATGTTTGAGGATCTCTGGCAGGTCACCTATATCTAATCGCCCCGTATTAGCATAAAGGCTAATACGGCTGATAAGCAAAGACAAAGCGCCCTTAGCCAGATAAGCTCCAAAGACATAAAGCCATAAACTAATTCTTAAAAAATCTAGAGTACGCTTGCGCAGTTCTTTGCCTATATATCGTCCCCATCTTTCGAAGTCGCTCACGATAGACCTCCTTGTCACTCCATTATCAGCTAGTCTAGAAAGATTTGAGGAGACATCTCTGCTAGACCTCTAAGTTATAGCTCAAATAAAGTCATTGACTTTAACAATTCTTCAGGTAATTGTTTTTTCTTATAGGATTGATAGTTTGCCTTGTCCTTGACCAAGTGGTAGCGCTTGGAGAGATTCCAGCTACCACTTGGATTGTATTCGGGATGATCTGAGACAAAGTCTATTGTCAAGTCCCACTCTCTGACATAGCCCAAAGGGCGTGAATGATACGTGATACCATCAATCTTTTGATCCCCGTAAGACCTGTGAGCATGACCAAAGACCACATCCCTAACGCCATAGCGGACAAACAATTCATGAAAACGCTGGCTGCCTAGAAAGGCGTTAAAGGGTCTAAACCGCTCATGTGTCATAGTGAAATTCCGATGAGGCACAAAGTGCATAGCAACAATCAAGCGGCTGGTATCTAGCTCCTTTAACATATTCTCTAGTCTATTCAAGATCCCATCCACAATATCAGGATCGTCAGCCTGACGTGTGAGTCTGCGGTCAAACCAAAAAGTACGCTTGAGCCGGAGAATATCGTCTAGATTATCTGGGGAAAAAGAATAATCATACCAACCATGAAAACTTAACAGTTGACGTTGACCAATCTGGTAAACCTGATAATCAAGACGATTGATGGTCGACTCATCTAAATCTAGCATATCGTGATTTCCGAGATTGTGACTTATTTCCAGATGTTGAGACAAAAATGTCAGAAAAGGCTGGGTGATATCGTAATAATGATTGCTGATATCACCGGCTAAGTGGAGGTGTGTAACCTCTTGTTCTTGTAATATCTTTATCAGAGTTTGGATCTCAAAATCTCCAAAACGATTGAGGTCAATATGTAAATCGCTCATAATAGCAAGTTTTTTCATGGCTTATATTCTAGCAAAAAAACGCCCTAAAAGATATGACTGACTTTGGTTGAGTGGGATTGATCTGTGGCACATGGCAAATTTAGCCCCTTTGTGGTAGAATAAAACAGTTACAATGAGAGTGGGACTCAATCAGTCAGTCATTATAAAATGACGATTTTGATTTTGTTGCCCCAGCTACTGCATTAATTTTTTAATCTAAAATAATGCTAAGGAGTCTGGACTTTTATCCCAGCCTCAATAAAAGATAAAGGAGTGCAACCCTATGGAAGTGGCTGAAATCCGCCAAAAATTAGTAGATAATCAAGAGAAGTTGACTAGCTTCAGGAGGTCTCTTTGACTTAGAAGGTCTAGAAGAAGAGATTGCCCTGCTTGAAAATCGAATGACTGAGCCAGACTTTTGGGATGACAATACTCTTGCCCAAAAGACATCACAGGAACTCAGTGAGCTCAAACAAACTTATGATACCTTTAACCAAATGGTTGAATTATCCGAAGAGTCAGAGCTTTATATGGAAATGCTTGAGGAAGATGCCAGTGTTCAAGCTGAGCTTGAAAGCGTCCTCGAAAAGTTGGATAAGATGATGACAAGCTATGAAATGACTCTGCTTTTGTCAGAACCTTATGACCATAATAATGCTATTCTTGAGATCCATCCTGGCTCTGGTGGGACTGAAGCTCAGGACTGGGGAGAGATGTTGCTGCGTATGTACCAGCGCTACGGCAATGCTCAAGGTTTCAAGGTTGAGACTCTTGATTATCAAGCTGGTGATGAAGCTGGTATCAAGTCCGTGACCCTCTTATTTGAAGGTCCCAATGCTTATGGTCTGCTCAAGTCTGAGATGGGTGTTCACCGTCTGGTGCGCATATCACCATTTGACTCTGCCAAACGCCGTCATACCTCTTTTACCTCGGTTGAGGTTATGCCGGAGTTGGATGATACTATTGAGGTTGATATCCGTGACGATGATATTAAGATGGATACTTTCCGCTCAGGTGGTGCTGGTGGACAAAATGTCAATAAGGTCTCAACCGGTGTGCGTTTAACCCACATTCCTACTGGTATCGTCGTAGCTTCTACTGTTGACCGGACTCAGTATGGAAACCGGGATCGTGCTATGAAGATGCTCCAAGCCAAGCTTTATCAAATGGAACAAGAGAAAAAAGCAGAGGAAGTTTCTGCCCTCAAAGGGGATAAAAAAGAGATCACTTGGGGCAGTCAAATCCGCTCTTATGTCTTTACCCCCTATACCATGGTCAAGGATCATCGTACAGGCTATGAAGTTGCCCAGGTAGACAAGGTCATGGACGGGGACATCGACGGCTTTATTGATGCTTATCTCAAGTGGCGGCTCGAAGACTAATGTTATACAGAAAGGAATATTATGGCACTGATCGAACTTAATAAAGTGGTCAAGCGTTACGGCCGTGGGGATGTCGCTCTACGAGACATCACTTTGACAATCGGCCAAGGAGAATTTGTCTACCTAGTGGGACCATCAGGAGCTGGGAAATCCAGTCTTATCCGTCTTCTCTACCGTGAGGAAGAAGCGAGTCGTGGAACTATCAAGGTTGGTCAATACCGTCTCAATAGGATGAAAAAACGTCAAATTCCTATCCTGCGTCGCTCTATTGGCGTGGTTTTTCAGGATTATAAACTACTAAACAACAAAACAGTTTATGAAAATGTAGCCTTTGCTATGGAGGTTATTGGTGAACGTCGTAAGGTGATTAAGCGCCGTGTGAAAGAAGTCCTCAAGTTAGTCGGGCTTCAGCATAAAGAGCGCTCATTTCCAAGACAGCTATCAGGTGGTGAGCAACAACGTGTTGCTATTGCCCGTGCTCTAGTCAATAAGCCCCGTGTTCTCATTGCAGATGAACCGACAGGGAATCTGGATCCTGAGATTTCTGAGGAAATTATGAATCTGCTGGAGCGCATCAATGAGCAAGGAACGACCATTATCATGGCTACCCACAATAACGTCATTGTTAATGGACATAGGCACCGTGTCATCGCTCTAGAAGACGGCAAGGTTGTCCGAGATCAAGAAGGAGGGGAGTACGAATACGATGATTAGAAATTTCTTCCGACATTTACGCCAATCCATGGTCAATATCCGCCGCCAAGGCTGGATGAGCTTCTCAGCCATTTCCATGGTCAGCGTTACCTTGACTGTCGTAGGTATCTTTGTTGCCCTCTTATTGAACCTCAATAAATTGATTGATGATGTCGAAAAGAACATGGTCATCAATGTTTACCTTGAGACCAATGTCTACGACAACAACAAGTTGGATGCTGATGGTAATCAAAATAAAAAATACCATGTGATCTATGACCAGCTCAAGGCTGTTGATGGCGTAACAGAGATTACCTACTCTACACGTGATGAGCAGCTAGAAAAGCTCACCAAAAATCTAGGAAAAGTATGGGGGTTTGATTCTAGCAATAATCCCCTCTACAATGCCTATATCGTCAAGGTAAATTCCTACGATAAAATGGAAAAAATCACAAAAAAATTTAAAACAATTGAAGGTGTTAATGACGCCAAATATGCTGACTATGATGTTGAGAAACTAGCGGATCTTTCTAATAGAATAAAATTCTGGGGACTAGCAGGAGTCGTTCTCTTTATCCTTGTTGCAATTTTCTTGATTTCAAATACGATTCGCATCACGATCATGTCACGTAAGGACGATATTATCATTATGCGTTTGGTAGGTGCTAAGAATTCTTATATTCGTACGCCCTTCTTTTTAGAAGGTGCTTGGATTGGTCTACTAGGCTCTATCCTACCAGCAGGAGTCCTTTTTATTGGTTACAATATTGCCCTAGCTTCCTTCCAGAATAAATTGAAAGGAGATAATTTATCGCTCTATCCGACAGACCCTTATCTCTTTTATTTAATTGGTGCTCTAGCTGCGCTAGGTATTATTATCGGCTCTTTAGGGTCAATC
The DNA here is from genome assembly GCF_058314295.1 of Streptococcus sp. ALY_208. NCBI lineage: Bacteria > Bacillati > Bacillota > Bacilli > Lactobacillales > Streptococcaceae > Streptococcus > Streptococcus sp. ALY_208. The sequence goes on along the minus strand of NZ_JBZFUI010000003.1, from coordinate 5,685 downwards.
TTGTCTATGAGACGCTACCTTAAAGCTTAGTAGACAGTAACCATTTTCATTCAATAATTTTCTAAGCAGTCTTGATCAAGGTCAAGGCTGCTTTTTTCATGAGTGAGATAGATAGGAAAAGGCCAGCTCTACCTTATTTTTATTGAAATCGTATTGTTTCATTAGTGAAAATAGTGTAGAATAAACTGTGTCTTAAAATGGTTTAAAATGATGATAAATGATCACGGTTACCTTTTGATGACAGTTGACTCTTTGTACTAGATCAGACTTTTAGCTGGTCTAGTCGATAATTTTTAAGGAGATTTATTATGAACAAACAGGATTGGATGGAGTACTTTGAAGCGTTAAATGGGCGTATGCCCTCACAAGAGGAGATCGCTCAGGCGATTGCTGCAGGTGAATTTGTGGATGACAACCCAGTAGACCAACCTGTAGCCCCTCAAGAAATGCCTCAGCAACAGGCGTCTCAGTTTACACAAGATCAGGTGCCAACTCAACAACAAGCGCCTCAGTTTGCGCCAGAGCAAATGGCAGCCCAACAACAAGCGCCTCAGTTTACACAAGAACCGATGGCAGCTCAGCAACAAGCGCCACAATTCACACCAGAGCAAATGGCAGCTCAACAGCAGGCTCAGTTTGCGCAATTAACACCAGAACAGCAGCAGGCCTATTACCAGCAGCAAGCTATGGCTGGACAAGTTCCTCAATATCAAATGCCAGCCCAGCCAGCTCAACCATCTGCCTTTGGTATCGCTGTTAAGGATTATTTTACTTGGTTCCTCAATGGCTTTAAAAATCCTCAAGCTAAGTCTGAAGACAGCCACTTTGCTTTCGGTTTAATAACATTAGTACCCGTAGCCTTGTTTGCTAGTTGGGCACTGGTTAATTTTATTCGTCGATTTATCTTCTCAATCCTTAATTCTATTGAATTAGAGCTTCAAGATACTATTCCTAATGCTGCCCGAGATACTATTTCATCAGAATTCGGATTTCTCAAATTCTTGCTCTTCTTTATCATCTTTTATATCTTCTATACACTTATTATGGTCATGCCAGTGGTCTTTAATCGTGAGACTGGTAAGACTTTTATGCAGAAAGTTGGTCAATATTTCTCATATACCCCAATTCTTTTGATTTTAAACTTTTTGGGATTTCTTGTGACTTTTTTGGTTCCAAAGCATCTAATAACTGAAACCGGCGATTTGTCCGAATTAAGTAGTCTTTCCTCAAGTTCAGACCTTTCAACCGTAATGGAAAAAATACCGGCTTTGAAATCTGTCCTTAACAGTGCTTATTTCTTAATTTTCTTGATTGGTTTAGGACTCATCATTATTTTTATCGCTTTGATTAAAAATATGTCTCATGTGACCTTTGGCAAGGTGAATAACTTCTACGTTTCGATTCTAGCTGCCCTTGTATTTGTCATTGTTTACTATATTGTCTATAAAATTACAGGATCAATGATTGCAGGTGGATTTGAAGAAATTCTTCAAGCATTTAATGATTACTAATATATAAGGCGGTTTAACCTATGGCAACGAAAGAAAGATGGGCTGATCTCTTCGAGAGTGTCGTCGGTCGTAAGCCTACTCCACAGGAGTTTATGAAAGGCAAGGAGACGGATTTCTCTCCTCGAGAAATTCGTCGGATTGCTGGTTTAGATAGCAATTCAGAAAACCTTTCCAATTCTCAAAGCTCTGATCTAACTGGAAAGAGCTTTTATGATGTATCAGATCGTGCCTCTTCTCAGTCAGTAGCCAGTCCCAGCCCTGGAGGATCAAAAGGTTCAACGGCTCAGGATGCTTGGATAAATGCTTTTCGGAAGTATGTAGGCCGATCTCCTCTGCCAGAAGAATTTTTACTTGGTAAGGCAGCTAACTTTGACTTAACTACTATCAACCAGTTTGTTCAGCCAAGGGCAGTAGCAAAGCCTAAAAAATCAATCTTACATCGTGTCATGGTAACCTTTTTGGTCGTGTTGAGTTTGGCATTAGTCTCTTCGTTTATATATGGTCATCAGTATTATTCAAGAGAGGCTGTGGCAGACCGCTACTTAAAGGTGGCTGGCAAAGATTTTGACAAACAAGTAGATTATGAGGTTTGGTCAGATACGAAAAAATCGGTCAAATCCTCTGAATTGACCTATGTTGATAAAAAATCTGTTAATACAACGACTGATAAAGCCATGCTGCTATCTGGTAATAGTATGGTGAAGTCTGGACATGAATTTTTCATTTTTCCCAAATGGCGAGTGGCAGTCAAACCAGTTAATGCTACCCTACAAACGAACACCAAAGATCTTAACATTAGCATCAACGATATAGACTATGGGAAGTCAGATTCTGCAGATTACAATAAGGTAGTCGAGCGCCTCTATCCTGGGACTTATAACTTCCTAGCTTCTGGAAAGGTCAAAGGCCAGGACATTGAGGTTAGCTCTCAAAAAGACTTAACAGAGGATCAGACTATCGCCCTAGATATTAAGTACTTGAGTTTTAAGATTTCAAGTAACATCAGCGATGGTAAGGTCTATATTGGCAGTAAGAGTGTCGGAACACTTAAGGATGGTCAATATACAGCTGAAAAGTTACCTGTGATGGACAGCGCTTCGGTTTATGTAAAAAAAGACTTCAGTGATGGTACCAGTCTTAAAACCAGTGCCACTAAAATTTCAGATATTTCTGATGGAGACACCTTAACCATGGAAGTATCAGACATTTTAACTAGGGATACGGCTGATGATCTTATGACGGAAGCCTACAGTTTAATGGATTCTTACGCTGATAATGACAATACCACACCGGATGATTTGTCTGATATCTTTAAGGGCGGCACAGAAAATGGTATGTACAAAGACTTAAAGACCATGATTGATGACAATACAGTAAATGCAAAAAATAGAGCAGCAGACTGGATTAATTTTTCAAATGTCGATATTACTACAGTCACACAAACAGGTGCAACGAACTATACGGTGGACTATACAGTAACCGTTGAGTTTGGTTATTCAGCCGATGAAGATCATGAGACCTCAGGTACTATTAAGGAAAAGCTTTCTTGGTCCTCCAAGATTTCCTATGATGAAGCCCTGGATTCCGATAGTGATTATCTATATAGCTATGAAGATTTTTCTGGTTATATTATCACTGATAAGAATGGAACTTCAAAAAAACTGAGATCAGAAGACACAGTGGAGTAGAAAAAGTTTGGAACCTAAGAGTTCCGGACTTTTTGCTTTATGTTAATGCTATAATAAAGACAAATGATTAGCGGATTGCCCCCCCTAATGACATAGTAATAGTGACAGCACAGGAAAGATTGGAAGGGATAGACTATGAACTACGCACTTGGAATCGATTTAGGAACTACTAATTCGGTTATGGACACCGCTTATTCGGAGTGACTAACCAGCTGGACAAAATCCCAGGGACAATGGCTAAATACAATATCCCTGTTGAAGATTGGGCACTTGATCTTTTTAAAATGGATCAAGATAAGATCTGGCATGGTTATCTGATTCTGGCCCTCCACGCCTTAGTCTATGCCCTAGTCTTTGTGTTAACCTTACAGTTCAAAAAGGAGAAATCGAGATGACTAGAGATGAATGGGTGACAGAGTTTCAAGTCCTAAAAGGACGTAAACCAACTTTTCAAGAATTTACAGAAGCTTCAAAAAATGGGTTTCCACCCCTCTCTAACCCGAGTGATAATAAGCCTTCAAAAAGATTCAGTCCGAGCATTATCATCAAGACTTTTATCATCGTATTTTTAGCTGTTTTCGGCTATATTATTGGCTTTTTATTTATGTGAGGCTAAAGGATGAAACAGAATAAAAAATTTATTGCATTAGCTATGATCATCTTCTTGATTTTCATGGCTTTTGGTAAGTATCAACAGACAATAGCTCTAGCAGATATCCATACGCTCTATGCAACTGATGTGATAGATAAGCAGACAGGAGAACGGGTAACCTTTGAGATTAGACGTTCCAAGGACGACACTTACCAAGTCAAAAATACTAGTACTGGACGGATCTACGAGACCAAAGATGTCTCCAGATCGGGCAGTGCTGTAAGAATTACCCTACCTGATAATCAAGGCGATATCGTCATCAAAAAAAATCTCAACCCAGCTAGTGATCCGACAGTGAATGTGGAGAATTCTAAAAAATATAAGCAAGTTGAAGGTAGCAGTAGGGTTACTAAAGACAGTACAAAGGCTTCAGAAAAATCAGCAGATACTTCTTCATCAACAACGACCTCAGAAAAGATAACCAAAGTTGAGTTGACAAAAGAAAATGAAGAAAAAGTAATCAGCCAATTTGGTGATTGGTTATTTAATAGCCATTATGCCAAGGATAGTGTAGTGACACGTAGTAAGTACGGAGAGATTCTTGTAGTTAGTAATCCTTCAATCGCTTTCTTGATGGCTAAAACCTCAGATGGTCAGGAAATTATGACCCGTCTCCAGAGATATATCCAAGGATCCCTAAATGATCTGCCAGATACTGATATCTATGTTGATGGTAAAGCATCTGATAAAGAATCCCTATTGTCTCAAAAAGACAGTCTTGATTTGACTCTCTTAGGGAATGATCTTACTAGTGATCAAGCCCAGGACTATCAATCGACAGCAGTCTTTCGGCTCTATACTCTAAAAGATAAAACCCATCAGCAATTTGCCTCTGCTACAGATGAATCAAGCCGTTTGATTAACAAAGATGAACTAGCTGATGATCAAAATACAATGGCAGGAAATTTTGGCTATAATGATCTCTATGATACTCAGGTAGATCATAGCAAGGACAGCTATGAAATCCTTTTAGCAACAGATGGAACGGTCTATCTCACCAAAGACTATTGGTATGAGTCAAAAGCATTGGATTACACTTATGAGAAAGCTCCTGAGGATATGCAGGATGCTTATCAAAATCTGATCAAGAAATATGCTGAGAGCACCAGTCATAGCCAGAGTACAGATAGCCAAGCCCAGAGTAAAATTTTTCCAACAGATCTGATTGGCAAATGGGAGGGGGATGCAGGTGAACAGGGCACACAAACCATGGAGTACAAGAAAGATGGCACGGTTATAAAAACGATCAAGAGTAGTAAGGACACCTACCAAGCAAAAGTGACTAAGGTTGAAAAAGTTTCGGATAATCTGTATCGCTTTGCAGACGGTGAAGATATTGGCAATGCCCTGCCTACCCTTGGCCTGGGAGGTGCTGGATTTGATGCAGAATATGGCTTCAAGTTAAACGATGATGGCACTCTGACCTATGTGCAATGGACTGGCCCCCTAGATTCAGAATTTGATGCGTCAACTTATAAGTACTCAGAATTTGATGATGCTGTCTTTAAAAAGACTAAATAGCCTAGAGCTGGTTTTGTTCTACTTTTACCGTGACATCTCACCCATCTAAAACATCCTAATGAGTTTGGACTTTTTGCTCCAAACTCATTTTGTATCTTGTCCATTTGCTACAAGTAACAAGGTATATGGCAAATCTCATATCAGTTTTGTAACTAATTTTTTATCTTTTGATAAATTTTACTAGTAAAATCTATCAAAAGACTTGCATAACTCTTAAAGTATCAGTAAACTAGTATCATATGAGACTAGTTAGGAGATTTCTATGGACAGTATCAAAAGTGTGATGACGGTCGCTCAATTACATGCGACCCAA